>JAISRN010000162.1 GCA_031273605.1 Spirochaetales bacterium | reverse complement strand
TACTTTCTAACCATCCGGGCAAGCCCGGCCTCTTCCACCGGCGGGGCAATATCGTCCGCCGCATCCTTTAAGGCTTGGACGGCGTTTCCCATGGCAATCCCTATGCCGGCGGTTTTTAGGAGGGGAATGTCGTTTTCCTGATCCCCAAAGGCCAGTACCTGGGCCGGGTCAATCTGTAAATAGCGGCAGAGGAATTCCAGGCCCGTTCCTTTGTTGATCTTACCGGAAAGAAACTCACAATAAATGGCGGAGGACTGAACAATTCCAACCCCCTCAACCACCGAACAGGCCCGGCGGATAGCCTTCATCTTTTCCGGATCCTCCTCAATGATGAGGAGTTTGGTAAAGCCGGGGCGCTGGGATGAAAGACTGGGGACCACATGGTAACTGTCTATGTCTTTCTTGGCGTACCCCGCAGTCCGGTTATCGTCCCGTTCCACGTAAAGCTCGTCGTCCAGATAACCCTGAATGTGGGCGCCCTGGGCATGGAGGATCTCCAAAAGCTGCCGGCTCTGTTCTTCCCCAAGGCCCTGGTGAAAGCGGATGGTTCTTTCCCCCTGGGGGTCCCGGATCATGGCGCCGTTGTAGGCCACCAGGGGAAGCCTTAAGTCCAATTTTTGAGCCGCCGGCAGCATGGCCCGGAACATCCGCCCCGATGCCAGGGTAACCGGAATTCCCGCCTCCTGGGCAGCCTTTAGGGTCCTCAGATTTTCATCGGGCATCCGGTTGTCCCGGGTAAGGAGGCTCTCATCCAGATCGGTAATAATGAGCCTGATGGTTTTCTTCATACAGGCAGAATACCCTGTTGCCGGGACAATTTCAAGCGGCCGGGAATTGCAGGCCAAATTTAGCCCAAAGGGCAAAAAAGCGTTAATTTTTAAAATTTTTTCCTAATTTTGAAAGCAGGTTCCGGCCCGGAGGGGTCCATATTTATAAAGGCAAAATTCCGGAAAATGCCAACTGATGAGGAGAAAAAAAATGAATAATTTAAACTCGGTGCTGCTGGAAGGGAACTTAACCCGGGACCCGCAGCTCCACGAAACGCCCAAGGGAACGCGGGTTTGCAACTTTGGCCTGGCGGTCAACCGGTATTACCGGCATGATGAAAACACGGTAAAGGAGGTGTCATTTTTTGAAGTAGAAAGCTGGACTCGCCTGGCGGAATACGCCTCGACCCAGCTTAAAAAAGGCAAAAGTATCCGGGTAGTCGGTTATTTGAAACAGGACCGGTGGGAGGATCAGGAAGGCCACTCCCACTCCAAAATTAAAATTGTTGCCGAACATCTGGAACTGGCGGAAAACAAAAATTTCTCCGAAGGGGATGCCCCGGAGGAAGGCAAAAACCGGGAGGCCCCCGGGCAAACTAAGACAGAGGAGGCGTTAGCGGAATTCATAGCCTAGGCGGCCGTCGTACGGTTTTTTCCCGGGGGCCCTGCATGGTTAGTCTCCTTTAAGCAGGGGCCCGGGTTTTTTTGCCGCCCGTGGAGAAGCCCGGACTCTCCGGCGCCTGGCTTTTTTGTTGGTTCGAAAGGCCGCCTGCCCGGGGCTGCCCGCTTCCGGTTGCTTCCGGTTAAAGGAGGGATTTAAGCCGGTCCACCGCCTGGGCGATGAGTTCCCCCAGGGGCTCTTCCCTAAGGCCCACCAGGTGATAGTGGGGCTGGGGAACGGGGATGAGAATTTTGACCCCCGGCGCCAGGGAGAGGCTTTCGGCCATGGCCGGGGTTATTTCCCCCATCAGGGCGTTGGGAAAGGCAATTCCCAGGGGGCCCAGAATAAAATCCGCCTGCCGGACATTGAGGAGAATCGCGTTTTCCCCCGTGGCCCCCTGGTGGGCCCTGGCCTGAATCATCCGCTCCGTGGCCGCGGCGTTGGCCCCCAGGGCAATGATCCGCAGATCCTCCGGGAGTTCCCGGCGCAGCCGGGTTATGATCTCCGCCCCGATGCCCCCCCCCATTCCATCTATAACACAAAGGGTTTTCATTTTTCCGATAGTTTCCTTTCCGGCCTTTTCCTTGGTCTCAAGCCGCACCGGGCCATTATAAACGAAAACCCCCGGAGGGTCCACGGCCCCGCCCTTCTCTGTCGCCGTTCTCAATTAAAGATAACCACGGACCACACCGACGACACGGACAGGAGAACACGGACCAACCTCCACCCCCCACCTTTCTTTCGCGGCTTTTCGCGCCTTTAGCGGTTCCTCTTTTTCCCCGCTTTGTCCGTGGTTAAATTTTTGCAAAGTAAGGCTTGGCAAGGGGGCCAAATTATGCCACACTCTAGGCAGGCCGAAAAACGCCCCAAAAGGAACAACCATGGTTATCATTCTCAAACGGGAAATTCAACCGGAAGAAAAACAGCATATCATTGATTTTTTGGAATCCCGGAAACTCAAAATTAAAGAAATTGCCGGGGTGGAGGAAACCATTCTGGGTGCGGTGGGGATGGTTACCCTGGACCCCCGAACCCTGGAGGTTTTTCCCGGGGTGGCCCGGGTCATCCCTATCACCAAGGCCTACAAACTAGCCAGCCGGGAGATGCAAAAGAAAGACACCATCGTTAATGTGGGGGGGGTCCGCTTTGGGGGAAACACCATCGCCATCATTGCCGGGCCCTGCGCGGTGGAATCCCGGTCGCAAATTCTCGAAGCCGCCTGCGCCGTGAAGGAGGCGGGGGCGGTGGTTCTCCGGGGGGGGGCCTACAAGCCCCGTACTTCCCCCTACGCTTTTCAGGGTTTGAGGGAAGAAGGGCTAAAATACTTAAAAGAGGCCGGGGAAAGTCAGGGACTTCCGGTGGTCACTGAAATTGTTTCCACCGAAACCGCGGAGCTGATGCTGGACTATGTGGACATTTTTCAGATTGGCGCCCGGAATATGCAGAACTTTGAGCTTCTAAAAAAAGTGGGCAGCCTGGGCAGGCCGGTGATCCTTAAACGGGGCCTGGCCGCCACCATCGACGAATGGCTTATGGCGGCGGAGTACCTCATGGCCCACGGAACCCAGGATGTTATTCTCTGCGAGCGGGGCATCAGAACCTTTGAAACCCAAACCCGGAACACCCTTGACCTTTCCGCTATCCCGGTGGTAAAAAAACTGAGCCACCTCCCGGTCATTGTGGACCCCAGCCACGGCACGGGCCTTAGGGACAAGGTTCACCCCATGGCCCTGGCGGCGGTGGCCGCGGGGGCCGACGGCCTCATTGTGGAGGTTCACCCGGAACCGGAAAAGGCCCTGTCCGACGGCCCCCAGTCCCTGTATCCCGTGCAGTTTGAAAAACTGGTCCGGGATGTGGAGGCCTTCTGTCCGGTCATCGGCAAGGACTTAGAAATTTTGCCGGTCCGCCCCAAGGCCGCCCCGGCGGTCAGCGGTTCAAGCCCCCAGGGTTCCCCGGTGATTTCCGCCGCCTTTCAGGGCCACCCCGGGGCCTTTAGCGAACAGGCCCTGCAGCGGTTTTTCCGGGATCAGGAGTTTGAAGCCCGGGCCTGCCCCCTTTTTAGGGATGTCTTTCGCGCCGTGGCCTCGGGGAAAAGCCGTTTTGGAATCATCCCCATTGAAAACACCCTTACCGGCTCCATCCACGAAAATTATGATTTAATTATTCAGCATCAGGAGATTAGGATCGTGGGGGAAAAGATTATCCGGGTGGAGCACAGCCTCCTGGGATTTGAAGGAACCGCTCCGGAGGGCTTAACCAAAATTTTTTCCCACCCCCAGGGGCTGGCCCAGTGCGCCGTTTTTTTGGACCGGTACCCCGCCATTGAGCGGGCCCCCTGGGGGGACACCGCGGGGGCCTGCGCCTTTGTGGCTCAGGAAGGCCGCCGGGATTGGGCCGCCATTGCCAACAGCATTGCCGGGGAGTACTACGGCCTTTCGGTGCTCAAGCAAAACATCGAAACCAACCCTAACAACTACACCCGGTTTTTTATTATTGCCCAAAAGGACGATCCCTACACGGGGCCGGAGGGGTCCGTCAAAAACCGGAAGGCTTCTTTTATCTTTAGCCTGAAGGATGAGCCGGGGCAGTTGGAGCAGTGCCTGGGAATCCTGGCCAAGGAAAAAATCAACCTTCAAAAGATTGAATCCCGGCCCATCATCGGCAAGCCCTGGGAGTACCTCTTTTACATGGATGCGGCGCTTCCGGCGGGACGGGATGAAGGTTTAGGCCGGGAAGTTTTAAGCCGCCTGGAAAAACACACCCTGACCTTTCGCAACTGCGGAATTTACGTTTCCGGTTAGCCCGATGATAAGCCCCGCCGGTTTGTACGCCGCCCCGCCTAAAAAGGCCCCTTGGTGATTCCCCTCAAAAGCCTGGGGGTTTACAAAAACAAACCCGCCTGGGTCGCCGAAACCGGAGAAAAGCTAACCCTCCTTTTGCCCGGCGGGGAAACCCTGAAAGTCCGGGAAAAGGATATCGAAGTGATTTTTCCGGGTCCCTGCACTATTGTGCCTATAGAAAACTCGGATCCGGAGGACCGGGATGTTCGGGAAGCCTGGGAACTCCTTTCCATTTTTGCCGGGCCCTCAACTTTAAAAGAACTGGCGGAACTGGTTTTTTTGGAGTTCAGCCCCCAAAGCGCCTGGGGGGCCTGGAGGCTTCTGGCCGGGGGGCTTTACTTTTCCGGTACCCCCTCCGCCCTTGTCTGCCGGCCGGAAGCCTGGGTCCGGGCGGAACAGGAACGCCGGGCCGCCAAGGAGACTCAAGGGCGGGACTTTGAAGACCTTATCCGGCGGCTCCGCTCCGGGGAGCTTGATCCTTCCGCGGACCGCCGTTACGTGCAGGAGCTTGAGGCCCTGGCTCTGGGGCGCGCTCCGGGCTGCCGGATTCTCAAGGCCCTGGGGAGGGAGGAGTCCCCCGGGGAGGCCCACGCCCTGCTTCTGCAAACCGGGGTCTGGACCCTTTTTTACGATCCCCACCCCGCCCGGGCGGGCTGTCCGGAGGGTTCCGCCCTTTTGCCCCCGCCGCCCCCCCGGCCGGAACCCCGGCGGGACCTAACCGGTTTGCCGGCCTTTGCCATCGACAGCCCCTGGAGCGATGATCCCGATGACGCGGTAAGCCTGGAGGGGGAAGCCCTTTATGTCCATGTGGCGGATCCCACGGCCTCCTTAAACGCCGGGGACGAGGCGGAAGGGGAG
>JAISRN010000048.1 GCA_031273605.1 Spirochaetales bacterium | reverse complement strand
GGGGACAATGTGGGGGACGTGGCCGGCATGGGGGCGGACCTGTACGAATCCTACGTGGGCTCCATTGTGGCTACCATGGCCCTTTCGGTGTCCGCCGGCTACGGATACGGAGGGGCCGCGGTTCCCATGGTCATGGCCGCGATGGGAACCCTGGCCTCGATTATCGGGACCTTCTTCGTCCGCTCCGGGGAAAAAACCGAACAGCGGGCCCTTTTGGCGGCTCTGCGGAAGGGAACCTACGTTTCTTCCGCCCTGATCATCCTGGCCTCCTACCCGGTGATCTACTACTCCCTGGATTGCGCCAACCACCCGGAGAGGCGGGGGGTTTACTTTGCCGTTCTGTCTGGGCTCATTGCGGGGGTGCTTATCGGGTTCTTTACGGAATACTACACTTCGGACACCTATAAACCCACCCAGGAACTCTCCGCCACCTGCCTTACCGGCCCCGCCACGGTGATCATCGGCGGCCTTTCCCTGGGGATGTTCTCCACCCTTGTTCCGGTGCTCATTGTGGGGGTCTCGGTGATGGTCAGCTTTTTTGCCTCCGGCGGAAGCGCCGACTTCTCCCAGGGGCTTTACGGGGTGGGAATCTCCGCGGTGGGGATGCTCTCCACCCTGGGCATTACCCTGGCCACCGACGCCTACGGGCCCGTGGCGGACAACGCGGGGGGCATTGCGGAAATGTCCAAGCTTCCCCCCCAGGTTCGGGAACGGACCGACGCCCTGGACTCCCTGGGCAACACCACCGCCGCCACGGGCAAGGGCTTTGCCATTGGTTCGGCGGCCCTCACCGCCCTGGCCCTGATCGTGGCCTATCTGGACGAGATTAAGATCAAGGCCCCGGACTTTGTTCTGGACCTTTCCCTGATAAACCCGCCGGTTCTCATCGGCCTTTTTGTGGGGGCCATGCTGCCCTTCCTCTTTTCCTCCATGACCATGAAGGCGGTGGGCCGGGCCGCCCAGGGCATAGTGATGGAAGTGCGGCGGCAGTTTAAAGAGATTCCCGGCCTAATGGAAGGCAAGGCCGAGGCGGACTACGCCGCCTGTGTGGACATCTGCACCCGGGGGGCCCAAAGGGAGATGATCGCCCCGGCTTTGACGGGGATCGTCAGCCCCATTCTGGTGGGGCTGATCCTGGGGGCCAACGGGGTAGCGGGGATGCTTGCCGGGGCCACCGCCACGGGCTTTGTGCTGGCCATTATGATGGCCAATTCCGGGGGGGCCTGGGATAACGCCAAAAAGTACATCGAGTCCGGCCGCCACGGAGGAAAGGGGTCGGAGCCCCACAAGGCCGCGGTGGTGGGAGACACGGTGGGGGACCCCTTCAAGGACACCTCCGGGCCTTCGATCAATATCCTGATCAAGCTGCTCTCCATGGTTTCCATCGTTTTTGCAGGGCTTATTTTGAGGTATTCCCTGTTGTAAGGGCAAGGGCTTAAAAAGGGGATTTTAAAACCAGGATTTCGGGGTGTGGAGGCAGGGAAAGATAATAACCTCCTGGGAAAAGAGGCGGCTCTTTTCCTGCCCCGAAAGTTCCGAAAGGCAGTGGGAGTCCCGAAGGTCTTCCCAGGCTTCGGCGATGAGATCCCGAATCATGTCCTTTTCCGCCGGGCTGCCGAAACAGCCGTTGCGCCGAAAGCGGAGGTATTTTTCTTCCTGAATTCGGCAAAAGCGGCAAAAATCTTCTCCCGCAAGGGTAGCCATACTTAAAAATACTGAAAATTTTCCTCCGGGGCAATTTTTTTCCCCGTAAAAGGCCCCGGGGAGGCCCTTTAGTGAAAGAAATTTTCACTATTTCGTTGACGATGGCCGTCCGGTTTTCGTATATTTGGAATGAAACCGTAATAATAGCCTCCCCGCCAAGGGAGAGGTTTCCGGCTTTATCCTCATACTATTTAGAAGGAGACAGGGATATGAAAGTAAAACCCCTAGGAGATCGAGTTCTCATCAAGATGGAGGCAATGGAAGAAAAAACCGCCTCCGGCATCTACATTCCCCAGACGGCCCAGGAAAAAACCCAAACCGGCGTAGTGGTGGCGGTGGGGGACGACAAGGACGTCATAAAAGTCAAGGTCAATGATAAGATCATGTACGACAAGTACGCCGGCACCCAGGTCAAGATTGACGGCGAGGAGAACCTTCTGGTAAAGATGTCCGACATTCTGGCCATTATTGAATAGAGGCCGTTCCAAAATAACCGATTTGGAACCGGCTCAATGAGCCGAAAGTTTTCGTGAAAGCGGGGGCGGTTCAAGCTCCCCGGACGGTGATGACCCCGGTTCGGCTGCGGCCGGATTGGGGTCTTCCTTTTAAAAATCCGGGCCAATTTAACCCAGTAGGGAAGGTTTTTTTTCCGATTGGGTCAAAAAGGCCCAAAACCGGGGCGGCGCTCCGGAGGCCGGTTTTTTTCCATTCCCCTAAGTCCTTATACCACAATAACTTACAGCGTTCACCCTATTTTGGCACGTTTCTTGCTTAATAATAAGCGGAGGATTTAATGATCAAGCAAAACAAAATAACCCCGGCTATGACGAAGGAGGATGAAAACGTCCTCTCCCTTTACCTGAAAGAGATTAATACCATTCCCCTGTTAACCCGTGAAGAGGAAGTTGACTGCGCCCGGCGGGCGATTCTGGGCGAGGAAGCGGCCCGGCAGCGGCTGATCCGGGGAAACCTGCGCTTTGTGGTGAATGTGGCCAAAAAGTATCAAAACCAGGGTTTGCCTTTGGCGGACCTGATCAGTGAAGGCAATATTGGCCTGATAAACGCCCTCGAAAAGTATGATCCGGAAAAGGGCTATCATTTTATTTCCTACGCCGTGTGGTGGATCCGCCAGTCCATCCTCAAGGCCATTTTTGAAAAGGTCCGGATGATCCGGCTGCCCCTGAACCGCTCGGGGGAACTCTCCCGGATCGAAAAGGTCCGCAAGGCCCTTCAAAACCAAAATGGAAGCGAGCCGGACCACGAGGCCATTGCCCAGGATTTACACATGACCCCGGCCCACGTGGGGGCTCTCTTGGCCATTTCCCGGGACACGGTGAGCCTGGATACCCCGGTTTACGACGAGAGGGAATCCGCCGACCTGTCGGATTACATTGAAAGCACCGGTTACCCCGCCCCGGAGGAGGAGGCCATCCATGCCTCCCTGGTAGAGGAGATTGACGAGGTTCTTTCCACCCTGCCGGAAAAGGAATCTAATGTGATCCGGTACCGTTTCGGTCTGGGGGGGCTTAAGGCTCACAGCCTCAAGGAGATTGGGGATAAGTATAACCTTACCAAGGAACGGATTCGGCAGATTGAAAAAAAGGCCATCCGCCGGCTGCAGCACCCTTCCCGCACCCAGGCCTTAGAAATGTATATCGCTTAAGGCCCCGGGCTTTAGGTTTTCAATAGCGTCCCTGCCGCCCCTTCCGGGCAGCGGGGATTTTTTTGGCTCCCTAGTGTTCTGTCTTACACAGAAGCAGGAATAACCACGTTGCGACACAGACAGACACGGACAAAGAAAAGGAGTAATTGGATTTTCGCATCCTTTCGTGTGATTTTCGTGGTTATTCTTATTCTTATTCTTTGTCCGTGTTCCTGTCCGTGGTTCCTGTCCGTGAGGTCCGTGGTTTGACTTCATTAAGCCATTTGTCAATTACACTACACTAGTTTAAAGGGCGGGGTGTCATTTGACCGAATTGAGTATTTCGTTAAAGGCTTATTATTATGAGGGTTTGGATTCTTTTCGCCTGAAACAGACAATTATCGGAGGATTGCCAATTCCGGGATCAAAAGTCCTGGCTCCGGCTATGACTCCCCTTCCGTCCACATCTCACATTGGGCAATAACCGTTGTAATGGCGTCTTCCATGCCTTCCGGCGGGTACTTGTATTTTTTAAGAAGCCGTTTGACCGCCATGCGCATACCGGCGCGGGCCGCTGTCTTTATTTGCCAGTCTATGGTCCGGCTTTTCCTGAGCATATCGGTTAGTTCCTGGGTCATCGCTTTAAGCTGTTCATTGGTGTAAAAATCCTTGACCGCATCGGGCTTGGTGATGGCATGGTAAAAGGCAAGTTCTTCAGATGACAGGCCGAGGTCGTCCCCTTCCTTGTGGGCCGAGGCAATGTCGGCGGCCATCTTTTTAAGCTCGTCTATCACATCGGCATTGCTTAGCTGGCCGTTACGGTAGGCGTTCATCAGCTTTTTCATGCGTTCGGAAAACTTCTCCGCCTGAACGGTATCCGTCCGGTTGTATATCCGCACCTGTTCCGCAATCAGTTTACGCAGGAGTTCGGCGGCAAGGTTTTTTTCCTTCATGCGGGATATTTCTTCCAGAAACTTTGGGTCAAACAAGGAAAAGTCTTGTTGTTTATCCCCAAAAAGATTGATAACCCCTTCGCTTTTAATGCTTTGCCGCAAAAGTTCGTTTATCTGGTTGTTGATTTCTGTGAATGAAAGTTTTCCCTGTTCAGTGATACGGCCTGTGGCAACCCTGATTGCTTCAAAGTAAGCCGATTCATACCGCTGGTTTTTATCCAGAAGGCTTTGGCAAAGTGTTTTCGCCTGTTTTAATAACAGGGCTTCTTTTCTGAACAGTTTTTGGGTTTCCTCATCTGTGCCAAGGATAAAGTTTATACCCCCTGTTATTGTCTTTGCCCTT
>JAISRN010000135.1 GCA_031273605.1 Spirochaetales bacterium | reverse complement strand
AGGAGCCATGCAGAACAATGGGAAACCCCGGCAGGCGTTTTTCCACTTCTTCGAGGATATCGAACCTCAGGGGAGGGGGAATGAGGATGCCCGCCGCGTTGCGGGTACACTGTTCCGGCTTAAACTTGTTGGCCCCGTGGGAGGTGCCGATAGAAATGGCTAGGGAATCCACCCCGGTTCTTTTCACAAAGTCCTCCACCTCCTCCGGCCGGGTATAGTGGGTCTCTTCCGAAGAAACGGCGTCTTCGATCCCCGCCAGAACTCCCAACTCTCCTTCCACGGTAACGTAATCCCCCTGGGCATGGGCATACTCGACCACCTGCCTGGTTAGTTCCGCATTTTTATCGTAGGGATGGTGACTCCCGTCGATCATTACCGAAGAAAATCCGTTGTCGATGCACTCTTTACAGATCTCAAAATCCGCCCCGTGATCCAGGTGGAGCACAATGGGAATGGGATACCCCAGTTCCTTGGCGTATTCCACCGCTCCCTTGGCCATGTTCCGCAGCAGGGTTCCGTTGGCGTATTTCCTGGCCCCCGCGGAAACCTGGAGAATAACCGGGGACCGGGTTTCCACGCAGGCCTGGATGATGGCCTGCATCTGCTCCATATTGTTAAAGTTATAAGCCGGTACGGCATATCCCCCCTTAACCGCTTTGGCAAAAAGCTCCTTAGAATTAACCAGACCCAGGGTTTTGTAAGAAATCATAAACGCCCTCCTTAAATAATATCAATTTCTCCTTTCACCTTAGTCTCAAAGCCCGGTTATTGTCAATGAAGGTAGAACCTGTTACCCTTAGGGGGAACAGCCCAACTGGGTTTACTCAATCAAGAAGGGTAAACACAAACCTCACTGACCGGACGGACGGAGAGAATGACGATAAAATGGCGTTTCATCCGGAGGCGCTGGGGGATCCTTTTTTCCGGCCTTATCGTGATGGCTTCGGGATTTTCGGTCTCCTGTACCCCCGTAACCCTGGTTCAGGATCCCCTGGCCGAAGATTTCCGGCGGCTGTACCCCGGCTGGGGCCTCTCCTGGGAGAGGGAGTTCCGCCGGGCGGGTTTTAGGGTGAACCGGGTTCCCGGTCCCGAGCTGCCGGAAACCCCGCCCCCGGGGAATTCCCCGGTTTTCTGGCCCCCCTCCTTTCAGGAAGAGGCCCGGCGCTTTGCCTGGGAGCATCCGGAAACCCCGTGCCTAACGGCGGCGGAAGGTCTCCCCCCCGCCGGGGAGGTTCTGCCCCCCAATCTGACGGTCCTCCGGCTGGATCGCCGCCGGGCCTATGCCGAAGCGGGGCTTTCGGCGGGGGAGATCCTTTCCCGGGGGCTGTCGGTGGCGGCGGTTTTTTCTTCGGTTCCGGAGCTCCTGGGGGAAGCGGAAGCCTTTCGCCAGGCCATGGAAGACGCCGGGGAGGAGGCCCCGCCGGAGGAGAACCCGCCGGAAAGGGGCCGGTTTCGGGAATGGAATTTTCCCTCCCACGCCTCCGGGGAGGCGGCGGCGGAACTGGAAGCCTTTGCCCGGAACCAGCCCCTGGGCCTTCTGGTTCTTAGGGCAGGGGAGGGCGACGGAAGGCTCCTCCGAATTCCCGGTTCGGACCCCCCCCCGATCCTCCTTTTGCCGGACTATCTTCCCCTTAACGGGGTTTCCCTCTGGTGGACAGCCTTTGATCCGGCCCCGGCTCTCCGGCGCTTCCGCTCTTTCCTCAAAGGGGAAGGCGGCCAGGACCCGCCGGAGCTGATTGTGGAAGGGCGGTTAAAGCGCCTAAAAGGCGAGTAAAGAAAGTCAAAAAAGACGCTTTGGCGCAGGCCGGCGCAGGCAAACGCATAAGAATTTTTAACCACGGACCACACAGACATCACGGACGAAAGAGGGGAATTCGAGCAAAAGTCCGTGCTTTCCCTGTGGTCGGTGGTCCATTTTCCTCTTTTTTGTTTCTATGCGTTTATCCTGGCCCTTCCCAATAGAGGCTGGACATAGTTCCGCACTGGTGGTAAGGTGTAGCCTAGAACAAGGAAAAACGGTTTATGCAGTTATTCGCGGGGTCTAATATTCCTCCTTTTAAGCTAAGGCTTTGGGGGGGGCTTCTCCTTTGGGGATGCTCTTTGTTTTCCCCGGCCGCCCAGACTCCCTCCTCGCCGTTGTCCGGGGAAATCGAAGAATCCCGGCTCCCCTTAAACCGGGTGGTTCTCTACTCTTCCGGGGTGGGCTACTTTGAACACCGGTTTCAGGCCGCCGGTCCCCTGGGTTTGAGCCTGTCCTTTGACTATTCGGCGATTAATGACGTTTTAAAATCCCTCACCATCTTTGATCCCGCCTCGGCGGCGGTGTCGGTCCGCTACCCTTCGGAGCAAACCCTGTCCCGAACCCTGGAGAGCCTGGGGGTTTCCCTTCCCGGTTTTGACGGCGGGCAAACCGGGGGGGATTTTCTCCCGGTCCTGGGGGCTCTGCTCCAAAGCCTCCGGGGGGCGGAAATTCAAATCCCCGGTTCCCCGCCGCTTTCGGGGCGGATTCTCAGCGTTTCCGGCCCCGGTTCCCCGGAAGAACAGGGGGAAAGGGCTTCCCTCCTTCTCCTTACCCCCCAGGGAATCCGCCGGGTTTTTTTGGACGCCCTGGAGTCCTTTTCCTTCACGGACCCGGAAATTACCGGGGACCTTAACCGGGCTTTGGACCTTATCGCCGCCTCCCGGGATTCCCGGCAGCGCCGGGTAAACTTAAGCCTTCCCCGGGACCGGGGAACCCCTAACCTCCGGGAGGTCCGGCTGAGTTACGTGATTCCCTGCCCCGTGTGGAAGGTTTCCTACCGGTTGGACCTGGGAGAAAGGGCTTTATTTCAGGGATGGGCCCTGGTGGATAACGACGGCAGCCGGGATTGGGAGGATGTGGAACTCACCCTGGTGGGGGGCCGGCCGGTATCCTTCATTCAAGAGCTTTATCCGCCCTATTACCTTGCCCGGCCTGTGCTGCCCCTGGCCATTGCCGGTTACGGGGAGGCCCGGGTGTTTGGCGCCGGAACGGCTTCTTCCATGAAACTGGAAATGAGCGCCGACATGGCTCAGGCGGAATCGCTGGCCCCGCAGAACCGCGCCTTAGCCGCCCCCTCTCCGCCGCCCAGCCCCGCCTTCTTCACCGCAACCCCCTCCGCCGCTCCGGGGGGGCAGGACTTTAGCCTGGTCCTTCCCCGGATAAACCTGGCCAGGCATCAGAGCCTTATGGTGAGTCTGGTTTCCGGGGAAATTCAAGCCCGGCCCACCCTGATCCTGACCGCCTCCGGCGCTTCAACGGGGGAGAACCGGCGGCCCGCCCGGGGGGCGGAACTTGTCAATACCCTGGGCCTAGGGCTCCCCGCAGGACCGGTAACGGTGTTTCAGGAAGGGCTCTATGGGGGGGACGCCCTTTTGGATTTTCTGCCCCCGGGGGACCGGCGGATGATCTCCTTTGGGGAAGACCTTTCGGTTTCCGCCTCCTGGGAGACGGGGACGGGGCGCTTCCTCACCGCTATCCGGGCGGCTTCCGGGGTTATGACCGTACGCCGAAAAATCGTCTATACCCGGACCTACCGGTTCCGCAGCGCCGCCGAAGGTCCCCGGCGGTTGGTACTGGAGCACCCCCGGATATCCGGGGCGGTTTTAACGGAACCGGCGGCTTATGAGGAAATGGCGGATTCCCTTTACCGTTTTGTCCTCACCCTGCCGCCGGGGGCCTCCGATTGGACGATAAAAGAGGAATCCCCGGTGAGCGAACAGCTTACCCTAACCCAGATTCGGCCGGAGGCCCTTCTCCATTACGCCTCGAACGAGGAATTTCCCCCTTTCCTCCGGGAAATCTTCCGGCAGGCCCTGGAACTAAGGGGCCGCATCGACACCGCCGCCCAAGCTCTGAACGGTCTGGAGGGGGAATTGACCCGCCTTCTGGCCGAGGAAACCCGGATTCGGGCTAATTTGGAGGCGGCGGGGAACCAGATCCGGGGCGGCGAGGATTCTCCGGGGGCGCTTTTGGCCGGGGAGTACCTCAAAAGGCTGGAGGAGGCGGAGCAGCAGATTTTGGGCCTTTCTCCCCGGATTGAAGCGGCCCGGACGGCCCACGGAACGGCCCAAAAAACCTATGAAACCTATCTCCTGTCCCTGGAATTTTAGGCGCCGGGGCGGAAAGGGGCGGTAAAAAGCGGTTATCAAGAAAAAGATTTGACAAAAAAAGGGATAGTCAATATAATTCATTTGAAGATTTATAAAGGAGTAATGTATGTACCGGGATAGAATCTTTTCGATACTATTAATACTAACAATTCTCACCGCTTTTTCCGGCTTTGTCATGGCGGATGAAAGCAACGAAATTTTAGAATCCATCGTTCTGGAAAGTTTCGATCCTGAAACCCGAACCAGTGAATGGATCGTCCGGGGGAGTAAGTTCATCACCGAGGGTTTTCCCCGGCAAACCTATGCCTCCGCCTGGCCTACCGCCCTTCACGGGGTAAACCGGGAAGGCAGGGATTTCCAGGTGCTGGGCATTAATGCCCGGTTTGACCGGTTGGGGTATAACTACCTGGAGATCATTCCCGTTAAGCAGGACGATAACGGCAATACCGTCGCCAATCCCCTGCAAATTCCCGGCCGGGCAAAAAGCATCGACCTGTGGGTATGGGGGTCCCGCTTCGATTACTATATCGAGGTGGATGTGGAGGATTATACCGGGGTAGTTTGGACCCTCAACCTGGGAAACATCAACTTTACCGGCTGGCGAAACATGAGGGCGGAAATTCCCCCCTATATTCCCCAGTCCGAAGTTTATATTCCCACTTTAAAAACCCTCCGCCTGGTAAAGGTCCGGCTCTGGACCCGGCCTTACGAAAGGGTGGCGAACTTTTTTGTGTATTTTGATCAAATCAAGGTCTTAACCGACACCTATGAATCCTACTTTGACGGGGACAGTTTGACCTGGCCGGACAAAGTCCAAGAGATCTGGGGCAGCACTGCGCAGTAAAGGAGAAAAAGTTGATGAAGCGTTATTTTATTCCCATTCTGATAATCGCCGCCGTTGGGTCCCTGTCGGCTCAGCAGCCGGCCTTTGATGAACCGGTGGGCGAACCGGACGCCACCCTCATTGGAATCGATTCGGCCCAGCAGATGCTTCAGGAAATATCCCTGTCCCGGTTTGAGGACGCCGGTATGTGGCGGGCCCTCATGCCCAGGGACTTTGGCTTCGCCACCATTCGAAAGATAGCGGGGGGCCCCCAGGATAAGCAGCCCATTGAGGCGGAACAGCAGGCCGGCATAGACGAGGCCGATGATTACGTGCTGGGCGTTAAGGCCTACTACTACCATAGGGCTATGGAATACATCCAGATTGAACCTGCCCGGCCGATTCCCATCGAAGGGGTCTGCAAGGTTATTTCTCTTTGGGTGGTGGGCCGTAACTATGAGCACGTCCTCAAGGTTCTTCTCGAAGATTATTACGGCAACGCGATTGAACTTACCGTGGGGAAGCTCAACTTTTCCGGCTGGCGGCGGATGTCCGTCCGGGTTCCCGAGAGTATCGCCCAGCGGGACCTCCACTTTTCCAATTCCATGGGCATCCGGCTCCGGGGTTTCCGAATCGAATGTGATTTGAGGGACACCATGGGAACCTACTATGTTTATTTTGACGATCTCAGGGCCTTAACCGACCTTTTTCCGGAACGAAACCGGGATGCCGACGACATTCCTGACACCTGGTAAGGGAAACCTTAGTTTAACCCTGGGGCTGCTTTTCGGAGCGGCCCTTTTTTTTCCCCTTCCTTCCCTGGCCGCCCAGGAAGGGGCGCTCCCCTGGGGGTTTCAGCCGGGGGAAGAGTTAAGCTATACCGAAAGGCTGAACCTGAGGGTCCGGTTAAACGGCCGGTACCAGGGGTTGCTCTCCCGGGAAGTCCGGGGCGGCTTTCGCCGGGAGGATTCCGGGCCGGCCTATTGGGGAAGCCTTTACATTTTGGAGCAGTTGGTGCGGGAGGCGGTTCCCGTCTATGGCCGGGAAGTGGGGGGCGCTGTTTTAAGCCGACTTTTGGCGGCGGAAAATGGCGCCCTCTGGGCCGAAGGGGGGAGCTATCCCAGCCTTCGGGGAGTTCCGGCCCTGCCTGAAGAACTTCCGGGGCTCCATGAGGTTTGGCAGAGCCGGGGCGAGTGGATCCTCTTGGGCGGGGAGTTTGATCCCCCCGCCCGGATAGGGGTAGTTTACGAGTACCGCTACCTGGGCTTTTTGGGGGAGGGGGCTGAGGGCTACCACAGGATAAGCTGCCGTTTTTCCCTCCGCTATCCCCCTATCCGGGCGGGGGAGACCGAGGATAACCCGCCCCTTCCCCCCATTCCCAACCTTCTCCAGGCCTCCGGTTCCCACGAAATGGAAATCCGCCTCTACCCGGAAGTTCCGGGGAAACTTTTTATCCGGGATGTTCTGGAGGAGGAGTATGGGCTGGCCGGAGGGCAAAGGACGTCCTACGGGGGGTTTATTTTAACCTGGTGGGAGCCCCCGGCGGGGAAAGAATCGGAAAGGCGGGCCCGGCTGGAACAGGAGCTGGGGCCGGAAGAGGGGATTACCCTTAACCAGGGTCCCCAGGGGCTGGTCCTTACCCTGCCGGACCTGCATTTTGCGCCGGACCAGGCGGCGCTTTTGCCCGGGGAAGAGGAGCGCCTTTCCACCCTGGCGGAGATTCTTGAGGGCCTGCCGGGGCTTTTCCTGGTCCGGGGGCATACCGCCGATGTGGGGAGCGCCGAAAGCCAGGAGGGACTCTCGGTTCTGAGGGCCCGGGAAATTGTTTCCCAGCTAACCCGGCGGGGCCTGTCCGGGGAAAGGTTCCTTTACGAGGGCGCCGGGGGAAGGGAACCCCTGGGGGATAATGCCACCGAAGAGGGGCGCCGGCAAAACCGGCGGGTAGAAATTATTCTTATCCCCTAAAAAACGAGTTTCAAAAACGAGTTTCAGGGTTGACAAAAATTCCTAATTTTTTTACTATCTACTGACAGGGGCGGAAAATACCGGGAAAAATTCCGGTTTTCCCCCTGTTAACCGGGGAGATTCCCGAGCGGTCAAAGGGGCCAGACTGTAAATCTGTTGGCAAACGCCTTCGTAGGTTCGAATCCTTCTCTCCCCATCTTAAAAGCTCTTCTTCAACCTCTGCCGGTGGGGGAAGTCTTTCCCTCCGGGGATTTTTTTTGGTGCGGCCACACCTATCGGGGCGGAAAAATGGATGAGCCTTTCTATAAAACAGGATTATCGTTTGAATGCCGCCGATGCTCTTCCTGCTGCCGGTTTCAACCGGGGTATGTCTTTTTATCCCGGCAGGACCGGGAGGCCCTCGCCGGTTTTTTCAACCTCTCCACCGGGGATTTCATGGAAAGGTACTGCCGCTGGGTAGACCTGGGGCATTGTTCCCGGCTAAGCCTCATTGAAAAAAGCAACCTCGACTGCATTTTTTGGGAAGGGGGGGGGTGTTCGGTCTACTCCGTCAGGCCCCTGCAATGCCGGTCCTATCCTTTCTGGTTCTCCTCCCTGTCCAGCCCGGAGGCCTGGAAGGATCTGGCCGCAGGCTGTCCCGGAATCAACCGGGGGCGGAAGCACGGCCTTGAGGAGATCCGGTCCTGGCTGGAACAAAGACGCCTGGAGCCCTACCTGGGGAAAACGGACGATCCATGTTTATAAAATTCTGGGGCGTCCGGGGCTCCGTCCCCACCCCCTTAACTCCCCGGCAATTGGAAGGAAAGGTTGCCGCGGTTATCCAAAGGATTAAGCCCGATGACATCCTCTCCGAGGAAGCCAGGGGGCTGTTCATGGCGGAACTTCCGGCTTCCCTTCTTAACAGCATCGGAGGCAACTCTACCTGCGTGGAGATCCGCCTTTCCGATGGGACCCGGATCGTCCTAGACGGGGGAACGGGCCTGCGGGAAATGGGGATTGACATGATGAAGAAAAAAGAGATTGGCCTTCACCTTCACATCTTCTTTACCCACTTCCACTGGGATCACATCCAGGGCCTCCCCTTTTTTGACCCGGCCTACCTGCCGGAAAACTCCATTACCTACTACAGCCCCATGGCCAAGATGGAAACCTACCTGCGGGATCAGATGAAGGCGCCCTACTTTCCGGTTACCATGGATGATATGAACGCCAAAAAGACCTTCACCACCCTCCATGGTTCAACCCTGGATCTGGGCCGGGGGAAGATCTCCTGGCGGGCCATGAAGCATCCCGGGGGCTGTTTCGCCTACAAGATCGAGGACCGGGGAAAGAGCCTGGTTTTTTCTTCGGACACGGAGCTTAGGGACAAGGACTTTGAAAAAAATCCGGAGAACCGCCGGTTTTTTGAAGGGGTGGATTACCTCATCATGGATTCCCAGTACACCCTGGATGAGGCTATCGAAAAATACGAGTGGGGCCATTCGTCCTACAGCCTGGCCGTCGATTTTGCCGCCGCGTGGGGGGTTAAGAATCTGGGGCTCTTTCACCATGAACCCAAATACGGGGACAACAAGATCTACAGCATTCTCAATTCCGCCAACTGGTATGCCAATCACCTGGAAAGCCGTCCTTTAAAGATCTTTCTGGTAACCGAGGGGCTGGAACTGGAACTTTAACCGCCGGGGAATTGGATAATTTTCTAAAAAAAGCTATACTTGATTTGGTTTAGAATAACAGATTTTTGAATGGGGAGAGGTAAAACGATGTTAAAAAGGCAATTCCGGGGAATTCTTATGGGCGCCCTGATGATGAATTTGGGTTTAGCTGTCCTTTTTGCCGACGGCCGGGCTGTTTTTGAACGTCTCTCTTCCCCGGCTTTCCTGGCTTTAGGTACCGACTATACCGGTACCGCTTCTCCCCAGGGGGACATCCTTAACCCCGCGGCCTCCGCCCTCAACCAGCGGATCACCCTGGACTTAAACTACATCGGCCTGGGTTTTGACGAGGGGGATCCGGGGTTTTCCGGCTTTAACCTCAATGCCGGGGCGGCAATCCCCACAAAGGGGGGAGTCTTTTCCATTTCCGGCGCCTTCCGGCACTCCCCGGAGTGGAAATTTTTGAATCTGGGGAATCAATTTAACATTCACACCTCCTTTTCCAAGGAACTTTACGATGACTTTCTGGCGGGAATTGGCCTCAACCTTTCCGCGGGGAACGGTTACGGCTTTGCCCTGGATATCGGGGTTATCCACTTCCTCCCCCGGCTTGAAGGTCTTAACAATTTTCGCTGGGCGGCGGCCCTCAAGAATTTCGGCTACTTTGAAAAAACCACCGATTACCCCAGCCCCTACAGCCTGGCCCTGGGGGCCGCCTTTACCCCCCTGGACAGCCGGAACTTTACCCTGAACCTCTCCGGCTCCCTCTTTTTACCCACCTTTCAAAATGTCATCCTGGGCCTGGGGGCGGACCTCACCATTGCCCGGAATTTCGGCCTTGCCCTGGGTCTGCGGATGGACGCCAAGGGCATCCTGAATGACGACTATTCGGGGTTGATTCCTTCCTTCGGTCTCTACTACAAACACAGCGTGTCCATTACCCGGGGCCGCTTGTCCGAAGAAATGGCCCTGCGGGATTGGACCCAAAGCGAACTGCGGGTTGACACCGGGGCCGGCTCCTTTGGAAACGGCCTTTGGGCCATCGGCGGCGGTCTGAATTTTAGCCTGGGGGTGATAGACCGGCGGCCTCCGGAGATCCGCATTGATTCCGGATTTTTCCGCTTCGACGAGGAGGGCAACCCCCGGCCCGAGGCGGCCCCGGAAGGGGAATCCCCCGAGGCTCCCTCAGACTCCCCGGAGGGGGAGGAGGGGGAACCGGTGGCCCTGCGGAAGGGCGGCCTGCTGAACTCCAAGGGGGCGGATTCTCACCGTCTCCTTACCATCCGCCCGGCTAAGGAGGGGCGCCGGATCAGAACCGTTCAGGACGCCACCGGGGTTTCTGAAGCCCCTGAAGCCTCCGAAGTACCTGAAGCCTCCGAAGCGGCGGCTCAAGAGGCCGTCCCGGCCCCCGTTCCCGCCCCTGTCCGGGGCCTGGTGAGCGCCGAAGAGTTTGCCCGGCTGCCGGTCCGGGAGTATATTTCCCCCAATAACGACGGAATCTACGATTTTCTCACCCTTCCCCTGAGCATTACCGATTCCCGCTACGTTTCCGGCTACGCCCTGGTCATTCAGAATGAGGAGGGCCTGGTGATTCGCCGGATCGAAAACAAGGAGGAGCGGCCGGAAAACCGGGGTTTTATGGGTTTTTTCCGCCGACTTTTCTCGGTAAAAACGGGAATTACCCTCCCCGAAAGCCTGCGCTGGGATGGATACCAGGATGATGGAACCCCCGCTCCGGACGGCAAGTATGCCTTTTACGTGGAGTCCTGGGATGATAATCAGAATTTGGGCAGGTCCGCCCCCTTCGGCCTCATGGTGGACACCACGCCGCCGGAGCTGATTTTGGACCCTCCCCGGGGAACGGACCTCATCTTTTCCCCCGACGGGGATGGAAACAAGGACACCCTCAGGATTAACCTCTCCGGGTCCCGGGAAGACCTGTGGGTCCTCCGCATCGTGGATTCCCGGGGAAGGGCGGTGCGGACCCAGGAATGGAGAAACGCCCCGGTAAGTTCCTTTGTCTGGGACGGCCGGGATAACCAGGGCCTGGTGGTTCCCGACGATGTTTACCACGTGCAAATTGCCTCCACCGACCGGGGGGGAAACAGTGTTTCCGGCGGGTTTGATAATATTATTGTTAGTACGATTCCCACCCCCATCAGCCTTACCATTAATACCCGGTATTTCTCTCCGGGGAGCCGGGAAGGTCAGGGTGTGGTGGAACTGCGGCCCTCCATTCCGGTTACCCAGGGGATAACCTCCTGGCAGTTGGAGATCAGCCCGGAGCCGGACGACGCGGGCCGGGTTCTCAGGACCTATTCGGGGTCCGGAATTCCCCCGGTTACTCTTTTTGACGGCCGGGATAACCTGGGGGCCCTTATTCCCGAGGGCAGCTATAAGGCCAAACTCTCCTTAAGCTACGTCAACGGGAACCGCCCCGAGTCGATTTCTCCCCTCTTTATCGTTGATATTACTCCCCCCCAGGCCGGGGTGAGCCTCTCCTACGACAGCTTTTCTCCCAACGGAGACGGCCAAAAGGATACCCTTACCTTTACCGTGGACTCAACCGAAGAAGAAACCTGGCTGGGGGAGATTGCCGATGCCCAGGGGAACGTTGTAAAAACCTACCATTGGCGGAACCAGGTTTCCCCTTCTTTTGACTGGGACGGCAGCGGCGACGACGGCAAACTGGTGCCCGACGGGCGCTACACCCTTTCCCTCTCCGCGGCGGACCGGGCCGGTAATTTCGGCCAAAGCGTTCCGGCGGTCTTTACCCTGGACACCGAGGAAACCACGGTGTTTCTCTCCACGGACCTTCCGGCTTTCAGTCCCAACGGAGACCGGAACCTGGATGCCCTTACCTTTCTTCCGGGCCTTAGGGTGAGCGAGGGGGTGGAAAGTTACCGCCTCCGGGTGGAAAACCGGGCCGGCGAGCCGGTTTGGGAAACCGGGGGAAACGGTTCCGTGGGTTCCGCCCTGGTCTGGAACGGCATGGCCGCCAGGAATACCCGGGCGCCCGACGGGGAGTACCGGGGACGCCTGGTGGTAACCTATGAGAAGGGGGACATTTCCGAAGCCCTGAGCCGCTGGGTGGAACTGGATACCCAGGCCCCCCGGCAGAGCCTGACCCCGGAGTACCTTCTCTTTTCTCCCGACGGGGACGGGTTTAAGGACGCCCTGCCTATTGCCCAGGATACCTCCGAAGAAGAGCTTCCCTGGACGGGGGTCTTTAAGAATGCCGCCGGGGAAACGGTGCGGGAGTACTTTTGGCCCAGGAAGGCCGAAAATTTTGCCTGGGATGGCAAGAACGAGCAGGGAAACACCCTGCCCGACGGCCGGTATACCTATACCCTTTCCGCCGTGGATAGGGCGGGGAACCCCTCGGTCTCGTCTCCCCAGGTCATTACCCTGGATTCCAGCCCCCGGACGGCCTATCTGACCGCGGAAAAAGAGGGCTTTGCCCCCAACCAAGGGGAGTCCCTCAAGTTTAATCTGGTGGTTCCCAATAAAGAAGGGATTTCCCGCTGGGAGTTAGCCATTGAAAATCCCCAGGGCCAGGGAGTCCGGCGCTGGAGCGGAGTCCAGGCGGTGGATACCCTGGAATGGGACGGCAAGGACGACCAGGGCGCTTCGGCGGCCGACGGGAGCTACCGGGCCCGGCTTACGGTGGAGTATCTCAAAGGAAACCGCCCCAGCTCCCAGACTCCGGCCTTCCTCCTGGATACCACGCCGCCGGTGATAAGCCTTACCCTGAATCCCCAGCCCTTCTCTCCGGACAATGACGGCCAGGACGATGAACTGCACATCCTGCCCCGGATCGAGGACCTTTCGGGGACAGCCTCCTGGTCTATGGAGATCTATGACCGGGCGGGCAGCCTTTTTAAAACCTTCCAGGGAACGGGAACCCCCGCCGCGGATATTCTGTGGGACGGCCGGGGAGACCGGGGGGACATGGTGATTTCCGCGGAGGACTACGACTACGTCTTTCAGGCCCAGGACCGGTTTGGAGCCTCCGCCTCCCTCCGGGGTAAAATTCCCGTGGATGTTCTGGTGATCCGGGAGGGCAACCGCCTGAGAATTCAAATTGCCAGCATCCAGTTTGCCCCGGACTCTCCCCGGTTAAGCGAGGAGACCCAGGAGATCGTAGACCGGAACACCGCGATTCTAAGGCGGCTTGCGGAGATTTTGAAAAAGTACGATAACTACCGGATTACCATCGAAGGCCACGCCGCCTCGGTATACTGGGCCAATCCGGCCCGGGCGGCCATTGAGGAGCGGGACGAGCTTCAACCCCTGTCTAAGGCCAGGGCCGAAACGGTAAAGGCCTACCTGACCCAGTTAGGCATTACCCCGGGCCGCATGACCACCCTGGGGCGGGGCGGTACGGCGCCGGTGGCGCCCCATTCCGATGTGGAGAGCCGGTGGAAAAACCGGAGGGTAGACTTCCTGCTGGATCGTTAGGGGAACGATGAAATTGATAAAAATTCTCACCCTGATGATTGTTTTGGCTTCGGTCCTAGCCCTGGGGGCATCGGGGCTGGGGGTTTATTTCAATACCCCCCCGAACCCCCCGGCGGCCGGGGAGGAGGGAACGGGGGAGTACTTTAGGATAAGCCGGGGAGAAACCGCCGGGGAGATTGCCCGGTCCCTGGAAGACCGGGGCTTAATTCGATCCGCCCTGGCCTTTACCCTGTTCAGCCGTCTCAAGGGCAGCGGCAGGGCCATGAAGGCGGGGTACTACCTCATTCCCCCCGGGGCCGCCCTGGTGGAGATCCACGATCTGCTGCTTAAGGGATCGACTCTCCTTTACCGGGTAACCATTCCCGAAGGGTGGACGGCCGGCCAGATTGCCCGGCGGCTTTCGGAAGAGGGGATCTGCGGAGAGGAGGAATTTCTGGAGGCCCTCCGGGACCCGGCCTCCCTTAGGGAATGGGGAATTGAGGGGGGCTTTGCCGAGGGATTCCTCTATCCCGATACCTATTACTTTCCCCCGGAATTTCCCCCCGGCCGGGCGGCTGGGGTTATGATCGGGGGTTTCTTTGAGGCCCTGGGGAGGATCCTTCAGGGAGAGGCCCTTCCCCAGGGCGGCCCCCTCTACGAAAAGGTAATCCTGGCTTCCATCGTGGAGCGGGAGTACCGTATTCCCGGGGAAGCCGCCCTCATGGCGGGGGTTTTTTATAACCGCCTTAGGGAGGGGATTCCCCTGGGTTCCTGCGCCACCGTGGCTTACATTATCACCGACATTCAGGGCAAACCCCACCCGGAACGGATTCTCTACTCCGATCTGGAAATTAGGGATCCCTACAATACCTATATTTTTCGGGGTTTGCCCCCGGCGCCCATTTCCAACCCCGGAGAGGTAAGCCTTAGGGCCGCCTTCTTTCCCGAGGAAAGCGATTATTATTATTTTTTGTTAAAGGACCCCCAGGCCGGGCAGCATGTGTTTACCAGAACCTTAAGTGAGCACGACCGGGCCTACAACCTGTATATCAAAACCAGCGGATGATGATTCCCCAGGACAAAATTCAGGAAATTACCGGCCGGGCGGATATTATCGAAATTATCGGCGGTTACGTGAGCCTTAAACCTTCCGGCCGCTCGTACCTGGGACTCTGCCCCTTCCACAACGAAAAAACCCCCTCCTTCAGCGTCAACCCCGACCGCAAGTTCTATCACTGCTTTGGCTGCGGAAAGGGGGGAACGGTTTTTACCTTTCTTATGGAAATGGAGGGCCTAACCTTTACGGAGGCGGCGGAAAAGCTGGCGGCCAAAACCGGGGTAACCCTGGATTCCCGGCCCAGGGAGAGGGGAGGGGAGGAGAGAAACAGCCTTCACCGGGAGCTCTGCCGCCGGACCGCCGGGAGTTTTCATTACCTTCTGACCCACAGCCCCCAGGGGCAGGGGGCCAGAGACTACCTGGCCCGGCGGGGGGTCAGCGGGGAAATGACGGCCCTCTTTGAGCTTGGCTATGCCCCCGGGGATTCCCGGTGGCTCTACCGGTTTCTCCGCAAAAAAAACTACAGCCCGGAATTCCTCGGGGCCTCCGGCCTGTTTTCCCGGAATCACCCGGAGGCCGCCATCTTTTGGAATCGCCTGATCTTTCCCATAAAAAGCCCGTCGGGGGAGCATATCGGCTTTGGCGGCCGGCTTCTCTCCGGGGAAGGGCCAAAGTACGTCAACTCCCCGGAGACCCCGGTATTCCTTAAACGGAATAATCTCTATGGCCTTTCCGAGGCGGCCCGGGGGATCCGGAAAACCGGGGAATTTATCCTGGTGGAGGGCTATCTGGATGCCATTGCCTTTTTTCAGGCGGAGATTCCCCGGGCGGTGGCGCCCCTGGGAACCTCCTTCACCCCGGAACAGGCCCGGCTGCTCCGCCGCTACGCCCCCCAGGGGCTCATTATCTTTGATGGAGACGAGGCGGGGCAAAAGGCGGCCCTCCGGGCGGTTAAGATCTGCCAGGAGGAGGGAATCGCCAGCCGGGTTGTGGTTATTCCGGAAAATCAGGATCCCGCGGAAATTCTTCAAAAACAGGGCGCAGAGGGCTTGCATAATCTGCTAAAATCGGCTATAAGTGATTTTGATTTTATACTGGGGGGGATACTATCCCGGCGGGATCCTCGAATTCCCGAAGAGAAGGAGGCCATTTTGAAGGAGCTGGCCCCCTATTTTCAGGTTATCGAATCCCAAACCCGCCGGGAGGGGCTAATCAGGCGGTTATCTGATTTGTTAGAGGTTGAGTACCAGACCATCACCGGAGACCTGAAACGTTTAGAACGGCATGAGGCCAAGGCTGGCAAAGAACACGGATATAACCAGGAAAAACTCTCAAAACAGTTGTACCTTATGCTGGCCGTGGCGGCAATCCAGGGGCAGTTTTCCTTTATTCGGGACCATCTGGAGCTTGAGGAACTCACCGATCCCGACGCCCGGGAGCTGTACATTATTTTAGAAGAGAATTTCCGCCATAACCTGGGGAATGATCCGGCCATTCTTACCCGGATCGATAACCCCAGGCTGGTTTCCCTTTTAACTTCCCGGCTGGCCTCCGGTGAGTTTTCTCCGGAAGACCCGGAGGTGGGAAACCGGCTTATCCGCCAAAGCCTGGCGGAGGTTAAGCGGGAAAGGATCAGGATGACTCAGGAAGGGATCAACCGGCAATTAGCCCATCTTAGGCGTTTAGGAGGGGACCCGGCTTTGGAAGAAAAATTGCTGGGTGAAAAGATGTTTCTTGATAAAGAATCGGAACAATTGAGGGTATCAGGAAATGACAGATTTACAGACTAATCCCGCGGTACAAAAGCTCTTGGAGTATGCCAAGGCCAAGAAAAGCGTTACCTACGATGAAGTGAGCGATTTTCTCCCTGATCTTATGATCAGTGTTGAAAACGCCGAGGAAGTGATGAATCTCCTGGAAAAATCCAATATCTTTTTGGATGACGACTGGCAGCCCAAGGGAGAGGAAAAGGAGCTGGAGGACGAGGCGGTCTCCGTGCCTAAAAAAGTCTTGTTTAACGACAAGGACGCCGCGGTGGATGATCCCATCCGTCTTTACCTGCGGGAAATCGGCAGGGAGCATCTGCTTTCCGCCACTCAGGAGGTGGAACTTTCTAAGCAGATGGAGGAGGGGGAGAATATCATCAAGGGGGTGCTTAAAAAATCGGGGATGATCATCCCCGAGATATACAGGCTCCAAAAAAAGATAAACTCCCGAATTGACCCTAAGGAGATGGACCTTACCAAGAAAGAGGCCTCGGACCTTTTGGCGGAAAAACGCCGGGTAACCCAGATTTACAAGGAGTCCCTCAAGGAACTGGGGACCGTTCTTAAACAGTATATGGAGCTGAAAAAAAAGCTGGTTCTTTCCGGGGGAAATATCCTGGAAGACGAAGCCCTGTCCCGAAAACGGAAAAAGCTCATCAGGATTTTGGCCAAAATCGAACTTCATCCGGAGGAGATCCTCCAGTTTTCGGAAAAATTTATCATTGCCGAAAAGAAAATAAAACGGTACCGCAAGGAACAGTTAAAGCTGGAGCGCAAACTCAGGATTACCAACATCCGGGAACTCCGGAGCATGGGCCGGAAACTTGCCATTACCGGGCAGCGGGAAATTATCGTGAACGACCTTCAGATGTCCGCGGATGATATAAAAGAAAAGATACGCCAAATTCAGCTTACGGAAAAAAAGCTCAAAGGGCTGGAGATCGAATTTGAAGAGACCGCCGATGTTATCCTGGAACAGGCCCAGGAAATAAACCGGGGCCGGATTAAAATGAAAAACGCCAAGGATAAGTTAATCCAGGCTAACCTGCGGCTGGTGGTGAGCATTGCCAAGAAGTACACCAACCGGGGGCTGCACTTTTTTGATCTCATCCAGGAAGGGAACATCGGCCTTATCAAGGCGGTGGAAAAATTTGAGCACCGAAAGGGCTTTAAGTTTTCTACCTATGCCACCTGGTGGATCCGCCAGGCCATAACCCGCTCCATTTCGGATCAGGCCCGGACTATCCGGGTGCCGGTACACATGATTGAGCAGATCAACAAGGTAGTTAGGGAATCCCGGCAGCTTATGCAGATGCTGGGCCGGGAACCCACCGACGAGGAGGTGGCGGGCCGCCTGGGTTGGCCTATGCACCGGGTTAAGCAGGTTAAAAACGTCGCCCGGGAGCCCGTTTCCCTGGAAACCCCCATCGGCGAAGAAGAGGACTCCCTGTTGGGAGATTTTATCGAGGATAAGGATATTGAAAATCCCGCCAACCAGACCGCCTTTAGGCTTTTGCAGGAGCATTTGCAGGGAATACTTAAAACCCTGCCGCCCCGGGAGCAGGAGGTTTTAAAGATGCGTTTTGGCCTGGAGGACGGTTACTCCCTTACCCTGGAAGAGGTGGGGCTTTATTTTAACGTAACCCGGGAAAGGATTAGGCAGATTGAAGCGAAGGCTCTCCGGCGCTTGAGGCATCCTAAAAGGAGCCGAAAACTTAAGGATTATGTCGATAATTAAGGGGCAGACAAATGATGATTGAAGTTTTTGAAAAACTAAAGGTACTCCAGAACATCCTCTCCAAAAAGTACGAAGTTGAAAGGGATATCAGCGAACTTCCCAAGAGTCTGTCCACCAAGGCGGATGTTCTTAACCGGCTGCAGAAGTCCTACGTGGAAAAAAACGAGCACATTAAAGAATCAAGGGAACGGATCGAAAACCTAAAGGTCCGGCTTACCGAGGCGGGGGGGCTTCGGGAGACCTACGAAAAGCAGATGGACCTGATCAAAACCCAAAGGGAATACGAGGCCCTGGATAAG
Organism: Spirochaetales bacterium; assembly: GCA_031273605.1. GTDB lineage: Bacteria > Spirochaetota > Spirochaetia > UBA9216 > UBA9216 > JAISRN01. The sequence goes on along the minus strand of JAISRN010000135.1, from coordinate 8,628 downwards.
GAGATCCGGGACGCCATGGAACGGGAACAGCAGATCCGCAAAGACCTCCTCAACGAAGAAAAGGACCTAAGCGAGCTTCTGTACTCCTTTGAAAGCGAAGAAGCCTTAATCCAGGAGCAGGAGGAGGAGCTTAAAAACGAGGAAGCCAAGATCAACAAGGTAACGGAAGAAAAGCTCAAGGTTCTTGAAAGGCTAAAAAACGAAGAGGCCGAGGTCATTCCCGGACTGGATGAGGATATCCTCTTTAAATTTGAACGGATCATTAAGAACAAGTCGGGCATCGGCATTGTCCCGGTCCGGCGTTCCATTTGTTCCGGATGCCACATGATCTTTCCCGTTCAGTTTCAAAACGAGGTCCGCCAGGGGGATAAGATTCTCTTTTGCCCCTACTGCAGCCGCATCCTCTACTATGAAGAGAGCACCCCGGAGGATGAGGAGATCGTGGTGGCCTTTAACGATGAAGATTTTGGTCATTTTGCCGATGAGGAAGATGATTAGATAATTTGGGGCCAAAATTATTTTTTGACCCCAAATTATGCAGGTCGGATAAGCGCCGGTTTCCGCAAGGGGCCGGAGGAAAGTCCGGGCTCCGCAGGACAGGATGCCGGGTAACCCCCGGGCGCCGCTTTAGGGCAAAACCTAAAACCGGCGACAGAAAGTGCCGCAGAAAAGATACCGCCTCCTTCGGGAGGTAAGGGTGAAAAGGCGATGTAAGAGATCACCGCCTTCCGGGCAACCGGAAGGGCAGGGTAAACCTCATCCGGAGCAAAGCCAAGCAGAGAAGGGTGGTCCGCCCGTGTTTCTCAGGTAGGCTGCAAAGACCCTATTGGCAACAACAGGGGCAAGATAGATGCTTATCGCCCCGGGAGCCCTTTAAGGGCTTTTGGGGAACAGAACCCGGCTTATAGACCTGCTTTTTAAAGCTGCGCCTGGAAACCAGGCATAAGAGGAGAGTATGGTTCTTCCAAACAGCCGGTTTGGGTTTTACACCCGGAAAAAAAAGAGTAAAAAGGCCCTGTGGGCTGCCGGAATAGTCTTTGTGCTGGGGGCCGTTTTTTTAACCCTGGCTTTGACGGGGGTTTTCCGGTCTTCCGGGGAGGAAAATTCCGGCCTTCCCCCCGTCCCGGAGGAGACACTGGCAAGCCTATGGGAAAAACTCAACTACGAGGAACTCAACCGCCGCTGCGAAGAGATCCTTTCCCGCAATCCCCTGGATATAGAGGCCCTCTCTTACAACGGCTTTGCCTATTTTTACCGGGGGGTTGGGCAGTTTTCTATGGAAGAAAGGCTCAACCTGATTAATTTAAGCATCGCCAACCTGAGAAAGGCCCTGATCCACGAACCCAACCCCCTCACCGGCAGCCTTCAGTTTATCCTGGGCAAGGCCTATTACCTGAAGGGCCGGTATTACTACGATCTGGCCATTAAGTACCTGGAACTCTCCCTGGCCTCGGGTTATCAGGGGGACGATACCTATGAGTACCTTGGCCTTTCTTATACGGCTCTGGATATGCCGGAAAAAAGCGCCCAATACTACCTAAGGGCCCTGGAAAACGCCTCGGGGGCGGCGGGGGACGGCCGCCATTCCGATACCCTCTACCTTTCCCTGGCCCAGGCTTATTTGCAGCTCGACAAAAATGCCGAAGCCGAAGACTGCTTAAACCAGGTTATGGACCTTACCCAGGATCAGGGGGTAGAGGAAAAATCCCGCTTTCTGCTGGGCCGGATCTATACCGGCCGGGGGGATATAGCCGGGGCGGAAACGCAGTACCGGCTCATCCTGGAAAAAAACGCCAGCGCCGCGGACGCCCATTACTACCTGGGGGAAATTTACGAAACTCAAGGGGACGGCGCCCGGGCCCGGTATGAATGGCGCAAGGCGGTGGAGATAGACCCCTACCACTACGGCGCCCGGCTTAAGCTCTACGGATAGCCCGCCCGGTATTTTGTGCTGTTAAAAAACATTGTGAATTTTGGACTATTGCAGGGCTTGATTTTTTATTAAAATAGAAGTATCACATAGAAGCGGCCTTAAGAGAATGGATAGACTCCGCTGCGAATAAAACCGGGAGGCGTAATGACCAAAAGAAGACTTTTTAGCGGATTGGATATAGGAATTGATCTCGGCACCTGCAATACCCTTATCTATGTCAGGGGGAAGGGCATCCTATTATGCGAACCCTCGGTGGTAGCCGTAGAGCGGGGCACCAAAAAAGTTGTCGCCGTGGGAACCGACGCCAAAAAGATGCTTTGGAAAACTCCGGGAGACATTATCGCTATCCGGCCTCTTAGGGACGGGGTTATCGCCGATCTGGACACCACCGAAAAAATGATTCGCTACTTCATCTCCAAGGTGATCCCCCGGCGTTTTCTGGTAAAACCCCGGATGGTTATTGGGGTTCCCACCTGCATTACGGAAGTGGAGAGGCGGGCCGTAGAGGAAAGCGCCATTAAAGCCGGCGCCCGGGAGGTTAAGGTCATCGAAGAGTCCATGGCCGCCGCCATCGGGGCCAATATTCCCATTTTTGAACCCGCCGGGCACATGGTCTGCGACATAGGGGGGGGAACCACGGAAATTTCGGTTATTTCCCTGGGGGGCATGGTGGTAACCAACGCCATCCGGATTGGGGGGGATGAATTTGACGAGGCTATCATCAAGCACGTCCGAAACGTTCATAACCTCATTGTGGGGGAGCAGACGGCGGAAAACCTGAAAATGACCATCGGCAATGTTATGCCGGAAAAAAAGATTGAAAAAATGGAAATCAAAGGCACCGATGCCATCACCGGCCTGCCCCGGCGGCTGGAGATCGATTCCATCGAGGTTATGGAGGCCCTGCAGGAACCCACCAACGCGGTTATCGAGGAGATTAAGCGCACCCTTGGCCAAACCCCCCCGGAACTGGCCGCCGACATTGTGGAGCGGGGCATCGTGATGACCGGGGGAGGGTCCCTCCTAAAGGGCCTGCCCAAGCTCATTTCTCAGGAAACGGGGGTTCCGGTGATCCTGGCGGAAAACCCTCTGTACTGCGTGGCCAACGGAGCGGGGATGTATTACGACCACATCCAATCCCTGGGGGACAGGACCATTTATGACAACCTGAACTCCTAAAAGAAACCGGCAATTATGCGATTGAGCCGTCTTTTTAAAAAAAATAAGGAAATAAAACTATTCAGTTTCCTTATTTTGTTTTCCCTGGTCTGCCTGGGTTTTTCCACCCGGACCCTGACGTTTAAGCCCGCCCAGTGGGGCTTTACCGTTCTTTCGGTGGTTCAGCGGGGAATTTCGGAAATCGGCCGCTTTGTTTCGGGAACCCTTAATTCCATTGCGGAACTGCGGCGTCTGCGATCCGAGTATCAGGAGCTTTTGGACCGGATGAAGGATTACGAAAACCTTCGTCAGGATGTCGAAAAAATTCAGGGGGAAAACACCCGGCTTAGGGCGGAACTGGATTTTCCCAAGAGCCCCGGCTACCGTTACATTTCCGCAGAGGTGATAGCTAAAGACCCGGTTAACCTCTTTGAAACCATCGTGGTCAACAAAGGCCGGGAGGCGGGGGTTCGGGAAGGCCAGGCGGTAACGGCTTTTCAGGAGGGGATTGAAGGGCTGGTAGGCCGGATTGTCGAGACCGGCCCCCTGTCGTCCAAGGTTAGGCCCATTTATGACCGGGCAAGCTACATTTCCGCCCGGTTAATGCGCAGCCGGTTTGACGGGCTGGTACAGGGCAGCGGGATGCAGAATGACCTTTTAGAGCTGGCATATGTCAGCAAAAGCGCCCGGCGGGAGATTCAGTACGGCGATTTGGTGGTTACCTCGGGGTTTAATTCCCTCTATCCCAAGGATATTTACCTAGGCCGAATCACCAGCATCCACTCCCGGGAATGGGAATCCTCTCTTATTATCCTGCTCGAGCCGGTTATTAATTTTTCCCGGCTGGAATATGTCCACATCCTATCCAGTGAGGCCGGCGGTGAGGATTAATCAGAGGCCCCCCCTTCTTTATTTCCTGATCATCGCCGGTTTGGTTCTTCTTCAAACCACCTTGTTCCGGTTTATCAACTTAAGGGGAACAAGCCCGGATCTGGTTTTGATTTTTTTATTTTTTGCCGCCCATTTTCGGGGCGCCATGGACGGGCAGCTTATGGGATTTATGGCGGGCATTCTGGAAGACTGCTTAGGCCTGGGACCCTTCGGCTTTAATACCCTGATTAGGACGGTTATAGGCTTTACCGCGGGGCTTACCCACGGCAAGATATTCTTTGATTCCTTTGTGCTCCCCCTTGCGGCTGTTTTGACCGTCGGCCTGTTAAAACAGGTTTTGGTTTTTCTTTTGTCGGTGATTTTTATCAAAGAAGCCGCGGGGGGGGTATGGGGGCTTGGTTATTGGATTGAAATGGGATTAACCTTGGTTTTAACTCCGGTTTTGTATTTTCTGTTCAGGACCCTTGGCTTTTTTGTGGAAAAGGGGAGGCACATTATTTAATGGCGGTTAATCAGACTGCCGGGCCGTCCAAGGCCCGGATAACGGCCCTGTTTTGTTTTTTTGCCCTTCTTATCGTGCTTTACACGGTCTATCTTTACTCTATGCAGATAGTCAATGTGGGCAAATACCTTCAAAGGGCCGCGGCGGTATCCCGGCGGGTGCAGATCATTCCCGCCCAGCGGGGAGAAATTTACGACCGGAACTTTGACGTTCCCCTGGTAATGAACACCCCTTCCTTTGCCGTGGATATTATTCCCGGAGAGGTGGGAGACAGCCGCCTGGAAGAGCTTTTCCGGAACCTGGGGGAGATTCTTGAGATTTCCCCCGCCGAAATTGCCGACAGGATTCCCCCGGAATACTATCACCTTTACGAACCCATAGAAATTAAAGACAGCGTGGATTACGCGACTATTGTGTATCTAGCTGAAAATATCGACAATTATCCGGGGGTAAACTGGCATGACAAACCCAAGCGAAGCTATCCGGAAAGCGGTTCTGTAACCCACATCCTGGGCTACGTGGGCAACATTACCCCGGAGGAACTCCAGGTTTCCTATAACCTGGGCTACCAGCGGAACTCCATTATCGGAAAAGCCGGGGTGGAAAGGCGCTACGATCAGGTGCTCATGGGCCAGCCGGGGGCCCGGTTTCAAACGGTGGATGTCCGGGGGCGCAGCATTAACGCCTCTCCGGGGGATGCGGATATTCAGCCCCAAAACGGGCAGAAACTGGTCTTAACCATTGACCGCCGGATACAGGAACTGGCGGAAAAAGCCCTGGGGGACAGAATGGGGTCGGTGGTGGTTCTTAAGCCCAACACCGGAGAGATTTTAGCCATGGTGTCCTATCCCTGGTACGATCCTAACATTTTTTATACGGATCAGCGCAACGATTACTTTAACTCCCTGGTGGCGGACAACCGGTTTCCCTTTATTAATCGGGCCATCAGTTCCTCCTTTGCTCCGGCTTCAACCTTTAAGGTGCTTATGACCACCGCCGTCCTAGGGGAAAACGCCTTCCCCCTAAACCAGAGGGTCCTTTGCGCCGGGGAAAAACGCTACGGCGACCGGGTGTTCCACTGCCATGTGCTCACCGGCCACGGCAGCCTTACCTTAGAGGAAGGGCTGGCCCAATCCTGTAACATCTTTTTTTACACCATGGGGCAGGAGTACCTGGGGATTGACCGGATTGTCAAATACGGGCAGGCCTTTGGCCTGGGGCAGCTCACGGGAATCGACCTTGCCGGGGAGTCCCCGGGCATCCTGCCCTCTCCCCTTTGGAAAGAGGAGGCTTTTAACGCCCGCTGGGTGGGGGGGGATACCTTAAACACCTCCATCGGACAGGGCTACCTGAGCGTTACCCCCCTTCAGGCGGCAAACCTGATCGCCATGGTGGTAAATGAGGGCGTGGTTTACCGGCCCCACGTTTTAAAGGAAATTCGGGACCCCCTTACCGGCGCGGTGCTGGAGGAGATTGAGCCGGAGGTGCTGCACCGCATGGATGTCAGCGGGGAAACCTTTAGGCTGGTTAAGGATTATATGCGGGGAACCATTACCAACGGAACGGCCCGCTGGGTGATTACCACCAGGGCCACGGAAGTGGCGGGAAAAACCGGAACCGGCGAGGTGGGCCTGGAGGATCAGTGGAGTTCCTGGTTCTGCGCCTATGCTCCCTACCAAACCGACAACCCGGACGAGCAGGTTGTGGTGGTGGTCCACATTGACGGGTATAACACCTGGGAATGGTGGGCCCCCAAGGCGGCGGACATGATCTTTCAGGGTATCTTTGCCCGGCAGACCTTTGAAGAGGTGATGGAGGAATTTAAGAACCGCTGGTATATTCTGGAACTGAATCAGAGGATCGCTGAAGCGGCAGCCTCGGCTGAAGCGGCCGAAGCGGCTGCCGCGGATTAAGGCTGTCAGCCATGATTAGGTTTAAGCCCCTTTTAGGTTTGGATTACATCCTCTTTGCTTGTACCCTGGCCCTCATGGTCATCGGGATTCTCTTTATCTACTCCTCCGGGGTTTCCTCTGCGGGGGTAAATTATTCCACCGAATATATCAGGCAGATCATCTGGGCTTCGGTGGGCCTGCTGATTATGATAATCTTTACCTACTTTGACTATAACCAACTGCGGGGTTTATCCCTCTACCTTTACCTGGGGGTTATTCTTTTATTAATTTTAACCCTTTTTCTCGGGCAGGAACATAACGGCGCCAAATCCTGGCTGGCCTGGGGAAGGGTTGGGTTTCAGCCCTCGGAATTTGCCAAGTTAAGCACCGGCCTTTTTCTGGGCCTTTACCTGGAAAACACCCGCAAAGATTCCGCCTCTCTAAAGCGTTTTCTCACCGCCCTAGGGATTATGCTTGTTCCCTTCGGCCTTATTTTTATCCAGCCGGACCTGGGAACCTCCATGGTTTTTTTGCCCATGTTTATCATTATCACCTTTATTGCCGGCGTAAAAATCCGTTATCTTTTTTTTCTCGTGGCCTGCTCCTTTTTATCGGTGGTTATCGGCATGCTTCCGGCCTGGGAAGAATTTATCGCGGGCCATAAGGTAGAGGCCCTGCAATTTTTAATATCCCCCGCTTATGTTAAGGTGGTTCTCCTTTCGGCTTCATTAATTTTTCTTATCAGCCTAACGGGCTTTTTTCTTATTAAAAAAAAATACTATTACTGGATATCCTACTGCGTAAGCATTTTATTTTCCGGCCTTTTGGGGGGCATGGCGGTTAGAAATATTCTTAAGGTTTACCAAATTAAGCGTCTTATTGTTTTTATTGATCCCAGCATCGATCCCCGGGGGGCCGGATGGAACGTGATCCAATCGGTAACCGCGGTGGGCTCCGGCGGCCTTTGGGGAAAGGGTTTTTTAAAAGGCACCCAAAGTCACTTCCGGTTTCTGCCCCAGCAGAGTACGGACTTTATTTTTTCGATTATTGCCGAAGAATGGGGCTTTATGGGCTGCCTGCTGGTTTTTGCCCTTTTTATGATTATTTTAATAAGAAGTTTTTGGATTCTCTTAAAAACCAGGGACGCCTTCGCCCTTTATTCAGGCAGCGCCTGTTTGGGGATGATCTTTGTCCATTTTATTATTAATATCGGCATGGCCATGGGGATCATGCCCATTACCGGGATTCCCCTTTTCTTTTTATCCTACGGCGGTTCGGCTCTCTGGACGGGAGTTTTGGGGGTGAGCCTTCTTATGAATATCAACAAAAACAGGCACCCTTACTAAAATGAAAAATCAAAGCCCGCCCTCCGGCGAAACCGGGACAGCTTTCATTAATGCCGGAGACTTAAAAAGCCTTCTTTTATCGGTACAGGTTCCCGGACGCTACGTGGGAGGGGAGTACGGCGGGATAAAAAAACCCCGCAGCCTCTACCGGATGGCCCTCTGCTATCCCGATCTTTACGAGATCGGCATGTCTAATCTGGCCGTTAGACTCCTCTACCGGGAGCTAAACGCCCTGGAAGATATTGCCTGCGAGCGGGTTTTTTGTCCCGCCCCGGATTTTGAAGAAGCCCTAAAACTCCGGGGGCTGCCCCTCTATACCCTGGAAACCGGCCGGCCCCTGAGCCAATGCGACATGGTGGGCTTTTCCTTTGGCTACGAGCTGAATGCGACGGGGATCCTTACGGTGCTTAACTCCGGGGGGATTCCCCTGAAAAACAAAAACCGGGGGGAAAAAGACCCCCTGGTGATTGCCGGAGGACCGGCCATTACCAACCCTGCCGTGCTGGGGGACTATCTGGACGGGGTATGGATAGGGGAGGCGGAGGAAAAATTCGGCTCCCTGCTGGAGGCCCTCAGGGAGATAAAAAAAGCCGGAGGGTCAAGGCAGGACGCCCTGGAAGGGCTTCATTCGGCGGAGTTTATTTGGTATCAGGGTAAAAAGGAGCGGACCCTCCGGGCGGTGTGGCAGGGCTTTGGGGATTTAAGCCTCCGGAAGGAGGGCTTCCTTGTTCCCAGCGCCGGGGTGGTGCAGGATCACGGCATCGTGGAGATCATGCGGGGCTGCGGGTCCGGCTGCCGGTTTTGCCACGCGGGTTTTCTTTACCGGCCCTTCCGGCAGCGCAGCACGGAGTACATCCTGGAGGAAGCGGCCTTTCTGGTGGAAACCTGCGGTTACTCGGAAATCAC
>JAISRN010000044.1 GCA_031273605.1 Spirochaetales bacterium | reverse complement strand
GTCTGCACTATCACATACAGACCCTTCTTTATCGCATAGTTCCGGACCGACTCAGGCATGATGGCTCCCGCAAGGGCCCCCCGGACCTTCCGGCGATCCCCGTGCCGGTCCTTAAACTGCCTGATTATCTCAAGACGCTCCAGATGCTCGTCCACATCTTCCGGCCGGGGCTTCGACTTTACTTCAATGGCTACCGAAAAATTATCATTCTCCAGGAGAATGTCAACTTCCGCAAATTTCCCCATCTGATAGTCCTGGATGATCTCCTCAAAATGATAGCCCAAGGCGTTGAACTTCTCCCTTATGCTGGGAGCCACCAGGTGCTCCGCCAACTCACCGAAACGGTTCCCTAATTTGCCTAACTCCCTGCTTGTCTCCTTAATCTGCCGGTCCGTTTCCTTCATCTGCCGGGCCGTCTCTTGCAGTTTCCGGTCCGTTTCCTGCTGGCTTTCCTTCATCTGCCTGGCTGTTTCTGCCTGGCTTTCCTTTATCTGCCGGGCTATCTCTTGCTGGCTTTCCCGGAGGGCCATTATCGCCGCCCAGACTTCCTTAAAAGTTAAATCTGTCCTCGGGTCCATCGTATCCGCCATCTCTTTCCCCCTTGTTCCACCTCTAAGCATACCCTGTTCCAGGGGTAATTTCAATCTCCCCGGCAAAGCGGCTTATCCCAACTACGCCCTATCAGGAACTTACCGGCTTGGGAAGAACTTGACTTAACCGCAGAAGTCGAGGTAGTTTCAAAATTGATATATGGATGAGGCAGTTCCAAAATCTGACATTTTGGAACTGCCTCGGATGATGTTTTTATGAAAAAAGAAAAACTCTGTGAGGAACTGGGCGTTTCTCTGGCTACCATTAATAATTGGATCAAAACCCAGGTAATACCGCCGCCGGATCTTCGGAACTGTTACAGCGGAGAATCCTTTGCCCGGATCATCCAAGAAATAAAAAGCAATCCGGAGCGTCTTAATTCAAGGGCCAATAGAACCTTGTCGCAAAAAACAGAGCTATCCTATCTGGGCATCACCGGCAAAGACCGAAAAAAGCTATTGTCAAACCTGGTGGATGATTTTAAAAAATCCGGTTTAACCGCCGAAGAGGGGGTTTTGGCCCTTTCCTTCGCCGTGCTGCGCTCCAACAAACTGATCGATGAGAAAAAACCGCTCAATTCAAAAACAAAAATCGACGCCCTGATTTCGGATTGGATAAAAACAGGGGCCAATCCCCATATTGCCAAAACCTTATATTCAAAATACGAAATACCCAACGAAGACGATGACATAATAGGGGCTTTCTACCAGTCCATAAAAAGCATTGCGCAAAAATCGCACGCCGGTTTATATTATACTCCCCCTAAACTTTTAAAGGGGATAACAATGCCTTCCGACAAAACTGTTCTTGATCCATGCTGCGGGAGCGGCGGTATTTTGCTTAAGGTATTAACAAAATCCCACGACCCTTCCAAGATATACGCCTGTGATACGGACGAAACGGCCCTAAAAATATGTTTTGTAAACCTTGTCTTATTTTTTAACAGCAAAAATATTACCCCCCATATTTTAAAGAACGACCTAATCTTTAATAACGGCGAAGATTTATTGTTTCAAAAACCTTCCGAAGGATTTGACTATATAATTACAAATCCTCCCTGGGGCAGTCAATTTACCCCGGCGCAAAAAAAATTTTTAATCAATTCGTACCCCGAATTGGCTACTTCGGAAGCCTTTAGCATAGCTTTGTACAATGCCTTAAAAAGGCTCAAAAAAAAGGGAACCCTGTATTTTTTCCTTCCCCACGCGTTTTTGAACGTTGCGACGCACAAAAACATCAGGCATTATGTGCTGACCAGGGGCAATGAAGTTTCTATAAAATTATTGGGCAGCCCCTTTAAGGGCGTGCTTTCCGGGAGTATTCTGCTTAAAATAAAAAACAGCTTTAATAAAAAAGGCCTGAACATTCAAAATGGCGAAGGAAATATTTATCAAGCGCCGCTGCAAAGCATTGCTCCCCCCGGTTTTATTGTAAGCGCCGCCGTTAATGCCCAAGATTCCGCCATTATTGATAAAATATATAATACCGGCCGTTGCACGCTGCAAAATGACGCCGTATTTGCCCTTGGCATAGTTCTTGGAAACAATAAAAAACATTTGCTTTGCCAAAAAACTGAAAAATCAGAAGCCATATTCCGGGGCAAGGACATCGAAAAATATCTATTTTCCGCGCCTAAGCAGTATCTTGAATTTGAACCCGGTTTATACCAGCAGGCAGCGCCTATAGAATATTACAGGCAGAAAAAAATTGTTTATCGTTTTATAAGCGATAAGCTCATTTGTGTTCTCGATAAAAGCGGCAGCCTTGTTCTAAACAGCGCCAATCTTTTTATTGCAAAAAAATACCCCATGGAAACAATCACCGCTTTATTTAACAGTGATATATATACTTTTATATTCCAAAAAAAATTTAATTCAAAAAAAATACTAAAATCCCACTTGCAAAATTTACCCCTGCCCCTGCTGGACAATGATACCCACCGGTTTATTTATGCCCTGTACAAAAAAACTTTAGCCGGAAATAAAGACGGCCTGGTTCAATTTCAAAATAAAATTGACCAAATTATCTGCCATGCCTTTTCGATTAATGCGAAGCAATATAATTACATTAAAGCGGAAACCTCGCCGGAGGCCATTCTAAAAGGGCGGCCTTTGTCCCCTATTCCACGGTAACGCTTTTGGCCAGGTTCCGGGGCTGATCCACATTCCGGCCCAGACGCCGGGCAAGGTAGTAGGCAAAAAGCTGCAGGGGGACTGCCGCAAGGAGGGGGTTGAGGAGTTCTTCCGCCGGGGGAATAAAAAAAACATCGTCCGCCAGGGAAGAAATTTCTTCGTCCCCCGCGGTGGCCAGGGCGATAACTTTTCCCTGCCGGGCTTTGATCTCCTTGAGGTTGGAGATGTTTTTTCCCCTAAGGGAATCCTGGGGGAGAATCATCACCGTGGGAAAGCTCTCGTTAATGAGGGCGATAGGGCCGTGCTTCATTTCCGCCGAACTGGTGCCTTCCGCATGAATATAGGAAATTTCCTTCAGTTTAAGGGCCCCTTCCAGGGCCAGGGGATAGTTGATGCCCCGGCCCAGGTAGAGGAAATTACCGGCCCAGAGATACTTTTGGGCCAGAAGGTCCAGGTCCTGCCGACGGTCCAGGAGGCTCTGAATCTTGCCGGGAACGGCGGAAAGTTCGTCAATCAGGGCCAGCCCCGCCTTAAGGGAAAGGTCCCGGCTCCGGGCCATGGAGAGGGCAAAGAGGAGAAAAGCCGTAAGGGTGGAAGTGAAAGCCTTAGTGCTGGCCACGGCAATCTCCGGCCCGGCGTGGATGTAAATGCCCCCATCGGCTTCCCGGGCAATGGTGGAACCCACCACGTTGCAGACCCCCAGCACCCGGGCGCCCTTGCGTTTGAGTTCCCTAAGGGCAAAGAGGGTGTCCGCGGTTTCGCCGGATTGGGAAATAACAAAAAAGAGGGTGTCCGGCTCCACCAGGGGATTGGCGTAGCGGACTTCCGAGGCCAGCTCCGCCGTTGAGGGAATCCGGGCCAGGGATTCAATCATGTAGCAGGCGGCCAGGGCGGCGTAATAGGAGGTGCCCGCCGAGAGGATGCGGATCCGCCCCACCGAGCGGAGTTCCCGGGCGCTCATGTTCAGCCCCCCCAGCACCGCCGAGCCGGTTTCCCGGGAGAGCCGCCCCCGCATAGCCCGGTCAACAGACTCAGGCTGTTCGCAGATTTCCTTTTCCATAAAGGTCGGAAACCCCGCCTTTTCCGCCTCGGCGCCGGTTCCGTCAATGTGGTCTATGCTTTTTTCGATCCGGCGGTTAGCCAGGTCCGTGGTTCGAAAACCCGAGGCGGTAAGGGTTATAACCTCCCCGTCTTCGCAGTAGACCACCTGCCGGGTATGGGCGATCATGGCGTTGTAATCCGAAGCCAGGAACATTTCCCCATCCCCAATGCCCACCACCAGGGGCGATCCGTTCCTTGCGCCCACGATAAGCCCCGGCTCGTCGATGCAGAGGCAGGCCAGGCCATAGGTTCCCTCTACCCGGCCTAGGGCCTCCTTAACCGCCTTTTCCAGGTCCCCCCGGTAGAGCCCGGTCAGAAGGGCCACCAGCACTTCGGAGTCCGTTTCAGACTGAAAAACAAAACCTTCAGCCTGAAGCTCCTGCTTAAGGGAAAGGTAATTTTCGATAATACCATTATGAACCAGGGCAAAGCGTTTTTGGATGTCCGTATGGGGGTGGGCGTTTTGTTCGTTCACCAGCCCGTGGGTGGCCCAGCGGGTATGGCCGATACCGCAGTTCCCTTCCAAATCGGCGGGTACCTTTTCCGCCAGGGCCTTAACCTTACCGGCGGTTTTAATTAATGCCAGGCCCCCCGGAGCGCCTAAGCAGATTCCCGCCGAATCGTAGCCCCGGTATTCCATCCGGCGCAGCCCCTCGATGAGCAGGGGCGCCGCCCGCCGGGGACCGCAGTAACCAATTATGCCGCACATACCCTAAGTATAGGCTTTTTTTTGAACTTAGGGAAGATTATCCTGCGGGCCTTCGGCAATTCTAATTTAGGATAACCGCGCCCCTTGACCAGGAATTTTAAATTTAACCACGGACGGCACGGACAACACGGACGAAGACGATACTATAGAGTGAGGGCAAAAAAAGCTCTCCAGAGTCTATGATGGTATTTGCCTCTCAATTACTTAGCCGCAATCGGACTGAAATTGGGTTTTTTGGTCAATTTTTGTGCCTATCCCAAAGCGGAAATCATAAGGATCGTTCATTGATTTGTCCGTGGAGTTGTCTGTGAGGTCGCCTTTTTCCCTCTTTGGGGGAAAAGTGGTTAATCCTTAATCTAGAATTGCTGCCCCTTGACCGGTCCGGCTTGACCCGCCGGGTAAGGGACGGTTACAATCCTTATTAACTTAAGGCAGTTCCAAAATGTCAGATTTTGGAACTGGCTCAACTGTCCCGGCAGGAAAGGAGACGCGGTTGGCGAAAAAAGCAAGTACTCAAAGGGGCCTCACCTTTAGGTTCGGCGGAAAGGTCTGCCGGGTGAACTTCCTTTCCCCGGAACAGGTCATCCTGCCGGGAGAAAAGGGCCTCTTTGTTTTTGACGAAAACGTTCTGCCCCTGATCAAAAACAAACCGGATCCGGCGCCGGGAACCGCGGTCCTAACCCTCAAGTCCGGAGAGCTTTCCAAAAACTGGGACAACCTAAAGTTAATTCTGCAAACCGCCCGGGAGGCGGGGCTGGGGCGGGACTCCTTTTTTTACGCCCTGGGGGGCGGGGTGGTCTGCGACTTAACCGCCCTGGGGGCTTCCCTGTACATGCGGGGAACAGGATTAATTTTAATTCCCACCACCCTCCTGGCTATGGTAGATGCGGGCCTGGGGGGGAAAACGGGAATTGATCTTGACGGCTATAAAAACCTCGTAGGCACCTTTTATCCCGCGGGGGAACTCCGGATCGCCGCCGGTTTTTTGGCTGATCTGCCCGAAAGGGAATTCCAGTCCGGCCTGGCGGAGCTTATCAAACACGGCTTCTTACGATCCTCAAGCCTGCTGCCCAGTCTCCGGAGCTGCCGGAGCGCCCTCCTTCACCGGGACCCGGAGATCTTAACCTGGGCGGTCCGGGAGTCCCTCAAAATTAAGGGCTATTACGTTACCCGGGATTTTAACGAAACCTCCCTCCGGACCCACCTCAACTTTGGCCACACCTTTGCCCATGCCCTGGAAACCAGCCGCGGCCTTGCGGGGATAAGCCACGGCGAAGCAGTGGCCTGGGGCATGGCCCGGTCCCTGGAAGCGGGGGTCCTCATGGGCCTTACCAAGCCCGCCTGGGAACACCGGGCCAAAAGCCTCCTCGAAGATTTCGGCCTGGATCTAAGCCTAGGAGGGGACGGGGCGGCGGAAACCCTTCTCCCCCTTATGAAGGAGGACAAAAAAAAGAAGGACGGCCGGGTTAGGTTTGTGCTGCAACGGGATTGGGGACGGACAATCCTGCGGGAAATTCCCGATACCATTCTGCGCCGGGTGTTGTCCCCCGGCTTCTAGGCTAACAGGGATAGACCTTGCCGCCGGAAAATTTCAATTTAACCACAGACCCCACGGACAAAAGAGGGAATTTCAAGCAAAAAGTCCGTGGAAAAAGAATTTTTAACCGCGGAAGAAGGGTGAAAGAAGGGGGGAAGGTGGAGGGTCGAGTTTTCGTCTTCCCTTTGTGCGCCTTCGGCGCCTAAGTTCCCAACCTATTCCTCTTGCCACTAACCACTAACCACTTTTTCCGTCCGTGTTCCTGTCTGTGTGGTCGACTTTTTCCCTCTTTGGGGGAAAAAGTGGTTATTCTTAATCCGTGGTTATCCTAAATCGGGAAAGCCTCTGCCTTTTTTAAAACCCCTTGTCGCATTTGCCTAGGGATGGTATACTCACTTATAAAAGGGAAAATTGGCATGGGTTTCGCACAATTCTTATCTTATAGTTACCCCCCCCCCCCCCGGCAAACTTTTCTAGGCCGCCAGGCCGGGTCTTTTTCTTTTGTCCTCCCGCTAACAGAATCTCCTTTCTCACCCATAATAGGAAACCTCAAAAAATGAAAAAACTCATCATGGGAATCATTACCCTAACCCTCCTCGCAGGTTGCAACTTTATCCTGGGTCCCGGCGGCACGGAAAGGGGAAGTACCGGAACACTCACCCTGAACTTCGGGGGCTCCGGAGGAGGCTCTCCCTCCGCCCTGGCCATTAACCATGGCGGCGAGCTGCTCCCGGAAATGCTGAACGCCCTGCTCTACGAAGTTACCCTCACCGGCCCCGGGGGCGAAACCCTTAATCACGCCCTGGCCGCCGGAGAAAACAAAACCGTGAGCCTGGCCCTGGGGGAGTGGCGGGTAGACGTGTGGGCTTACTACCAGGGAGGAACCCTGATAAAGGAAGGGGCGTTGATAGGAACGGGGAGTACCACGGTCCCGATAAAACCGGGGGCCAATACTGCCCGGATTAACATGAATATGAAAGGCCCTCTGTACGAGATAATTATCCCCCCTATGACCGGAGGCACGGTGGCCTCCAATTTCTCCTACGCCTTTGAGGGGACCCCCATCACGCTGACGGTAACGCCGCTTAACGCCGGTGCCGCCTATAAAGCCGATAGCCTGGAGGTGAACGAAGGCACTGTGGACCTAACCGTATCGGGAACAACATGGATCTTTACCATGCCCCTCGCGGACGTAACGGTAACAGCGGAATTTCTCAATGGCTGGCGTTACGTCACGGCAAATGGGACCGGGGACGGCTCGTCCTGGGCCAACGCGTCGGATGATCTGCAAAAGATGTTGGACTTGGCTGCGGAGGCCAAGGCGGCGGGGGTTGCCAACGCCCTGGTGCGGGTGGCCGCGGGGACCTACAAGCCCCGGTACAAGCCCAATCCGGATGGGACCACCAATTACGATACCCCCGAGAACGACCGGGACTCAAGCTTCATCCTGCGGGAAGGGGTGGAAGTCCGGGGGGGCTATGCCGAAAACGGGGAAGATATAGACGAAACCACCCGGAAAGGCCGTTTTGGCAACTATGGCGCCGTTGCTCCGGCGTACCGGGCCATTTTAAGCGGGGATATAAATGGCGATGACGAGGATGATCTTCGCACGGACAACACCTACCATGTGGTCCTGGCCCTGGATATTCCCGCCAACAGCGGGACTATCCTAGACGGATTTACCATAAGCGGCGGTTACGCCAATGGAACGAGCTCTCTGTTGGTAAACACCTTAGGAGTAACCAGAAATGCTGGCGGGGGAATGTACATCACCGTCACCGCCTTACCATCAGGCATAAACATAGAACAACCCCTGCCTCCCGGCTTCCCCTACTCTACACCGGTCTTGACCAATGTGACCATCTCCGGCAATGAAGCCCTAGATACAGGCGGGGGAATGTTCAATGGTTTTGCCTCACCGATACTGAGCCATGGGACTATCTCCGGCAACAAAGCCGCAAGTGGCGGCGGGGGTATGATAAACGCCAAGGCTTTACCGGTACTGACCAATGTGACCATTTCCGGCAATACCGCTGGCGGCAACGGCGGGGGAATGTCCAACGAGAGTGACGCCTCGGCGGTACTAACCGGCGTTGACATCTTAAATAATACAGCCGCCAACAACGGCGGGGGAATGTCTAATGGGGATGGCAGTATGCCGACGCTGACCAATGTTACCATCTCCGGAAATACCGCAACCACCGGCAACGGCGGGGGAATGTACAGCTACACCGCCTCGCCTATCCTGACCAATGTTACCCTCTCCGGCAATACTGCCGGCGGCTACGGCGGGGGAATAGCCACTAGAGGCAGTGTAAGCCAACCCTCCCTGCCGGTACTGACCAATGTTATCATCTCCGGCAATACTGCCGCCGGTGGCGGGGGAATGTACAATGATGATAGCTACTCCGCTCCTGTTCTGACCAATGTTACCATCGCCGGCAATGCTGCCAACAACAGCGGCGGGGGAATACTCAACAACTCCTCGCCGCAGATCAGGAACAGCATCATCTGGGGGAATACGGCGGGAAACCCTTCGGAAGCGGGAATTTACAATGATCACGGTAACCCGGTTATTACCCACAGCATTGTGCAGGACAGTTCCTACCCAACAGTACCGCCACCCGATAATGATGGTAACATGAACATAGGTCCCGTCTTTATAGGATGGATAGATCCCGATGCAGTGGGGTGGACTCCCACCACCGGCGGGGATTACCGCCTGGGAACGGGCAGCGTTGCCATCGGCGCGGGAAGCGATGCCTATTACGACCCCGGAGAAAACCCGGACCTTTCCGCCGTTACCACCGACCTGGACGGTACGGCCCGGATAAAGGGCGACGCCATAGACCTGGGGGCCTACGAAGCGGAGTAGAAGAAAAACCGCCAAGGGCCGCCAAGGAACACATAGTGATAAACAGGGAGCTGGACCTTTTTTCCCTCACGGAGCCCACGGAGTTCACGGGGGGGATACAAAAACTCTAAAGTCCTCCGTGAGAAAATTTCTTAGATAACGTGGGGGTCCAGTTTCCGTCTTCCAATCCGGTTTTCCTGTTCTTTCGCGCCTTTCGCGGTCCAAAAGGCTAAGTTCCCAACCTATTCCTCTTGCCACTAACCACTAACCACTTTTTCCGTCCGTGTTCCTGTCCGTGGTTATTCCTGGTTTCCTGTTCAGCCCCCTCCGAAAAACAGAGGAGGAGGAGAAACCACGAAAGACGCGAAAATCCGCGAAAGGGAAATAGCGAGTCTTATTTTCGCGTCCTTTCGTGTGATTTTCGTGGTTATTCTTATTCTTTGTCTGGACACTAACCACTAACCACTTTTTCCGTCCGTGTCGTCCGTGGTTATCTTGGGGGATAGACCTTGCCGCGGGAAACCGGTAGGATTAAGGAGCAAATCCCAAAACCCGGTTGGTCCTGGATTCCAAAAACTGAAGTTTTGGGAAAGCCTCTAATCCTTTTTCATTTTACCGGAGGCGTGATGGCCAAACTATGGGAAAAAAATTACCGGCTGGACGGGCTTATCGAGAGCTTTACCGTGGGCCGGGACTACCTCCTGGATCAGGCCCTGGTTCCCGCGGACTGCTGTGCCTCCCTGGCTCACGGAACCGGGCTCCTCAAGCTGGGAATCCTAGCCCCCCGGGAGTTTGAGGCCCTCAAACAGGGGCTCCTAACCATCCTTGCCGAACATTCCCAGGGGCGCTTTGTTATCCGGCGGGAGGAAGAGGACTGCCACACCGCCATTGAGAACCGGCTGTGCCAACTGGCCGGGGAGGCGGGAAAAAAGATCCATACCGGCCGGTCCCGAAACGATCAGGTTCTCACGGCCCTCCGGCTCTTTGGCCGGGCTTCGGTAATCCGGATCCGCCAATGGGGAGAGGCCCTGGCCCTAACCCTCATTGCCTTTGCGGAAACCCACCGGGACCTCCCCATGCCCGGCCGGACTCACCTGCAAATTGCCATGCCCTCTTCCGTGGGGCTTTGGGCCGCCGCGTGGGCCGAGGACATCCTCGACGGCCTGCGCCACCTGGCCCAGGTCTACGATGTGTTTAACCAATGCCCCCTGGGGGCGGCGGCCAGCTACGGGGTCAGGCTTCCCCTGGACCGGGAACTTACCGCCGGGCTTTTGGGGTTTGCCCGGCCCCAAAATAATGTCCTCTATGCCATCAACTCCCGGGGCCGCCTGGAGGCCCTGGTGGTCTCCGCCCTGGACCACATCGGCCTTACCCTTTCCTGCGCCGCCCAGGACCTTATCCTCTTTTCCCTCCCGGAATTCGGCTACTTTGAACTGCCCCGGGAGCTTTGCTCCGGTTCCTCCATCATGCCCCAAAAAAAGAATCCCGACGGCCTGGAACTGCTCCGGGCCAAGTCCTCCACCCTTTCCGCCTGCCTAAGCCAGATTCGCAGCCTAAGCCGGGCCCTTCCTTCGGGATACAACCGGGACTTCCAGGAAACCAAGGAGCCCTTCTTAAAAGCCCTGGACCTGGCGGGGCAATGCCTCCGGGTGATGGATTTAACCTTTGCCCGGCTTAAGCCCTGCCGGAAAGCCCTGGAGGGGGCCTTTACCCCGGAGATCTTTGCCACCGATGCCGCCCTGGAAAAGGTTTTGGAAGGAACAAGTTTCCGGGAAGCCTACCGGGAAGTGGGCCTAGCCCTGGAAACCCTCACCCTTCGGGACCCTGCGGAGGCCCTCAAAAGCCGGACCGCCCTGGGAACTCCGGGAAACCTGAATTTGGACTATGCCCGGGGGACGGTTCGGGAACTGGCCGCCGCTTCCGCCAAAGACGGGGAGGCCCTTAACCGGGCAATGGAGGCCCTGACCGGCCGTCCGGTGGACCTCCTGGCCGCCCCATAACCGGCTGCCTTGCCTTTTGCCTATCATCTCCGACTCTTGACTATTTAGCACAATTATGATAGTATTATGATAATTGGGGAGTTGTTATGGCTAATATCCGTCCTGTATCTGACTTGCGTAATAGTTTTTCTAAAATATCCAAATTGGTACATGAATCAAAGGAACCGGTATTTCTGACAAAAAATGGCTATGGCGATATGGTTGTCATGAGTATTGAAGCCTATGAAGATAAACTGTTTGAAAGCGAAATATATAATAAACTTAAAGAAGCTGAAATGGAGGCTAAAACAACAAAAAAACGCTTTTCCCATGAAGAAGTGTTTTTGGAATTACGTCAAAAAATAACGGCAGCTAAATGAATGGAATTTACTATAAAGTATTTGCCGCTTGCCAAAAAAGATATTGGCGAAATAGTTGAATATATAACTGAAACCCTGGAAGCTCCCAAAGTCGCATCGAATTTCATCAATGAGATTGAAAAGAAAATTGTAAATCTAAAGAAAAATCCATATTCACATCATCTTTATAGATCATCTGAGCCAATTGATACAGAATATAGAATAATTAATGTAAAAAATTATCTTGTTTTTTATGTTGTACTTAACAATGTTATTGAAATTCATAGGGTTATTTATAACAAACGGAATTTATCAAAAATTATCAAAAGTTAAAAAATGAACTTATGATAGATAGTATCAGGCATAGGGTATTAGACCCTCGCTGCGAATAAAATTACCCCGTCTTTTCCAAAATGCCCCTGGCTTTGACAAGGCCCCATGATGCCGCCGTCAATACGCTGAAACTTAAGGCGATCACAATGAGGTTGTCAAGGATATTTATTTCAAAAAGACGACCGCCTATGGTAACGGTAAAAACAAAGGGCATGGCGCGGTACAGGGCGATGAGGGGGGGCGGGGTATCCCGGAGGGTTCCGGTAAAGAAAAAATCACCGCCGTAAAGCTGGTTGGTAAACACAAAAACGGCAAAGAAGGGGACAATCCAGATGAAATTTTTTGTCATTTCCTTCACATCGGGGATGATCATGCCGGTAAGAAGGGCATACAGGCAGAAGGTCAGGAAAAACGAATGAACCAGGGTCGCTTCAATAACCTGGATATAATAAAAACCCAGTTCGCCGGGAATGACAATCGCCGTATTGTAGCTGCCGTTATGCCAGGCCCCCATGAAAAAGTTCATTACCGCGCCAAGGAACCCAAGGGTTAAGGCATAGTTGTCCAGCATCCTGCTTTTAACAAAAACCCGCAGCACGATGATCACCAGAACGATGTTACAGATATTGAGGGGCAGGCGGAGGTAAAAATTCCTGTCGGTAAAAGTAAATTTCAGCAGAATAAAAAACAGGTACAGGGCGGCGAAGAGGATCGAAACAATATTTTTTTGTTTTTCGGTCTTAAAATAAAAAGCTAAAATAGCGCCCGCCCAGGCGCACCAGAGGTAAATCATGATGTGGAGAAAATTATACCGCGTATAGGGGTAGTGGGTTATAAAGGAGATCCCCAATAGCAGGGTGGCAAGGGCAAAGCCGCCGTGAAAAAAGACCCGCTTTGCCGGTGAGCCTGGGGCCGCGCTTCCGGCGCCCGGTTTCTTGACCAGGGTGAAAAAGGCGTACGCCATGCCGAACAGGGAAAAAACAACGATCAGGGATAGGGTAACCGCTGCCATGTCCTTATCCTCCTATTATCTCTATTTATACATTATTTTATCCCCCTGATAAAGACCTGAATCCGTCCAAAAGTGCGGATGCCATAATTTACCCCATGATA
>JAISRN010000015.1 GCA_031273605.1 Spirochaetales bacterium | reverse complement strand
ATTGGAATCCACCAGGCAGCCAAAGGTTTGCTCCGGGGAAAGCCGGGCTAGGATGCCGAAGAACCAGGAACTGCCCCCGTCTATGGGAAAATGATAGTTGTTTTTAACCGTGCTGATGGGGGCGTCAGGGGCGGCCGCCCTTTCTTCGGTGTCCCGGAAATCCACGATGGTTTTTATTCCCAGTTCTTCAAAATGGGCCACATCGCCGGGGGTAAGTTTGTCCAACTCCCCGGCCCGGAAAACCAGGTCCCAGCGGACGGTTTTTCCCTCCTCAGTCCGGTAGCCCCCCAAATCCCTGATGTTATAGGCCCCCTCGATGGGCAAGAGAGCGCCGGGGGCGGGCCGGGGAAGGGCCGTTTCGGAGGAGGCTTCGCTCGATCCCCGGGGAAAAACCAGGAATGAGGCTATAAACAATATGGCCGTTGCAAACGTAAAGAATAAGGGCTTTTTCATTTGACAAACTTCCTTTAAGTTCTGGTTTAGCGCTTTCTTCCGGTAAATCACTTTACTTATATTGTATAGGCCAGACTTTCCCTCTGTCAAATTTTTTGCGTACTTTTTTACGATTTGCAATAAAATTTGCTCTAAATTTCCGGCGGCCCCTGATTAGGGCTGAACAGCCCTTCTTCCCCATCTCAGGCATAAATTTTGCTTTTCCCCGGTTTCAAAAATAGTTATATTGTACCAGGACTATCGCTTAACCCTAATTTTGCAGGAGAGTTCTCATGGCGGCAAAAAAATTTAAAACCGAAGTATCCCAACTGTTAAGGCTTATTATCCATTCCCTGTACTCCCATAAGGAGATCTTTCTGCGGGAACTGGTTTCCAATGCCAGCGACGCCTTGGATAAATTAAAATACCTCACCCTTACCGATGAGGGCTTCAAAAACCTGGCCTTTGACCCCCGGATTGACATTACCTTTGACGGGGACAAGCAGCAAACCCTCACCATTTCGGATTCCGGGATTGGCATGAACGGGGAAGAACTGGAAAATAACCTGGGGACCATTGCCCGTTCCGGAACAAAAAACTTTTTGTCCCAGCTAACCGGGGATGAAAAACGGGATTCTAATCTCATCGGCCAGTTTGGGGTAGGTTTTTACTCCAGTTTTATGGTGGCCTCCCGGGTGGAGGTGATCTCGAAAAAGGCCGGGGAAGAGGGGGCCTACAAGTGGGAAAGCGACGGGGAGAATTCCTTCACCGTTACCGGGGCGGAGCGGGAAGGCTTTGGCACCACGGTGATCCTTCACTTAAACGAAGAAGGCCGGGAGTATGCCAACCGCTGGCAAATTCAAGAGCTGATAAAAAAATATTCTAACCATATCGCCTTTCCTATTTTTTTGGAATATGACCAGTCCCGGTACGAAGGGGAAGGAGAAAACCGAAAAGAACTTAAAGAGCACAAAATCGAACAGATAAACTCCGCCTCCGCCTTATGGAAGCGTTCCAAGACGGACCTAAAGGAAGAGGACTACCATGAGTTTTACAAGAGCATAAGCGGCGACTCCCAGGATCCCCTGTTTTATGTTCACACCCAGGCCGAAGGCGCCCAGGAGTACACCACCCTGTTTTTTATTCCCCAAAAGGCCCCCTTTGATCTGTTTCACGCGGACTACCGTCCCGGGGTAAAACTCTATGTTCACCGGGTTTTTATTACCGATGACGACAAGGAGCTTATGCCTGTTTATCTGCGGTTTTTGAGGGGGGTAATTGATTCGGAAGACCTGCCCCTCAACGTAAGCCGGGAGATTCTTCAACAAAACCGGGTTCTGGCCCAGATCCGCGCCGCCTCGGTTAAAAAGATCCTCCAGGAGCTTAAAAGCCTTTCGGAAAACAACAAAGAAAAGTACATCCAGTTTATTGACGAATTTAACCGGCCCCTAAAGGAAGGGCTGTACGGAGACTACGCCAACCGGGAAATTTTAATGGAATTGGTCCGGTTTAAGTCCACCTTTGATCAGGGCTATACCGGCCTGGCGGATTACGTGTCCCGGATGCCGGAGGATCAAAAGGTCATTTATTATATTTCCGGCGGCAGCGAGGATACCCTTCGTTCTTCTCCCCTCCTGGCGGCCTACCAAAAAAAGAATTGGGAAGTGCTCATCATGGATCAGGAGATTGATGAGCTGGTGGTTCCTACCCTGGGGCGCTACAAGGACAGGGAAATAAAAGCCATTAACCGGGCCAGCACCAATGAAGACCTCAAAACCGGGGAAGACAAAAAGAAAGAGGAAGAGCTTAAGCCGGTACTGGCCCGGATTAAAGAGGTTCTGGGCGACCGGGTTAAGGATGTGGCGGCTTCCTCCCGGCTTACCGATGCTCCCTCCTGCCTGATAAGCGACGATTCGGACCCCAGCCTGCAGCTTCAGCAGATGCTAAAAAGCATGGGGGCGGACAGCCTGGGCGGAGAGGTTAAGCCCATTTTAGAGATTAACCCGGATCACCCTATTGTGGCTAAACTAATAACCACCGAAGACCAGGCCGTTTTTGAAGACGTTTCGCTCCT
>JAISRN010000018.1 GCA_031273605.1 Spirochaetales bacterium | reverse complement strand
GATGATTGAGCCGCCCCCCAAAAAAACCAACTAGGGGTGCCAGAAAAAGAATTTTTGACCGCGAGGCGCGAAAATCCGCGAAAGATAAGCTGGGAACTTGACCTGTGGGCTAAGTTCCCGGCCTATTCCTCTTGCCACTAACCACTAACCACTAACCACTTTTCCGTCCGTGTGGTCCGTGAGGTCCGTGGTTATCTTCCTTCGCGTGAGGACTGTCTTAAGGTATTGACATTTTTTTCCGGGGATGGTAAAAACAACTACTCCTTAAGGAAGGGTAACTGTCTCCTTCGTCTAGTGGTTAGGACAGCGGGTTTTCATCCCGCCAACAGGGGTTCGACTCCCCTAGGAGATGCTTTTTCCCCGCCTTCTTTGCTGTCCGCGGCGGGGTTGTGCATTGCGTCCTGGGTTTGCCAAAGAATCTCCCCAAAAAATAACCCCCGGGCCGCTCCGGGGTCTTTTTTGTACGCCCCCGGTATGCTAAACTGGGGATGCAGAACGAAAGGGGGTTCCATGAATACGGTTATTTTAAAAGCGGCGGACCTGGATGGGTGCCTAACCGCCCAGGATAAAGAGCATATCCGGGAGATGGATGAAAATTTTGACCAGGCCAAGGAGCTTTTTGCCATCCTGGACGGCCAGGCCTTTTCCGACCGGCTGGAAAAAAGCCAGAAAGAGCTTATTCAGCTTTATAACGTCATGGGCGACCGGCTTAGGGAGATCATCCAGGAGGAGCCCCGGATTAAGGTTTATCCCTTTGACATGCCCAGCGAGTCCCACGGCGAAGCCTCCCGGCTTATCGCCAAGCTCCGGGATGTGCGGACCCAGCGTTCGGAATTTATCTATTATATTCAGCGGGCCTACGAGCTCCTCTTCAAACTGGCTTTTACCAGCCCCAAGGCCACCAAAAAGAATTACCTTCTTACCAAAACCCCGGTGGACGTTCCCCTGCGGAACTACGCGGTTCATAAAATTCCCGATGTGGATAACCTGATCGAAAACACCGTCATGTGCGTCATGCTCCGGGGGGCCCTCCTGCCTTCCATGATTATGAGCAAGGAAATTCAAGAGTACAGCTCCCGGGGTTACCTAACCCCCTTTGCCCTCTTTAGAATCCGCCGGGACGAAACCAAAAAAGAAATGGATATGGAGTACATCCTCGACCTGGACCGATCCTTTTTTGCCCTGGATGAGTTGAACGGCAAGGACCTCATCTTTGCGGACCCCATGAACGCCACCGGGGGCAGCCTGGTTACCATCATTAAATTTCTGGAAGACAAAAAGATCCGCCCCGCTTCCATTAAATTCTTTAATGTGATTGCCGCCCTTAAGGGGTCCCTCCGGATTATCCGGGCCATCCCCAACGCCGCGGTTTACACCCTGTGGATGGATCCCTGCCTCAACGACCTGGCCTACATTATGCCCGGCCTGGGAGATGCGGGGGACCGGATCAACAACCGGGACAGCGAGGATCATTCCCGGAACATCATTCAGCTCATTGCCGACTACGGCTCCAACATTTCGGACCTCTATCGCTGGCAGGTACGCCAGATTGAAAAAACTGTCCTGGGCTAAAACGATGAATCCCCTTCTCCCGGCGGCCCTGGGGTTGGTCCTGGCCTTAAGCCTGGCCTCCTGCGCCTCCGGCGGGCTCTCCCGAAAAGAAGAAGGCCGCCTTTACTACAGCCTCGGCCAGGCCTACGATGAGTTGGGCCGTTTCTCCGATGCCGCCGCCGCCTACGAAAGGGCCTTTCAATCGGACCGGAGCCTTTTTAGCGCCGGGTACAACCTGGTCCGGATCCACCTGGCCGCCGGACGGGTATCCCAGGGCAAGGCCCTCCTTCAGGAATTCCTGGCTCTGGACCCGGACAACACGGTCCTCCTGGAAGCCGCCGCCTGGGCGGAGTACCTGGACGGGGATGGGGAGGCCGCCCTGGGCATTTACCGGCGGATTTTAGAGCTAAAGCCCCAGGATTCAACGGCCCTCTACAACATCTCCCGGATCTACCTTCAGCGGGAAGACCACGGCCCGGCGGTGGAAGCCCTGAGGGCCCTCACCCAGGCCCCTGAGCTGGCGCCGGGGATTCCCGAAAGGGCCTTCCTGCTCTGCGAAACCGCCTTCCTCGAAACCCTCCGGGGGAACGACGGGGCCGCCCGGGACATCCTGCTTGCCCTGGACTCCCAAAGCCTATCTCCCCCGGTCAAGCTCCGGGTCTTTGAACTGCTGGGGGATATCTATTCCCGGCAGGAGCTTTTTACCGAAGCCCTGGGGGCCTACGATCAAATTGCCGATTCCGATCCCCCCCCGGCGGAGATCCTCTACAAGAAGGCGGTGATCTACCTCACGGCAATTGACGATTCCGAAGGGGGGCTGGCCCTGTTAAGCCGGGCCCTGGAGGCGGGTTTTGACCGGGAGGAGGCTTTTCGGGAGCTTCTGGCCCGGTCGGATCTGGGGGACCCCCGGGGAGTCAGGGCCCTTCTCCGGGAAAAGGGGCTGGAACCCTCCGCCGGAGTTTCGGAACCCCCAGCCTAACCGCGGGCAGCACGGGCAAAAGAGATCAACCACGGACCTCACGGACGGGAAGAGCACGGACGAAATAATCTCTCACGGTGGACACGGAGTTCACGGGAGGAAATTTTTTATACTTATTCGACTTCTTCGATTTTGCGGTTAAAATTCTTTCTTCCTCCTCCTATGCTATTTGTCAGCAGCAGACTTCCCTATAATCTTGGTGGTGAAAATTCTTATTCTTAGTCCGTGGACCTTGTCTGTGCGGTCGACTTTTTCCCTCTTTGGGGGAAAAAGTGTGGTCTGTGGTTATTCTTAATCCGGGGTTGCCCTAAATTGTTGCCCTAAATTGAGGAGGACGGCGGCGGATCGGCTTCCAGCCCTTGGAGAAAGGGTTTCAGTTCCTTCCATATCTCCGCCGGGGGACGGTGGCAGTCCAGGTCGTGGCAGAGCCCCCGTTCCCGGTAAAAGCCCTCTAAAACGGCGGTTTGGGTACGGTAAACCCTCAGGCGGTTTTTAATGGCCCCTTCCTCATCATCCGGGCGGATGGTCAACCCGGCGCCGCATCTGTCGCAGAGCCCTTCTTTCCGGGAAGGCCGGTGCCGGACATGAAAGATCTCCCCGCAGGCCGGACAGGTCCTGCGCCCGGAAAGCCGGGCCGTTACCTCCTCCTCGGGCAGACAAAGGTTAATCACCGCCCCCGGCCGGGCAAAGCCTTCCAGGGCCTCCGCCTGGGGGAGGGTCCGGGGAAAGCCGTCCAGAATATAGCCCCTTTCGGTGTCCCCCTGCTTTAGCCTATCCCGGACCAGGGCAATGGTCAGCTCGTCGGGAACCAGGCCGCCGGAGGCCAAAATCGACCGCACCTGCTCCCCCAGGGGGGTTTTTCCCGCCGCCGCCTCCCGGAAAATGCTCCCCGTGGAAATATGGGGAATGTGAAAGGCGGTTTTTATCTCCTCCGCCAGGGTTCCCTTTCCCGCCCCCGGGGGGCCCAGCAAAATAATGGCAATCACGGCTTCCTCCTTGGCTTTCGCCCCTAGACCTTGTCCCCCTCCGCCGCCCAGCGGAACCGGCTTAGCAATTCCCGGGACGGCGGGGCCGCGCACTGGGGGGAACAAAAATCCCCCTCCCCGGAACCCCTTTCAAAATAGCCGCCGCAGACGGGGCAGCGCTGATAGCTTAGGGCGCACTCCCGGCTGCAGCAAAAGGGGCTCAAACTTTCCCGGGCAGACCGGTAATTCCCGCAGGTTTGACAGCGGATATAGGTCTCTTCGTTGGTCATTTTCCCCCCGGTATGATTCAGATCATCGGGTTTTTTGAATATTACCTGAATTTTCGAAAAAAAAGGGAAGAAAAAAGAAAAAATTCACGAATTTTAAACATTTCTTCAAAATTCTGTTGACAATATTTTCTGTCCCTGGTATAAAGGTTATCACGCTTTAGGGATGATCAGTCCCGGCAGTCAATAAAGAGCATAGGTTGACTCGCCCTTCAGCCATAGGAATATGGCTTTTCAGGGCGCCTTTGGGCAAGCGTTTGTTTTTTGAAATTAACAGCGAAGGGAAACGAAGAGTAAGAGAAGGGCGTGCTGTTTTTTTTCTTTCCGAGAGGTGGGGAAGGGAGCAGTGGGTAACCCCTTAGGCCTATTAAGGGT
>JAISRN010000120.1 GCA_031273605.1 Spirochaetales bacterium | reverse complement strand
TGTCCATAAGGAAGCTTGGTTTAATCGAGGTCAGTGGTTAAACTTCTTTTCCTGAATGGCAGGTCAAGGATATAAGAATAACCACGGAAAAAAAGAGGGGGAAAAAAGAGGGTGGAGGGAACTCCCCACCCTTCTTTAGCCTCCCACAATAAGCTCAATCAAGGTAAGCACATCCCCTTCGGCAACCGGCGTCAGAGGGTCTTCCCGTTTGTTGTTCACAAGAATTGATAGGCCTCCGGGATTCTTAAACATTTCCGGTTCCTGGGTTTGCAGTCGGGAAAGGATGTCGGCCACGGTGGGATTCTCCGAGGGGTCGAAAAGAAATTCCTTCTTTTCGGGATTACGATAAGAAAGCATTTGGACCCGGACCGCCATGCTTAACCCTCCGCTCCTAATTGCCGGAAACACAGAAATCGAGCATTTCCGTCATGTAGCCAAGCTGTTCCACCGTTTCCCTCTTGGGCACCCCGGTTTGTTCGTCCCAGCCGGCGGCCCGGAAAAAATCATCCGCCAGCCTTTCGTTGTCTAAGGTAATGCCCTTGTTTATTCCCTCTGTCAGGGGAGGGCGTCCGGCCAGTCGGCCGGGAAAGAAAAAGTCCTTCCGCCTAAGCCCTTCGCGGACATTAAACAGGTGCCTGGCGGTCAGGGCCCGGTAGCCGGCCTTAAGGCAGTCGGCCTTGGGAATGCCCGTTACCGCTTCAATGAGTTCGGGGATAAATTCCCCCCAGGGCAGGCCGCAGAGAATCACAAAGTAACAAAGGCCGGCAATGTTAAAAAGGTCGTACAGGGAAGTGGTAACATAATCCGCCATGCCGTTATCCTTGGTATTGTACTTTTCTTCCGGCGGCTTGCTGCCCTGGCTTAATCCCAGCCCCCCCTTAACGTGGCGGGCGGGGGTGGGGTCGTACTGGTAGGTGCGGGCATATCCGGGGCAAAGCCGGGCGTCGTGGGCGGGAAGCTCAATGCCCCGCACCGCCATCACGTACTGCTCCCCCGTTTTTAACAGCTTTGCCGCCGCCGCGGAGCCCTGCCCCAGGATTTTCCCGAAGGGGGTGTTATTAACAATGGCCTCCACCGCCTCAACCATGCCCTGGGAGTTGCCCCACTGCAGATCAATACCGCCGGTTTGTTCTTTGGTAATAAGGTTATTGGAGTAACATTCCATAGCCCAGGCCACGGTGGCTCCGGTGGAAATGGTGTCGATCCCTGCCCGGTTGCAGAGGTCGTTGCATTTAATAATGGCGTCCACATCCGCATGGCCGCACATGGGGCCGAACATCCCGATAGTTTCGTACTCAGGCCGCTGGGTTTTGCCGATGGGCCAGCGGCCGTCCTTAACATCGTAATGGGCGCCGCATCCCAGGGGGCAGCCGGCGCAGTGGTATTTGCCCGTTTTATATTTATCCATTTTTACGGTGCCCAGTTCGGAAATGTCCCCAAACTTAGACACCCCGTCGCCCCAGTTAAAAACGGGGCAGTCCCCCCCAAAAACAGCGTTATCCGTGTATCCCCCGGTTCCCCTCTCCCGGTAGGCCGCCGCTCCGCCGCTGGTTTTGAGCCCCTCGGCAATTTTTTTGTTGAGTTCCCTAAGGGCCTCCAGGTTGGTTACCGTTATTTTATCCGTTCCCCGGGCCACAATGGCCTTGAGCTTTTTAGAACCCATTACGGCGCCCACGCCCCCCCGTCCCAAGGCCCGGTGGTAGTCATCGATAACGCAGGCCAGGAGGGATACATTTTCCCCGCCGGGACCTATGAGGGCCGCCTGAATTTTGCCGTCCCCCAGGTCCTCCTTGAAGGCGTCAAAGGCAGCCTGGGTATCCATTCCCCAGTACTTTTTAGCGTCCCGCAGTTCCGCCCGGCCTCCGGAGATCCACAGATAAACGGGGTTTTCCGAAATGCCATTAATGAAGACCCCGTCAAACCCGGCCTTTTTTAATTCCGGTCCAAAGTAGCCCCCGCAGTTGGCGTCGTTCCAGGTTTGGGACACCGGGGATTTGCACACCGCCATATACCGTCCCCCAAAGAGGGCGGGGGTTCCGGTAAGGGGACCGGTAACAAAACCCAGCACATTATCGGGGCCCAGGGGGTCGGCATTGGCCTTCATTCTTTTAAAGAGATACTTGGCGCCCAGGCCGTATCCCCCCAGAAAGGCAAAGGCGCTTTCTTCGTCCAGGGCTTCTTCCGTAATTTCCCGGGTTGTTAAATTAACATTGAGAATTTTTCCTGCGTAACCGCCAAACATTTTTTCCTCCTCAAGGATCAAAACAGGGAGAAAAACTTCTTCTCAAACGTGGAAAGCCGGCCGGTTTCCCGGCAGGCTCGGTGGTCTTTCCCCATGCCCGGTACGGAAACTCCGCCGGGTTGCAGGGGCAAAGACTCGAAGTCCTTTCTACGAATTGGCTCATTATACCTTAAATATTCGGGATTAACAAGGAAATTTTACTGACAGGAAATTTTATGGGCCGGAATGGATTCCGGGGCCTCCGGCGGCCTAAAGCCAATGCTGGGTAAAGAGGGGGCCGGGATGGCCTTTCCACCGGGGATTCTTTAGGGAGATATCTTCGGAGTAATGGGGTTCCCCCAGGGGTTCCCGATCCGGGCAGAAGCGGTACAGAATGTGGTTGGCCAGCCAGCGCTCCAGCCTTAGCACCACCAGCTTGCTGCGCAGGCGGCCCTGAACGTCCCGGTTTGAAATGCTGGGAATGGTACTGGTGGTAACGATCTCATCCACTGAAGGGTCCGCCATGTTGATCCGCCCCTCCCGGGAAGACTCAAAATGGGTAACAAAAAACACCACCCGGTTGGGCTTGGCGGTTTTAAGGAGGCGGCAGCATTCCACGATGGTTTTTCCCGTGCGCACCATGTCGTCAATCACCGCCACATCCTTCCCCTGGATGCTTTCCAGCGGCAGGGGGCTTTCCGGATCGGCCTCGATGGTTACTTCGTATTCACTTTTGCGGTCCTTTTTCATCCGCAGGGGAGAAAGAACAAGGCCGGGCCTCTGCTTGGTGAGGGCCGCCGCCAAGCCGTCCGCATAGGGCTGGGCGCCCCGGTCGGGGGCGCAGATCACCAGGTTGCCCGGATTAACCACGTCGGTATTGAGGATGTAGGAGGCGTAGAGATCGTAGGGAAGGAGGTTGTCAAAGGCGCCGGAAAAACGCTCCCGGCAAAGATACTCCACCCCCCGGGAGTGATTCTGAACGGTGATCACCCGGTCCACCCCGGAACTTTTTAAAAGCTCCGCGTAAAGCCGGGATGAGAAGGGCTGGCCGTCAAATTTCTTGCAGTCTTCCTCGCTTCGGGGCAGGCCGGCCAGGCCGTGTTCCCGCCGGGGCCCCCGGTCCTGGGCGGAGTAAAAGAGGTCCGGCTCCAAAAGGGCCACCTTTTCCGCCCCGTTATCCTTGGCCGCCCGGGCAATTAAAAAGGTCCGCATGGAAAGCTCGTCCCGGCTGTACTCCCGCCCGGAGGTGGAAACGATCAGAACGGTTTTGCCCGCCAGTCGGCTGCCCACTTCCTGGGGGCTGTTCGGCTCCTCCCAGATAAACCGGGGGCAAAACTCACGGTTGGCAAAATCCTTTAAGGAAATGATGTCCGAGTAATCGATCCTCTGTTTCAGGTGGTGGCAAATATCTTCCACAAAAGAATTTTCCGCGGCGTTGCCGATGATGAGCAGGTTTTTCATTTTCTACCTCCGCCGGATTTGGGATGGAGATTCAAGGCAAGCCGTTTAAACCCTGCTTGTATCTATAGTTTAAAAGCCCGGCTTTTTCAAGGCCCCCGCTTAAAACCTCAGCCATTCTCAAGTTAAGATTAACCACGGACGACACGGACAGGAGCACGGACGGAAAAAAGTGGTTAGTGGTTAGCGGCAAGGAATAGGCCGGGAACTTAGCCCTGGGAAAGCATAGATTCAATTTGTTCCGGGCTATATCCCTGCCTCACCAGATCCAGGATGGCTTTTTGGCCCTCTTCCCGGCCCTTTTCTAAGCCATCTTCCAAGCCTTCCTCATACCAGACTTCCTTGGCATCATCGATGTTCCATTCCTCTAGTAACATGTTTTTCACCTCCGAAC
>JAISRN010000111.1 GCA_031273605.1 Spirochaetales bacterium | reverse complement strand
GTGTGCTCTTCCGATCTAAATGCCCAGGGCATCCATGACAACCCAAAATAAAAAATCCAGTTTTCCGCAGACCGCCCAGGCGGCAATGGCGTTGACCTGGGAGTCAGGATAAACCCATATAATCTGGGGCTAGCGCTCCAGGGTTTGCCTTTCCCCCCGCCGCCAGTAGCCCCGCTCCGGGTCCCGAACAGAGACCACCATTCCCAGGCCCCCCCCCTGGGGAGGGACTTTTTCAAAAAAAACCTCCCTGGGCAGCTCCTCCCGGCCGGTGATAAACTCATCTAAAAGTTTGCCCTGGGAATCAAAAAGCCTAACCAGGGTTTCCTCCCCGGCATTAATAAATCGCAGAGAATCCCCCCGGTCCTCCACCCGGGGAAAAACCAGGGTCCTGGGATCCGGGGGACGGACGGAAACCCGAAAATCCCGCCGGGCCTGTTGGCCGCTGCGATCCACCAGGATAAGTTCAAGGCTCCGGCCATAAAAGTCCGCCCCGGGAGGCAGGCGGAAGGCGCTGTATCCAATCCAGCTTTCCCCGTCCAGGGTAACTTTTTCCCATTCCGCAGCGGGGATTTCCCAAAAGAGCTCTTCCTTAGGGTCGGAAAGGTACAGGTAGGCCCCGTCATCTTCCCCGTCCTCGTCCCGGATCAGGAGGAACACCGAAAGCTCCACAGTGGGGGCCACAGGAGCGGGGCTTCGGCTGTTTCCGGGGGTCTCCCCCGGCGCCGGGGATTCGGCGGCCAGGGGAGGGGAAAGCCAAAGCTGCCAGGACAGGCTCAAGATCTCCGGCGGGTTGTTCCGGCAGCCGAAAAGGAGGAGCCCCAAAATCAGCCCCCCCGCCCCCAGGCTTTTACTGGTCATCCCCCGCCGCCGCGGAAGGGGAGAGTTTTTTTAGGAGGGGCCGGGCATAGGTTAAGAGGGCCAGCCGGGCCACCCCGGGCTTTAAGTACTTAAAGCGTTTCAGGAAGGCTTTTTTCTCTTCCGGGGTGTACTCTCCGGGAAAGCGCAGGTTCCGGGGAAGGCCCTCCGGCAGGTCGTCCTCCGGAAAGCGGGTGAGAAGTTCATCCCACGCGATATAGGCGGAGGGCCAGAGCTTATAGTTGTTCAGGATAAAATCGTCCAGGGCCTGGGCGACGGCCCTTTCGTTTTCAAAATCCCCCCGGAGGGGGCTGCCAAAGGACAGGTGCACCCGGCCCTTCTTCCCGGTGATGCCGTAAAACATGCTCACCAGGTCTTCATTGCTGCGTTTCTTGTGGCTCCCCCGGCTTTCCTTATGATGAATTTCCCAGGCCTTGAGATTATCCAGGGGATCAAACTCGTAGGAGATGGCAACGGGAATGATGTTGAGGCCGTTAATGAATTCCTGAAAACTAATCCCCGATTTCCGCCGGGACAGGTAGATCATCTTAATAACCGCCGGATTGGTAAGGTCGTCCCCGTCCTTGGCCCGGCCCTCCCGCTGGGCAATCCAGACGCTGTTGCCCCGGGAGAGGGTATCGTTAATATAGGCGGAAAGTTTCACCGAAGCGGTAATCTGTTCCCGGGGGGGCAGGTTGCGTTTCACGATAAAAGAGCGGTTGATCCGGATGAGGTCTTCAACAAACTGGTTGCTCATAAGGTTGTCCCCAATGGCAATCTCCAGGGTGCTGAACCCCATCCGGTCCAAAACGCAGCTAAGGAAGGCCACATCCAAAACAATGTCCCGGTGATTGGTTATGTATAAATAGGCCTCGTCTTTTTTGAGGTCTCCGGCGCCGGAAAAAGAAAGCCCCTGGGTTGTCTTGGTAATGACCCAATTCATCAGCACGCCGATAACAAATTTTTTTTGAAACTCAAGGCGCGAATGAACATCCCTAAGCTGTTTTTTGATAAAACGTTTTATAAAAAAATTCAAAGGGAACTTCAAAAAACCCGGCGCATGGGGAAATTTAAGTTTCCTGATGCCGTCCAAAAGGTGCTTGCTTGAGACGATTCTCTTGATAACAACCGGATATTCCTCTTCGGTATAGGGGCGGATATCCTCAAAATCATAAACCATGAACGCAAGCCTCTTAAGGGTTACAGAATATAGGGAACCCGCAGTTCAAAAGACTGATAGGCGATATAAGTTTCTACCGCCACCACCTCGGGAATTTTGGTTACCTCCTGGGTGTAGAAATCAATCAGTCCGAAATCGGCATTAAGAAGGGCCTGAACAAAAAGATCGTAACGCCCGGTAACAACGCTGACGTTGATAACCCCCCGGAGTTTGCTGATCTTCTTGGCCACCAAGCCTAGGTTCATGGTGTTAAGTTTAACGCCGATGATGGCCATTTGATGCCCCGGCAGAGACTGGGGATCCACCAGGCCCGTGATGTCCAAAACCCCTTCGTCAATGAGCTTGTTCACCCGGCCCCGGACGGTGTTTTCCGTAATGGACAGTTCATCCGCAATGAGCTTAAAGGACTTTCTTCCGTCCTTGAGGTGTTTAATGATGGTGATGTTGGTATCGTCAATCTTCATGTTTTCCCCCCCTTGGCCGCAAAATCGTCCATGTAATCCGCCAGGGCCCGGGCCCCCGCCAGGGGCATCCCGTTGTAAACCGAAGCCCGGCATCCCCCCACGCTCCGGTGTCCCTTTAATCCCAACATTCCCCGTTCCCCCGCGCCCCCCAGGAACTCCTTTTCCCGCTCCGGGGTGTCCAGGGTAAAGACAATGTTCATCAGGGAACGGGCGGCTTTTTCCACCGGGCACCGGTAAATTTCGGGATACCTGTCGATCCTGCCATAGATGAGGCCGGCCTTTTCCTCGTTCCGCTCCTGGGCCGCGGCTAATCCGCCGTTTTTCTTGAGCCACTCAAGAACCAGTTTAACCCCGTACAGGGCAAAGACCGGGGGGGTGTTGTAAAGGGAATCCTTTTCCCCGTGGACCCGGTAACTGAGGTAAGCGGGAAGGCTCTCCGGGGAGCGTTCCAGGAGGTCCTCCCGGATAATGACCAGGGTAACCCCCGCGGGGCCTAGGTTTTTCTGGGCCCCCCCATAGATAAGGCCGAATTTTTCCACCGGAATCTTCCGGCTCATAATATCCGAAGACATATCCGCCACCAGGGGAACCTGGGAACCCTGGGCGGGAACCGGCCAGGTTTTGTACTGCAGGCCGCCTATGGTTTCGTTGGAGGTGATGTGCAGGTAAGAGGAAGAAGGGGAAGCCTCCAGCGCCGGGCCGGAACCGCCGCCGTTAACCGGCAGGGTGGTAAAGCCGGAGGGGGAACCGTCAAAGGCCGCCCGGGCCTGCCCCAGTTTGGCGGCGTCCTTGTAGGCGCTTTTGGCCCAGGAGCCGGTAAGGGCGTAATCGCAAATCTTGTCCCCGGTGAGCAGGTTCAGGGGAACCATGGCAAATTGCAGGGTAGCCCCGCCCCCCAGAAAGAGAATTTTGTAATTGGCCGGTACTTCCAGGAGTTCCCGAACCAGGTCCATGGCCTGATAGTGGACGGCGTCGTATTCGGGGCTCCGGTGGCTGGTTTCAATCAGCGACAAGCCCTCGTTATGGTAATCTACCATGGTGTCCCGAAGTTCGGTAAGAACTTCCAGGGGCAGGGTTGAAGGACCGGCGTAAAAATTCCATTTTCGGCTCATAGCAGTTGTCTCCTCTTTTAATGCAGCTTTGTGCGGCTATTATAAATTAGCGGATTTTCCGGTTTCTGGCAATCACTTGAAGCCCATGACGGGGATAAACGCATAGGAATTTTTAACCACGGACCACACGGACGCCACGGACAGGTCCATGGACGATTTTCACGGATTAATTTGAGGCTGGAATAAAAATCCGGGGTCCTCCGTGGACATAATAACCACTGACCTCACAGATGACAGATTGGACCTCGAACAAAAGGTCCGTGCTTTCCGTGTGGTCCGTGGTCCATTTTCCTCTTTTTTGTTTCTATGCGTTTATCCTGGCGTTTATCCTGGCCCATGACGGGGGAAAAAAGGCGGGGACCGGAGGCGCCGCTTTAAATTGTTAAAGCGGCCTCTTAAGAGGGCTTTCCCAAAAACTAAAATTTTGGGAAAGCCTCTTTAG
>JAISRN010000106.1 GCA_031273605.1 Spirochaetales bacterium | reverse complement strand
GCCAAAGGCGAACTTTGGCTTGCGCCTTGCGAAACGTGCCATTTTCAGAAGTTGCAGTTCCAAAATCTGACATTTTGGAACTGCCTCAGTCAAAATGAGTTTATATGCGCTGGCCCTGGGCGCCCGGCTTTAAGGGATTGACAGAAAAGGAGGTTATTTTGTATATTTTAACCGCCTCCCTTCGCCGGGTTTTTTCAGGGAACTGATAAGGATCGGCGGAAATTAGCTTCGTAGGTTTGGGGGCCGCTAGCTCAGTTGGTAGAGCAACGCCCTTTTAAGGCGTGGGTCGATGGTTCGAATCCATCGCGGCTCATAGGCGCTTAACTACTTTTCCCACCCCCATATCCTTTAGGGCAAAATAACCCCGCTGCGGGTTGTTATGAAAATCTCACAAAAAGCGCCCATACCTCTTGACTATATTCCTTCAAAGGAATATTATGATGAATACCTGAAAGAGACCAAGGGAGAAAAAAGGTGACCAGGAAATTTTCAGAACTCGAAGCAAAGATGAGCCCCGAGGCCCGTCAATGGGTTGCTGAAAAAGTAAAACAGGATCTTGCGGAAATGCCCTTGAATGAACTCCGGAATGCCCGGGGCCTCACTCAGGAAATGCTTGCGGAGGCAATGCACATTCAGCAGCCGGCCATTGCCAAGATGGAACGCCGCACCGATATGTATATTTCAACCCTCCGCAGCCATATCCGGGCTATGGGAGGGGAGCTTGAGATTACCGCCCGGTTTCCCGATGGATCGGTAAAGATTACCAATTTTTCAGATATTGCCATGTAAAGCCTTGCGAAACGTGCCATTTTCCGACTGATTGTTGATTCGATCCTGAAACAGGCAGGGCTTAAATAGCCCAGGAGGTAATTATGCGGTATGCGTATCCGTGAAAAAACCTTAACTATCCCGTCTTGGCTCAATAAGGCTGCCGAGCGGAAAAATATCAATTTTTCGGCTACCCTCAAGGAAGCCCTGATCGAAAAAATAGCTCAATAGGAAATGTTCTCATAAATACTTTCCCCCTTCCCGGCGGGAAAGGGGAGAAAGGGCCCCGGCGTGGCGGGCCAGAAAATCCCGCACCCAGGAGGGGTTGGTTTTGCTGTACTCCCTAAGGCTCCAGCCGATGGCCTTCCGGATAAAAAAATCCTTCTGCCCCAGGTTATTTTTGATGATCTCCTCCAGCAGCCCCGGGTCGGTTTTTTCCTTCCGCCCCAACTGGTGATCAATGGCCACCCGGCGCAGCCAGATATTTTCTCCCCGGCTCCACTCTAAAAGCGTCCGGTTTACCCGGGGCCAGGACAGGGCTATGTGTCCGGCAATCCGGTCCAGCCCGTCAATGGTGTCCCACCAGGATTTAGCGAGGATCAGCTCTTTAAGCCGGGGAATGTCCCTGGGGGTAAGGGTGTCTTTCAGGCTGCTTAGGTAGTCCACCCCCAGGTACTGAAATTCCCGGGGCGGCTTTTCCCAACAGCGGCGGATAAAATCCCAATCCGGGGACCCCCCGGAGGAGGCGCTTTTCAGGAATTCCCGGCTAAGCTGCCGACGGACCGGGGTGGGAAGCCCCAGGAAGGGAAACTGCCCCCGCATATAGGCGCTCATCTGCCGGCCCAATTCGGGGTTGGCCTTTTCGGCAAAGGCTTTAAAAAGCCCTTCGTAATGAGGCCGTTCCAAAATGTCAGATTTTGGAACGGCAGCTTTGGATTGAAAATTGTCCCCCGGAGGGGGCGCCGGAGCGGTCATTTCCCTCCCCCGGGGAGCTTTGTCCTGCCGCCGGGAACAAGAAAGACCGCATGGCCCGGACCTTTCTTCTCCCCGGAGAAAAAACGATAGTCCCTATTTACCCTGGGCGGCCGCGGCGGCTTTTATGGCCTTGGCGGTGAGCCACGCAATCAGGGCTTTCTGAATATAGATGCAGCCCAGGAGAAAGATTCCCCCGCCGATAAGGAAGACCAGAAAGTTATTGCCGATCTCCCGGAAGTAGAGCTCCACGCCATTGGGGGTGTAGAAGAACTTTCCCAGCGAAATGGAACCGGCAATCAGGTAGGTAAAGGCCGCATTGTTAAAAATAACGGGGAGCCAGGCTCCGCCCAAAATGATGACCCCCAGGATAACAAAAATGACGGGGATGAAGGCAATGGGGAAACTCAAGAGTCCCGGTTCGCCCCGGAAAACCGCGCTCTGGCCCATCAACTGCCAGGTTGCCCAGAAGAGGAAGAGGCAGGACAAAAGCCCAAAGGTCCCGCCCAGGAAAATCTCCAGGCTCCTTTTGGGATCGTTGCCCATGATAAAGTAGAGAATGGTAACAAAGAACATCGGCCAGGTGGGGGTTGACCACGCGTTATAAGTATTGGGAAAGAATTTCCCTCCCGCGGTCAAAACCGCGTCAATGGCAGGGAAAATGAAAGACACGGTGGCCACGTTAACGATAAACACCCAGATAAAAATGGCCCCTGTTACCAGCACGGTGCCGGAATCCGGCTTCTTTAAAAATTTTGATTCACCCATAAAGTCCTCCTCGTATTTTTGCGGATAACCAAGTTATCCGGCAGACCTAGGAACAGTAAATATACGTTTTTACGTATTTTACACCTTAGTCATTTTACCAGGGAAAATTTCAATTTGTCAAATGTTTTTTCTAGTTTATTTTATGGACAAGGGTTTTCACTTTCCGGTATACTTAATTGACGGGAGGATGGGGGATTGCCGGAACACTTTGCCAATAAATACAAAAAATCCTATCTGATCAACACCCAAATTGCCCGGGATCTCACCGGTTTTTCCGTGGGAGACCGGCTGCCCACCTTTCAGGAATTCACCGAAAAACACGCCTCCTCCCGGGGAATCGTCCAAAAAGCCCTGGAAGGGCTCCAGGCCAGCGGCGCCATTGGGCTGGAAAAGAGGGGAAAAATGGGGAGCTATATCGGCGTCATAGACCGGAAGCTCCTTTTCCGCCTGGGGGGGCTTGAGTCCGTCACCGCCACCATGCCCTCCCCGGTTACCCGGGAATTTGCGGGGCTGGCCACGGGGATCTGCGACGCCATGCAGCGCTGCCCGGCGCCCTTTAACTTTGCCTTTATCCACTCCGCGGGAATCCGGGGGGCGGCCCTTTCCCGGATGACCTACGATTTTGCCGTTACTTCCCACTCCGCGGCGGTTAAGCTGGCCCTTCAGGACCCCGATCTGGAGATGATCATGCTCCTTGAGGGCAGCATCTACGCCCCGCCCTTCGTGCTCTACGGCGCCCGGCCGGGGGTTCGGTCGGTTTTTTCCGGGGCGGTCTTCGGGGTGGACCCCAACAGCCCGGACCAGTTTTTCCTCACCCAGCGGCTGTGCCGGGGCAAGAAGGCCCGGATTTTGGAACGGCCCTACATTACCTGCCGGGCGCTTTTTTTGGCCAGGGAGATTGATTTTCTGGTTTTCCGGGACGGCGCCCTGCCCTCGGATTCCCGGTTTGAAAAAATTCCCCTGCCCCCCGGAAAGATTCGGGAGTTCAGCACCCCGGCCATCCTGATCAATAAAAAAAATTACCATATCGGAGATATTCTTAAATCTCTCCTGATTCACCCGGTTATCGCCGAAGGGCAGGCCGCCGTTTTGGAGGGCCGCCGGGAAGTGCAGTATTACTAGCTGTATTTATAGCGTTTTTTCTTGACAGTTCCCCGGCGGGGGAGCTATCATAAATACAAATTTGTGTATATTTGAGCGAGGAAGGCATATGACAGATATCCGAAAGGCCCTCAAAGAAGCCCTGCCGGATTTAAAGCTGAAACTTTCCCTGGACGCCCGGGGTATCCTTACCCTCACAGGCGAAGCCGGCTCCTGGGAAGAGGTGGTCGCCGCGGGGCACTTGGCGGCGGGCTTCCCCGGCATTAAAAATGTGGTTAACGAACTTTCGGTCCGGGGGCAGCCGGTTTTCCGCAAGGATTACGCCCCCCACAAGGAAAGGGGAATGAAGGCGGGCCTGCTGGACAAGGTGGATGTGCTTATCATCGGAACCGGCATAACCGGCTGCGCCATTGCCAGGGAGCTTTCTAAATATCAAATTAACCTTCTTGCGGTGGACAAGGGGGATGATGTGGCCACCGGCGCCACCAAGGCCAACAACGGCAACATTCATCCGGGGCACGATGTTAAACCGGGCACCCTCAAGGCCAAGCTCAACACCCTGGGCAACGAGCTTTACACCCACTGGGCGGAGGAGCTGGGGTTTGAGCTTCAGCGATGCGGCCTCATGGGAGCGGTTACCGACATTAACCTAAGGCCGGCCCTGGAGAAGGCCGCGGAGGGGGCTCGGGCCATGGGGGTCTTTCGTCCGGAGGTGGTGGACGGAAAGCGGGCCAAGGAGCTGGAACCGGGGTTTGCCGAGCAGGGGATAGAACCGGCGGCGGCCCTCTGGCTGCCTTCCATGGGGCTGGTGGAACCCTACAAAGTGGCGGTGGCCCTGGCGGAGAACGCCGCGGTCAACGGCGCCCGGTTTCTCTTTAACTGTACCGTGGCGGATATCCGGACCCAAAACGGCCGGGTTGCCGGGGCCCTCACCAGCCGGGGGTTTATCGAAGCCCCCTACATCATCAACTGCGCCGGGGTTTATGCCGATGAGATCTCCGCCATGGCGGGGGATAAATGTTTCACCATCCATCCCCGAAAGGGGGTTATCGCCATCTTGGATAAAAACCGAAAGCCTGTTTTTAACGCGTTGGCGGGGGTGATAGGGAACAGCCCCAAAAAGAAAAGCAGCGAGTCCAAGGGCGGCGGTATGTGCCGCACCCCCGAAGGAAACGTCCTTATGGGGCCTTCGGCAACCGAGGTTCCGGACAAGGAAGACCTCAGTACCACCCCGGAGGGCCTGGATTACGCCATGTCCCTGGGGCTGGATTACGGAATCAACAAGGGGGACATCATCCGGTTTTTTACCGGGAGCCGCCCGGCGGACTACAAAGAAGATTTTTTTATCGAGGCGTCCACGGTAACGGGGGGTTTTATTAATGTGGGGGGCATCCAGTCCCCAGGCCTGGCGGCGGCTCCGGCGGTTGCCCTGCTGGTAGAGGAGATCTTCACCGGCCTGGCGGCCCAGGACGGCTTTGCCCTGCCGGGGAATCCCCGGTTCAACCCCCGGCGGGAGCGGGAAAAGGAATTCCGCCATCTGAACCGGGAGGAGCAGGATGAACTGATCCGCCAAAACCCGGCCTATGGCCGGATCATCTGCCGCTGCGAAAGCATAACCGAGGGGGAGATCCTCGACGCCATAGCCTCCCCGGTTCCCCCGGCTTCGGTGGACGCCATTAAACGCCGAACCCGGGCGGGGATGGGCCGCTGCCAGGGGGGGTTCTGCCAGCCCAGGGTGGTGGAATTGCTGGCCCGGGAACGGGGGCTGGAGTTGACCGCCGTTACCCTCCGGGGGGAGGGGACAAATATTCTGGTGGCGGACACCCGCCCCTATGCGGAGGCCGGGGAACTATGAAAAGGATTCAAACCGATATTGCGGTCATCGGCGCCGGCCCCGCGGGTCTAGCGGCGGCCCTGGAAGCCTCCCGGTCCGGGGTGGGAAAGGTTCTCCTCCTGGAACGGGACGCCGAGTTGGGGGGCATCCTTCAGCAGTGCATCCATGACGGCTTTGGAATTCACCGGTTCGGCCGGCGGCTTTCGGGGAATCAGTACGCCCAGGCTTTTATTGATGAAGTCCGGGGTTCATCCATTGAGGTGCTTACCGAAACCATGGTTCTGGAGATTAGCCCGGACCGGCGGATTGCCGCGTGCAACAGGAAGGACGGAATCCTGGACATAAACTGCGGGGCCGTCATCTTAGCTATGGGCTGCCGGGAGCGTACCGCCCCCCAGGTGCTTATCTACGGGGACCGTCCCGTGGGAATCCTCACCGCCGGGGCGGTTCAGCGCTACATTAACATGGAGGGCTGCCTGCCGGGGCGGACCGCGGTGATCCTGGGCTCCGGGGACATCGGCCTTATCATGGCCCGGCGGATGACTCTGGAGGGAATCAAGGTTCAGGGGGTTTACGAGGTGATGGAAAGTCCCGGCGGGCTGACCCGGAATATCGTTCAGTGCCTGGACGACTTCGGCATTCCCCTTCACCTTTCCCACACCGTTACCTGGGCCCACGGCCGGGACCGGCTGGAAGCTGTTACCACCGTCAAACTGGGACCGGACCGCCGGCCCATCCCCGGTACCGAAACCCGGATTCCCTGCGATCTCCTGGTCCTCGCGGTGGGGCTTATCCCGGAAAACGAGCTCTCCCTCAAGGCCGGGGTGGAACTGGACCCCCGGACCAAGGGGCCGGCCCTGGATTCCGCCTTTATGACCAGCGTGCCGGGCATCTTTGCCGCGGGGAACGTGGCGGCGGTGTTTGACCTGGTGGACTACGTGTCCCAATCCGGGGAGGCCGCCGCCCGGGGGGCCGCCGCCTTTCTCCGGGGAGAGCTTTCCGATGGCGGCTGGGACCCGGTGGAGGCGGGGGAAAACGTCAATTTCGTGGTGCCCCAGCGAATCCGCCGGGGGGCCTCCCCGGAAAAGACCGCCTTTTTTCTCCGGGTCAAAAAACCCGCCGCCAAGGCGGTGATGGTTTGTTCCTCCCGGGGGGAGATTCGGCTTAAAAAGGTCTGCCGCCACACCGCCCCCCCGGAGATGCTCAGTTTCGAGACGGAAAGCCGGGGCCCCCTCTTAGTTGATATGCACAGTGAGGAACCATCATGACCAAGGACTTTGTCTGCATCGTCTGTCCCGCAAGCTGCCGTCTCAGGGTTACGGAAACCGGCGGAAAAATCACCGTTACGGGAAACGACTGTCCCCGGGGGGAAAAGCACGGCCTCCATGAATTTCAGAACCCCACCCGGATGCTCACCACCACCGTGGCCATTGCCGGAGGAACCCTGCCCCGGCTTCCGGTAATAAGCCGGGAGGAGATTCCCAAGGAGCGCCTTGAGGAATGTCTCCAGGTTCTCTACAAAAAGAAAGTGGAGGCCCCCCTGCGCTGCGGGGATGTTATCGTTAAGGATATTTGTCAAACCGGGGTGGATGTGCTGGCCTCCCGCTCCATGGAGCGAAAACTAGGGTAATTGAGGCCCTTCCAAAAGATCAGATTTTGGAGCCCCTCAATATTCAAAACCGGTTATTTTAATATAACCTGAGCTAAACTAAAGGAAAGGAAGACTAACATGGACAAAAAGGACATCATCCAGGGTTTGCAGGCCCTGTTGGGGGAGGATCGGGTTCAA
>JAISRN010000011.1 GCA_031273605.1 Spirochaetales bacterium | reverse complement strand
ATATGCCCTGGAATATTACCGTAATTACTCAAGCATTGATTACGAAAAAACAGGCGCCCCTTTTTTTAAGTATATCCAATCCATTAACCTTCTTTATAATTATATCCGCAATTTTCTTTACCTTAATTTTCACGACCTTGTGCAGATCATCATTAAAAATGTGCTTGGCAGCAATCGGTCTTTAAAGGAGCGGCTGGAACGGGCCTATGCCTGTCTTGAGGAAACCGAAGAGGCTATCCGAAGGCTTGATCTTTCCATGTCGCCGGATTCCGAGGACGGCAAACTTTTCCAAAGGCTGCGCTACTCCCTGGGCACGGATCCGGGGCACCATAAAATATTTATGGGACTGGTGGTGCAAAAGGATCAGGACGTTAAGGGCATTTTGGATCAGGGATTGGAAAACTTAAACGCCCTTGCCAAGGTTCTGGAAGAGGTGGAAGGCATCACAACCTCGGAAGGCAAGATTCAGCTTTCTACCCATTATATGATTCAGGGGCAGTCGGATAAACTTTGCCGGCATATCGACGCCCGCAGGGAGCACATGGACCGGTTTAGGGGATTTTTTCAGCAGATTTACAAACATGAAAAGACCAGCCATTAGAACATCCAGGGGACGATGATACATACGCCTTCTGCACCTTTGTGGTGAGAATTCTTTCTTCTTAGTCCGTGGTTCCGGTCCGCGTAGTCCGGGTGGTCGACTTTTTCCCTCTTTGGGGGAAAAAGTGGTTATCTTCTTTCGGCGGGGGGCTTGCGGGGCTGTTCATTCCTTGGGAATTTCAGGCTTGTCCTTTATTCCTTCAATCAGCTCTAAGCAGATTCTTTCGTGCTGTTTTGCCAGGTCCAGAAGCTCATTAAAGGCATGGGCTATTTCCGTAAAACCCTCGTTTTCCGCTTCCGCGGCCATTTGGCTGTACTGCTTGGTCCACTTTTGGTTTTCCTGGTAAATGCTGTCTTTCAAAAGCGAAAAGGTATCAAAGGCGGCGGAGCCTGTGTCTTTAATTAGTTTAAAAAGGGTAATGACGTTTTCAAGTTCATTTTGGGACATTTCCAGCAAAAATTTTGAAATTTTTTCATGGCCCTCCCGTTCGGCAATGAAGGCGTAATAGGAATAGCGGCTTTTAGCTTCCGATTCGGCGGTGATAATGGCTTTTAAATTAGCCTCGGTAATTGAGCCTTCTAACTTTTTCATTTAAATCGTTCCTAGGATATTGATCTGCCTTTTTGTTTTATGGGTTTGATAAGCCGGTAAAGCAATTTTTG
Source organism: Spirochaetales bacterium (assembly GCA_031273605.1). Classification (GTDB taxonomy): domain Bacteria; phylum Spirochaetota; class Spirochaetia; order UBA9216; family UBA9216; genus JAISRN01. Next base: position 3,610 of record JAISRN010000011.1, on the reverse strand, counting down.
CCCCCGATACCATTCTTCAAGGGTTATGGGTTTAAACCCTAGATTTCTAATGGCCGCTGAGTAACAGTAATTGGCCTGCAGGATGACAAAGGCTTCAATGTCTAAAGGTTCAATCCGGCCCAGGCGGATCATTTTTTCCAAAAGAGGCCGGGTAAAACGGCGGGGGAGATCGAAAATGCTGCGGTCCAGGAGGTCTTGACTCTTTCTATCCCGGCGGCATTCCACGGAGGCAATGATGATGATCTTGTCCATCAAAGGCTGGGTTTCCGGCGTATAATGAAAATTGGTCATCATTAAGACCTTTTCCGGATCTTCGGTTTCCGCCAGTTTAAGCAGCTCTTCCAGATTGGGACCGGCTTTACGCAGGGTTTGTTCAAAAAAATCGTAAATGCTGTTCATAATGTCGGATTTTGACGAGCAGTAATTATAAATGTCCGCGGGGGAACAGCCGACGGCTTTGGCAATGTCCATGATGGAAACGCCGTCGTAGCCCTTTTCGGAAAAAAGATGTACCGCCGCCTGAAGGATATTATTCTTTATTTCATCACTATTCATACGGGAACTCCTGTGGCAAAACCTTTAAAAACATCTAGGGTGATAAGGTTGATAGGATATTGTCATTTAAGGTCTGGTTGGACTTAAGGTAGTCTAAAAGCATGGGATACTGGGTAAAAAGTTCACCGTACCTGCCCAGGAGTTCCATGGCCGACAGTTCGCTCACCGCCCGGGCGGAGGCGGCCTCCAGGTTGCGGATGTCCTGTTCCCGGCGGGCTTCCATTAAAAGGGCATATTCGCTCCTGGCGTGGCGGTAAAGGCTTAAATCGGGCATGGCAAAAACCAGGGGAATGGCTTGAATGATCTCCGCCTCGGGAAAGGTTTGTTCCAGCCGGCTTTTCAAGGCCTCCTCCACGGCCTGGGGGCTCTGATCCCGGCCCTCTCCGGCGCTTAGGTTCCGAACCAGCTCATTTTCCGCCTCGGCGGCCAGGCGATTCTGAAAACCCTCAAACCAGGCTTCCGGGTTTTCCGGGTCCAGGGTTCCCTCCCGGACCAGGGACAGCGCCGCTTCCGGCTTAAGCCGAAAGGTCAGGCTAAAGCTAAACTCGTAGGCAAAGGAGGGCCGGCCTTCCATAAATTGGCTGAAGAACTCCCCCGAAGGAAGTTCCCCCTGGCGGCTCACGAGACATTCCCTGGGGGCAAGATCGATCTTACGAAAAGTCGTAACCGTGGGAAGGAGCCGCTCCCAGCGCCAGGAAAACTGCCGGGGAGGGAGGACTTCCCAATCCCTGAATTTACTGTAGAGCAGCCCGTATTCGTTGCTGTTCAGGTGAATCTGAAGCCACCCCCGGTAGAAGATTCCTCCTCCGGCAAGAATCAGAAAAAGCAGCCAGAAAATTCCCTTTTTTGCCCCTGTCATCTTCTACCTCCGCAGTTTTTTTGGCTTCTGTGGCTTTCTGAAAAACCTGATCTATATATAATATACTGCAATTATTCCCGTTATTAAAGCCTTGGGGGGGGGTGATTCATTAAAAGAGGGGGGCAGGGGAGGCCCGGCAATCCCCGGCCAGTTTTTTTTTGAGTTTTTCTTCCGCCTCCGGGGGGGCAAAGATCCGGATCTTCCGGAGGCTGCGGCTAAAATCTTCCACCACGGGGGGGGTAAAAACGGTACCCGAGGCGGCAAAACCGGTAAGCCCCCCGGCCTTAAGGATGGGCAGGTCAATTTCAAAAGACACCGGTTCGGGAATATCAATAATGAGATTCTCCGGCTGGGCCAGTTCCCGGGCCAACCGCCGGGCCCGTTCTCTCCGCCGGGAAAGATCCAGAAGCTCCTGATGGCCGGGATTGCCGGGTTCAAAGTCCTGTTCAAAGACAGTTTTGTAAAATCTCCGCCCGGCGGCTTCCCGAATCAAACGGCCTTCGGGAAGGGGGGAGTACCGGTGGAAGAATTCCTCATCCGTAAGGGCGTAGAGGTCTCGGGCTTTGATCCGCCCCGCCTCCATGCCCAGAATGACGGCCTCCTTAATCATGGCGGTGGCGATACGCACAGTTTTGTGCCAGTACACCGTTTTGTACATGAGGTATTTAGAAAAAAGAAGATTCTCCACCGCCGGCAGGCCCTTTTCCCCCAGGACCGGCCCTGTTTTTCCGGGAATCATCTGGCTAAGAAGGTAATCCGTATCCTGCAAGCCGTAGGGAACGCCGCAGTAAAAGGCGTCCCGGTTAAGGTAATCCAGCTTGTCGGGATCGAGCATCCCCGACAAAAGGCGCCGGTAGAAACCGGTTTCCGGGCTGCCCTCCGGAAGGGCCGGATCGATGATGGCCGCCGTCATTTCAGGCAGGGGAAGGAGTTCCGACAGGGGCGGCTCCTGCACCAATTCGGCGGTGAGGGTTTCGTGGCTTTTGAGGGGGAGTTCCTTGAGGCTGTGGGTATAGGGAAAATGACCCAGGTCGTGGAGCAGGGCGGCGCTCAGAAAACTCATAACCCCCCCGGAGCTTAAGGCGGGACATTCGGAAAGGAGGAGGAACCGGCTGATGATCCGGAAGGCCAGGTGAAAGACCCCCAGGCTGTGGGCAAACCGGGTGTGGGTGGCCCCGGGATAGACCAGGTAGGCCGGGCCGACCTGGCGGATTTGGTTGAGCTTTTGAAAAACCCCCAGGCTGATGATTTTTAGGAAGGGCCGGGAGAGGCAGATATTTTTCCACAGGGGGTCCCGGATAGGTTCGGTAAACCCGCTGTGCAGGTCTTCCAGGATGCGGCGGTTGTTCATCAGGGCCGACCGCTCCCGCTTTTGGCCCCGGCTAAGGTTCCCCCCGCTTTAAGGGCCTCCACGTCCCGCCGGGAGAGTTCCCAGGCGGCCTCGAAGGAAAGCTCCCCGCAGCGTACCGGGATGGGACGGCCCCGATCCAGGCTGGCCGGCAGATCCAGCAACTCCAGTTCCGCCCCCTCCTGAATTAAATCGTAGTCTTCGGCTTTGGCAAAGATTAAAGGGAGGATTCCAAAGTTAATGAGGTTGGCCTTGTGAATCCGGGCAAAACTCTTCACCAGCACGGCCCGGACTCCCAGGTACATGGGCGCCAGGGCGGCGTGTTCCCGGGAGGAGCCCTGGCCGTAATTATGCCCCCCCAGGATAACGCCGTTTTCCGCCGCCCTGGCCCGGTCATAAAAGCCGGGGTCCAGGTTCCGAAAAACATACTTGCTGATCTCCGGGACATTGGAGCGGAGGGGAAGAACTTCCTGACCGGCGGGCATGATGTGATCCGTGGTGATGTTATCCCCGGCCTTGAGTAAAACCCGGCAGCGGAGGTTTTCCGGCAGGGGCCTGGGCCGGGGGCAGGGCTTAATGTTGGGCCCCCGGATAATTTCAATTTTTTCCGCCTCCGCCTGGGGCAGGGGGGGGATGATAAAAGAATCATCGGGTTTAATAAAGGGGGCATAGTCCCGGTCCGGAATCTCCCCCGCCGACCGGGGATCCGTTATCTCCCCGGTGAGGGCCGAAACCGCGGCGGTTTCCGGAGACACCAGGTAAACCTGGGCGTCCGCGGTTCCGCTGCGGCCCTTAAAGTTGCGGTTAAAGGTTCTTAGGCTCACCCCGGCCGAGGGGGGGGCAAAACC
>JAISRN010000174.1 GCA_031273605.1 Spirochaetales bacterium | reverse complement strand
GTGTTGCTCATGGTTTTACTCCTTATTTGATATAGGTTCCCTGCCGGAAAACGCCCCTATTATAACGCCCCCGCCCTTATTTGAATAGGGGTAAATTAAAAAAGCAACTAAAGCCGGTTAATCCCGGTTCTTTTAAGGGCGGCAAAGGCAGGCTATCTTTTTCCGATGGCTTTTTTTAATTCTTCAACCAGTTCCGCCTTCATGTTGAAGGAATGTTCCTCCCCGGGAAACCTGGATTCCCGTACGTCCTGCAGATAAGCCCCCACCGCCTCTACCTGCTGGTCAAAAAAGTTTCCGTAAACCTTAACAAACTTGGGGGTAAAACGCTTAAACAGACCCAGGAGGTCGTGAAAAACCAGCACCTGCCCGGAGCAGAAGGGGCCGCCCCCGATGCCGATGGTGGGAATCTTAACCGTCTCGGTAATGATTTGGGCCAACTGCTGGGGAATGGCCTCCAGGATAATGGCAAAGGCCCCCGCGGCCTCCAGGGCTAAGGCGTCGTCCACCGTTTTTTTAGCGGCATCCAGGGATTTACCCTGAACCTTAAAGCCCCCCATGGTAGCGGCGGTCTGGGGGGTAAGGCCGATGTGGGCAAAAACGGGAATCCCCGCTTTCACTACGGCCTCGCAGAGGGGAGCAAAATCCTGCCCTCCTTCAAACTTAACAGAATCTCCCCGGCCCTGCTGGTAGAGGATCCCCGCGTTGGTTACCCCCTGTTCGATGGAAATATTGTAAGACATGAAGGGCAGATCCGCCACCACGTGGGCCCGCTTGACGCCCCGGGTAACCGCTTTGGTGTGCATGAGCATCTCTTCCATAGTTACCGGAACCGTATCGGGGTAGCCCAGTTCGACCATTCCCAGGGAATCCCCTACCAGAATAATATCGACTCCCGCCTGATCAACGATAAGCCCCTGGGGATAGGAATAGGCGGTAATCATCGTGATTTTTTGGCCCGCATCCCTCATGTTTTGTAAATCCTGGGTTAACAGTTTAGCCGTCGCTTCCGGATGTGTACTCATGGTTATCTCCTTCTTAAAATAGGTTAAACCCCCAAAGCTCCAAACCGAGCTTAAGGGAGAGATTTACAATTATCTCCGATTGTATTATAATCCCATTGAAAGTTTTTAATCAACCATTCTCAAGGAGCAGGATCAATGAACCAGTCCCTTACCGATGTTCCCGGATTTAAGGTAGGCCACGCCGGGATTGACGAGGCCGCCACGGGCTGTACGGTTATCCTTTGTCCCCCGGAGGGGGCGGCCGCCGGGGTGGACATCCGGGGGGGCGCGCCGGGGGTTCGAGAAACCGGGGCCCTGTCGCCGGTCAATGCCATTGAGGGGGTTCACGCCATCCTGTTAAGCGGAGGCAGCGCCTTTGGTCTGGACGCCGCCGGGGGAATCATGCAGTATCTGGAAGAACGGGGCATCGGTTTTGACACGGGGGCGGCCCGGGTGCCCATTGTGCCGGGGGCGGTGATCTTTGATCTGGCCGCCGGCCGGGGGGATCTGCGTCCCGATAAAGCCCTGGGCTACCGGGCCTGCCAAAACGCCTCCTCCTCCGAGGCTTCCCGGGGAAACGTGGGAGCGGGAACCGGGGCCACCCTGGGAAAGGCCCTGGGGGCGGAGTTTTCCATGAAAGGCGGCCTGGGAACCGCCAGCCTGAAGATTGGAGAGCTGGTCATCGGCGCCCTGGTGGTGGTTAACTCTTTGGGGGACGTGATTGACCCCTCCACAGGCCAAATTTTAGCGGGAACCCTGAACAAGGCAAAAACGGGATTTGCCAACTCCGCCAAACTAATGGAGAGCCTGGCATTTACGGGAATCGAAGTTTTTGGGGGTACCAACACCACCATCGCCTGCCTGGCCACCAATGGGCAGTTTAATAAAACCCAGTGTACCAAGCTTGCCATGATGGCCCACGACGGTCTTGCCCGGGCGATCAACCCCATTCATACCATGTTTGATGGAGACACCATCTTCGCCCTGGCCTCCGGGGAGGTCCGGGCCGATCTTACCGCGGTGGGAAGCCTGGGGGCCGGGGTCCTGGCCCAGGCCGTCGTTAATGCCGTTAAGGCCGCGGAATCCGCCTATGGGTTTACCGCGTGGAAAGACCTCGCCGGCGGCAGGGAGAAATCCGGGGCCTAAAGGCCGCCGGGAAAGGAGGGCTTATGAAAATTTCGGTAATTGGTTCCGGCGCTATGGGCTGCCTTTTTGGAGGATTCCTGTCCCGGGCAGGGCACGAGGTTCTCCTCTACGATATTTTCAAGGCCCACGTGGAGGCCATTAATTCCCAGGGGCTTCAAATTGAAGAGTCCTCCACCGGGGAGACCCTTCTCCTCCGGCCCAGGGCTTCCTGGGACCCCAGGGAGGCGGCGGAGGCGGAGCTTTTAATCATCTTTGTTAAATCCACCGCCACTCAAGGAGCGGCGGAACAGTTTAGCCGGCTCGCCGGCCGGGGAACCCTGGCGCTTACCCTGCAAAACGGCCTGGGCAACGAGGAAATTCTGCGCCGGGCCTTTGGAGAAGAGAACACCGCCGCGGGGGTTACTTCCCAGGGGGCCACCTTTCTGGGGCCCGGCCGGATCCGCCACGCCGGCAGCGGCCCCACCTATCTGTGTATGTCCTGCGGGGATAACCGGCGGCTCCGGCCGGTTATTGAGGCTTTTGAGGCGGCGGGGTTTGAAACCAAAGAAGAAAGCCGCATTGCCGAATTGATATGGAGCAAGCTCATTATCAATGTGGGGATCAATGCCCTCACCGCCCTCACGGGGTTTACCAACGGCCGCCTGCCGGCCTATCCGGAACTAAGGGCCATCATGGAAGACCTGGTTAACGAGGCGGCCGAAGTGGCCAAGGCGGCGGGGATTCCCCTTCACCACGCCGACCCCCTGGGGGCCGTACTGGAAACCTGCCGCAAAACCGGGGCCAACCGGTCTTCCATGCTCCAGGACTTTAGCCGGGGGACCCCCTCGGAAATTGATTTTATTAATAACGCCATTGTCCGGGAGGGCGCCAAACTGGGGATTCCCACCCCGGTAAACCGTACCATTGCCAACCTGGTTAAGGCCCTGGACGCCTTTCATCAGGAGGCGGACAAATCCTAACCGGCAGTCCTTCTGAATTTGGGATAACCACGGATTAAGAATAACCACGGACCGCTGTTGTCCGTGAAGTCAGTGGTAAAGAAGTCAGTGGTAAAATTGAGAATTCCCTTCCCCCGCCTTGATTCTTGAGGCCAAAAACTATATATTATACCCATGTAAGGTTAAATTTGGAACCGTCCTATATCTCCAAAGCATTTAGAGGCCCATGAATAAGATACTTAAGCAAAAAATAATCGAAGCCTTTTCCGCAGTGCTGCCTATTACCCTCATCGTTCTTTTAGCCGCGGTCATTCTGGTTCCCATGCCCTCCGGGGCTATTCTCATGTTCCTCACCGGGGCCGCCCTTCTGGTAGCGGGGATGGGGCTGTTTACCATGGGGGCGGATATGGCTTTAACCCCCATGGGGGAGGGTATCGGCGCCCAACTGGCCAAAAAGTCCAGCCTGGCCCTGGCCCTGATCATCGGCTTTATCATGGGCGTCATTATCACCATTGCCGAACCGGATCTTCAGGTCCTCGCGGACCAGGTATCCTCCATCCCCTTTATGACGCTTATCATTACCGTGGGTTTGGGGGTGGGATTTTTCCTGGCCGTTGCGGTGCTGCGGATCATCCTTCAGATTCCCCTTTCGGCGCTGCTCATCATATTTTACATCGGTATCTTTATTGTTGCCTATTTTATCCCCTCCCGCAGCTTTATTCCCATGGCCTTTGATTCCGGGGGGGTTACCACCGGTCCCATGACGGTTCCTTTTATGCTCTCCATGGGCGTCGGTTTGGCGGCCCTCCGGGGGGACAAGCACTCCCAGGAAGACAGCTTCGGTATTGTCGCCCTTTGCAGCGTCGGCCCCATTTTAACGGTTCTCCTTTTGGGCCTATTCTTTAAGCCCGCCGGAGGAGGGGGCGAGGCAAGCCCCGATATTATTGCCGAAAATACCCAGCAAGTGGCCCTCCACTTTATCAGGGGCATTCCCCGGTATTTTAAGGATGTCTGCCTTGCCCTGGCCGGCATTGTCATTTTTTTCTTAGTCTTTCAGCTTGTTTCCCGGCGGTTTAAAAAACATCAGCTTTTGAGAATTGGGGTGGGCTTTGTCTACACCCTCCTGGGGCTGGTGATTTTCCTAACCGGGGTCAACGTAGGCTTTATTCCCCTGGGGCATCTTTTTGGGGCCGAGCTGGCGGCCTCTCCTTTTAAGTGGATCTTGGTTCCCCTGGGGATGATCATCGGCTACTACATCGTTAAGGCGGAACCGGCGGTCCACGTGCTTAATAAGCAGGTAGAAGACGTATCCCGGGGCGCCATTTCCCGAAAGGCCATGAACACGGGCCTGTCCATCGGCATGGCCGCCGCCTTGGGGATTACCATGATTCGAATCCTCACCGGCATTTCCATTATGTGGTTTTTAATACCGGGATATGCCATAGCCCTGATTTTAACTTTCTTTGTTCCCAAGATTTTCACCGGTATCGCCTTTGACTCCGGGGGCGTTTGTTCCGGACCCATGACATCCACCTTCCTCCTTCCCCTCTCTATGGGAGTCTGCCAGGGGGCCGGGAAAAACATGGCCATCGACGCCTTCGGTACCGTGGCGGCGGTAGCCATGACCCCTCTCATTGTTATTCAGATTTTAGGGTTGATATACAACCTCAAAATAAAGGCTGCCGCCGGCGCTGCGGTAAGCGGCATCTGGGCAAAGGCTGATGATGAATTAACAGGAATTACAGAATATGAATTTACGCAACATTAATCCCTTAAACCCCCTGCGGAGAAACCGAAACAAAAAGGGGGCGGCTTATCTGCCCATCTTAAAGTGCCTTTTTTTTATCATTGACTGGGATAAGGCCGAAACCCTTACCGGGGTTTTTGCCGAAGCCAAGGTCCGGTTCCACTTTGCCGGCAAAGGCCGGGGCACCGCTAATTCGGAGATGCTGCAAATGCTCGGCCTGGGGGCTACCGATAAGGCGGTGTTTTTATGCCTGGAGCAGGATGTCATGGTTCCTACCCTGGTCAAAAAAGCCTCCGAGGCCCTGGGGTTTTACAAACCCGGCGCCGGGATTGCCTTTTCGGTTCCCCTCTCGGGAGTTAATAATCTCATCCTAAAATTCTTTAAGCAAAGCGTTAAAAAAGAAGTTGTCAATCCGTCCGATTTGGAGCTTTACAATATGAAAACAGAAATAAAACACGAACTCATTTTAGTGATCGTTAACCAGGGTTACAGCGATGAATTAATGGTTACGGCCCGTCAGGCCGGCGCCCGGGGGGGAACCGTGATTGGCGCCCGGGGGCTTATGCATCAGGGGCCGGTTAAATTTTTTGGCATTTCCGTTCAGCAGGAAAAGGAAATCATCTTTATCCTTTCGGGCAAGGAAGAGAAGATCCCCATCATGGAGGCCATCAGCCGGGATTTCGGCGCTTCCTCCCAGGCCGGGGGGCTTGTCTTCTCCCTTCCTGTGGATATGGTCAAGGGCCTTAACCTTAGCTAAAGGACGACGGGGTTGTTTTCTTTGTCGGCCTGATCTTGGCTATCTGATCTTGAGGAGTTCCTGATAGAGGTCCAAGCCCCGGGCGGGGGGATTTTCCAGTTCCACATCGGTCCTGACGGCGGGAATAAGGTAGTCCCCCTGGTTTATATTATCAAAAAACCCCCGGTACCGAAAGACCCCCTCGGAGAGCAGATCATCGCAGCCGGTAACGGTAAAGTCTCCCAGTACCGATTCGGGGGAATACTCAAAACCGAAGGCGGTTTTGCTGTAATTCAGGTCCCCGTTGCGAATCACCAAAAAAAGGTCCCCCGGTTGAATCCCGTCGGAAAGGCCAAGATTCAACAATCCCTGATCAAAGCGCCTTTCGGCAATCCGTCCAAAAACCGGCAGCAAGGCATGGATGCTCTCCCCCGTTTTTGCCAGGCTTTCGGGAATCCGCTGGTTCCCCGTCCTGTAAATCCGAAACCGGGTAAGCTCCGTACCGGTTTCGGAAAAAAAGACCCGGGCGTTTACCGTTATCGACCGCTCCGCTTCCTCCAGGTCTAAAATGACAAAATAGCGGCTGCGGTTCTCCCGGGCCAGCCTAAAGGCTTCGGCAAAATTGTTCACCCGGAAAGGAAGTTCCACCAGGCTGAGTTTTTCATAGCCCTCAAGAATATCCCGGAGGAACTTCATAATATCCTCTTCCCCCCCGGGGTGGTACATCTCCGCGTTCTGGTAAAAAACACAAACCGGCGTTGCCGGGCGGGCCAGGGAAAATTGATCGAGGCCGTAACGGGCGGAAACCGATGTTTCTAAGCGCACTTCAAGAAATTCAAGCTCATCCCGTAAGTCCACGCTGTCCGCGCCGTCCCGAACCAGGAGAAGCAGTTCTTCCTGGTAGCGGCTGTACAAGCCCTGGCGGCGGAAGATCTCCGCTAAAAGCTGCCGCCCCTCCCGGGAATAGGGGGAAAGTTTCAGGCCCTTGCGGAATTCCTGGTAGGCCCGGGAGGCCAGGTTGCGCCGGTCATACTCCCGGCCGAGATTCCAATGGTAGGCTGCGGATCTTTCCCGCCGGGGATCGCTTAAAGGCAGCTCCTGGATAAGCAAATTCTCCAGGCTTATCCTGGCCATATCATCGCCGGAGCGCAGGGCGCCGGCGGTGGCGAAGGCATGGATGGCCTCTTCAATAAGGCGATCCTGGCGGTAGGCCTGGCCCAGGGTGTACCAGAGCATCGGATCGTCCCGGTGTCCCGAGAGAAAAGGGGTAAGGGTATTCCAGGAGTCCCTGGGGCGCCCCTCCTGCATTAAAAGCCGGGATAACAACAGCCCCGCCTCCAGATAGTCCGGATTTAGGTCCAGGGCGGCCCGGCAGTGTTCCCGGGCTTGGGCGCTTCGTCCCTGCAGGGCGTAGTGCTGGGCGGCGATGTAGCGCGCCTGGGGGTGGTCGGCGTAATACTGGAGGGCCTGATCGATAAAAGGTTCCGCCGAGCCGGGAAGCCCCAGCTTATCGTAAAGGAGAATCAGCGAAAGAAGGGCCCGGCGGTTTTCCGGGGAAATTCTTAAGGCGCCGGTGTAACGTCCCAGGGCGTTTTGAATTCTCCCCTGGGCAATTTCAAGCTCCGCCATGCCGAATTGAGCGTTGATGTTGTTAGGCTGGGCCCGGAGCACCCGGGCAAAATTCTCCTGGGCTTCGTTAAAACGCCCCAGGCCCAGGAGGATTCTCCCGGTAAGGTTCAATAGCTCGTAATCCGAACTGTCGAAACGCTGGGCCTCCAGGGCGTACTTAAGGGCTTCCTGAAACTCCGTTAGGGCAAAGTAGGCTTCGGCAAGCCCCTTGAGGGGGCCAAGGTAGGCGGGGTTTTGTTCAAGGGCGGCCAGGTAAAGCTCAATGGCCTGGTAGTAACGGCCGGTGAGCCGGGCCTCTTCTCCCCGGTTAAAAAGTTCCCGGGGCGTTTGGGCCGGCAAAAAAACCCCGCTTAACCCGATAAGAAAAAAGAAAATTCCCGCTTGTTTATTCGTCATCCTCGTCTTTCCGGACCTTTTTGATTACTTTAATGGATTTAATCTTATGCCCCTCCATTTCATGGATAATGAACTGGGCATCGGGGGTTTCGACCTTTTCATAGCGGACGGGAATTTTGCCAAAGAGTTCAAAAACATAGCCCCCCAGGGTATCAAAGTCGGCGGTGGAAAGGGGGAAGCCCGCCTTTTCACTTAGATCCTCCAGATTAACCCGGGCGTCGCAGAGGTAGGTGTTCTCCCCTATTTCCAGAATATCTTCGGTTTCGTGATCAAATTCATCCTGAATGTCCCCGACAATCTCTTCGATAATATTTTCCATGCAAACTATTCCCGAAACTCCGCCGTATTCATCCACCGCCACGGCAATGTGCACCCGGCGGCGCTTAAACTCGTAAAGCAGGCTGTCCAGCCGCTTTGAGTCGGGAACAAAGTAGGCCTGGCGTATCACATCGGCAATTTTAACCGGCTGGTTCCGGAGAAACAGATCCAGGAGGTCCTTAACGTACAGAACCCCCACGACGTTATCAATGGTGTTATCGTAAACCGGGACACGGGAATGACCACATTCTACCAGAATCTCCAAAAGCTCCTTTTGAGGGGTGTCTACGGAGACAAAGACCACATCGATTCTGGGAACCATGATCTCCTTCACCGTGGTTTCCGAAAGCTCCACAATGCCCCGTATCATGTCCTTTTCCGTAGGATTTAAGGATTCGTAGCTCTCCTCATCCTTTGAGCCTTTTCGGAACCATTTGTCCACAAAGCTCTTTTTTCTCACCGCCTCACCCTGCCTTAAGAAATTTGTTCCCCTCCGCCTTTCGGCTAAGACTCGGGGTATCAGACCCCACTAACAAAGACACGCCGGAACCGCCCCAGGATTCTTCATTATAGCCTGTAATTGACAATAATTCAATAATAGTTTTCATGAAAAAGCCCCGGTTTTCACCTGGCAACAACCCCCTCCGGAGAGCCCAGATTTTCTAAAATCCTTTCCTGATGCTTAAGCATGGGTTCCTCCCGGCAGTTGGTTTGGTGGTCCTCCCCCAGAAGGTGAAGGATGCCGTGAATAATGAGCCGCCCCAGCTCAAGGGCCGGGGGAACGGCAAAGGTCAGGCTGTTTTGAAACAGACTATCCAGGGAAATGATAATATCCCCGCCCCGGCGTTCCCCTCCGCCGGGGAACAGGGGCCAGGCGTCCCCTTCTTCCAAACCCTCGCCGGGGGACTCCGGGCAGAAGGAAAGGACATCCGTCGCCTCGTCCCGCCCCCGGTATAAGCGGTTGTAATCCCGCATATCCTCATCGCCGGTAATTACCAGGGACAGTTCCCAGTTGTCCTGGTTTAGGTAATCCAAGGCCCTCCTGATATAGGCCTTTAGCCTGTTTCCGGCGCCGGGAAAAAGATCTGCCCGGCCGGCCGGCCGGATATGTAGCGCTACCCTGTTCATTCTTTTCCGGCAGATTTCCCTGCCTTGGCGGCTTCTTCTTTTTTGTTTTCCAGATCCGTTAAGGTTTTCTTTAGGTCCGGGTATTCGATCCGGGAATGATACTGACCGGCCAAAATCCGGACAAAGTTATCTTTAATAACTTCCAGATCCCGAAAAGTGAGATCGCAGTTTTTCATCTGCTCCGCATTTACCTTTCCCATAATAATATCCCAGATGAATTTTTCAAGTTTAGCTATGCTGGGTTTTTCCAGCGTCCGGGTAGCCGCTTCGATGCTGTCGGCAAGCATCACAATAGCCGCCTCCCTGGTTTGGGGAGGAACCCCGCTGTAAGAAAAATCTTCGGGATTAACCTTTTTTGACTGGGACTTTTTTTCCTGCTCCTTCAGGGCCTGGATATAAAAGTAACTGATCAGCCCCGATCCGTGGTGCTGAGCCACAATGTCGATTACCTTCTGGGGCAGGCCCAGTTCCCGGCACTTCTCAATTCCCAGCTTTAGGTGACTCTTAATAATGGAAGCGGACAAAGAAGCCTTTAGGTAATCATGCTTATTAACGGCGGTTTGATTTTCCACAAAGTATTCCGGCTGTTCGAGCTTGCCGATGTCATGGTAAAGCGCCCCGGCCCGCACCAAAAGGGCGTCCGCTCCGATGGCCAGCGCCGCGGCCTCGGCTAAATTAGCCACCGCCAGGCTGTGGCTGTAAGTGCCGGGGGCTTGAAGAAGCATGCGGCGAAACAGGGAATTATTTAAATCCGATATTTCCATAAGCCGGTTGGGAGTGGCGGTATTAAAGATATGCTCAATAAAGGGCAGAAAGCCGGTGGCCAGCACGCCGGAGGCAAGACCGTTGCCAAGCCCCAGGGCAAACATCCCCAAAGACTGGGTAAAGGTAAGCCCCCTAAGAAAGGCCAGGGTAAGCAGAAGCGCCGCGTTGAACAGGGCCACAATTACAGTGGCCCGGATCAAATAACCCTTTTTCCGGGTGTCCACCACGGCAATGGTTCCGATAAAGCCTGAGAAAAGCACAAACAAAAAGGCATAGGGCTCCATACGAATCTGAAAAAAATGGCCCAGGGCAAAGAGGATTCCGGTAAAAAGCCCGATCTGTGGTTTTGTGAGGATGGTTAGAATCATGGTAATCGCGGCCACGGGAAGAAAGGCGCTTAAAGGAAAAACGGAAGCCGTTCCCGAAAGCCTAACCAGCAGCATATAAACCGTGTAATAAATCAAAAAAAGCGCAATAATCAGCACCACCTGGGAGCGTTCCGGAGACGGGCTGGTCAGGGGGGAGCTGAAAAAAATCAGGGTGGTAAAAAAAAGCAGAACAAAAAATAACAAACTCCCCACAAAGGCGCTGTTCCCCGTGGTTAAATTGTAGTTTCCCAAAATTTTAAGTTTCTTTAAATCCTCGGCATTAATGATGCTTCCTTCTTGAATGATCCGCTCTCCCGCCACCATGATCCGGGTAACCGGCTGCACCTTATCCCGGGCGGCCTGCCTGTACTTTTCGGTGTTCTCCCTGTCAAAGGTTACGTTTACCGTAAGAAAGGCCCCCATAAGAACATTGAGGGGAATCAGCCAGTCCGGCGCGAGGGATCCCCTTTCGATCATTTCTTGAATTTTTTGGGGATAATTGTCCAGGGTAAGAATATCCGGCGCTTCCAGATGCCTGAACTCCGGCTTGCCTTCCGGGTAACGCAGATCCACCCCGGTAATCTCGGTATCCGGCCCCAGGGCCCCGGACTCAAAAACCCCTTCGGACAAAAACCCGGTGAGAAGATTCTCTCCGGCCTTGATGATTTCGATAATTTCACCCCCGTAGCCGGACAGTATTTCCCACTGGTCCAGGGTAAACTTGCCCGGAAGAAAGGTTTGAAAGCGCAGAAATAAGGCCCGGGGGTTTAAGTTGGACGAGGGAAAATTATTGGACAGCAGGTAGTACTGCTCCAAAGTTCTTCGGCTTATCTGGGACTGGAATTCAAACACCGCAGAGGCAAGCTGGGTTTCCGCTTCCCGCTTGATAGAGGTGGCCTCTTCGTCGGTATAGACAATGTCCCGATCCAGGATCACGTCCTCCGGCGCGGGGCGGCCCAGTTTAAAATCCGAAAGGGAAAACCGCCTAAAACCGGAGGGTTCCTGGGAAAAGAAAAAGATCAGCGTTGCCCCAAGGAAGGCAAAAAAAACCAATAGGTTTTTGGTCCGGTCTTTCATCCAGTAATCATGCAGAAACTTTAGGGAAGACCGGATTTGGGTTAAAAAACGGCTACTTATTTTTTTCATAAATTTCGATTATTTTTCTCACCAAGGGATGCCGGATAACATCCTTACTCGTAAAATAATAAAACCCGATTTCATCCAGGGGCTTTAAAAGGTCCCGGACCTGAACAAGCCCGGAGTGGCTTTTGTCGGGAAGGTCTATCTGAGTAATGTCTCCGGTAACAACCATGCGGGATCCCTCGCCCATGCGGGTAAGGAACATCTTCATTTGCTCGCGGGTGGTGTTCTGGGCTTCATCCAGAATAATGTACGCGTTCTCCAGACTCCGCCCCCTCATATAGGCCAGGGGCGCAAGCTCAATCACCCGGTTTTCTTCCATCCTTTGAATCATCTCGGCCGGAATAAGCCTGTCCATGGCGTCATAAAGGGGCCGCAGGTAGGGGTTAAGTTTTTGAGAGAGGTCCCCCGGCAAAAAACCCAGATTTTCCCCGGCTTCCACCACCGGACGGGTAAGGACGAGCTTTTTCTTGCGCTTTTCCAGAATTTCCTGCAGGGCATGGGCCACCGCCAAAAAGGTTTTTCCCGTTCCCCCCGGACCAATGGAAAAAACCAGTTCCCGGCTTTTCATGCCCTGAATATAGGCCGCCTGGGGGTAGGTCCGGGGCTTTATCCTGGGCCCCGAAGGAATTTGAATGTAGGCGCTTTTTATCCTCTCCGCGGCTCCGGATTCAGGGTCTTTTAGGGAATCATGAAAAACCCGGATCGTATCCGGGGTAAGGCTGCACCCCCCCTCAGCCTGGTCCGCCAGAAGTTCCATAAGAACCTTAAAATGCCGCCGGGTTTCCTCATCCTGGGAATCCAGGGTAATTTGGTTCCCCCGGATGTAAATAGGAACCTCCAGGATTTTTTCCAGGGCCTTGATATTTTCATCTTGAGCCCCGCAGAGATCAGAAAGGATTTTGGGATCCTCTAAAATCAGCGCAAAAGAACTACCCAGCGCTTCCCCCCTTATAAAACAAAAGCCAATCCAAAACCAACCGGGTTTTAGAATTTGCTCAATATCCCTTAATTTTACAACCCCCGCCCCGAATAGTCAACACGCCGCAGGTTACAGTTTCCAGACATCATTTTCCATCTCCGCCCGGGCCTCCAGTTTGCGCCAGGCCTTCCACTGGACAAAAATAGAAAAGGTGGTCCGCCACCGGTAGGCATATACCGATTGGGAAGTATCCAGCTCCGGATACCCCTTATACTCAAGGGTCAGGTCCCAGTCGTGAAGATCGTGAACCAGGGAAATATTTATGGAGGACAGGTTAAAGTTGGATTCAAGGCGGTCCTGGCGGTTAAAAAAATTAAAAGATTTGGCAAGATCGGTAAAAACATTTAAGGGTTCCACCCCCACCCTCCTGGCCAGGGGGGCAAAGTAGCGGAAGGTGGCCTGGTTTTGGGAGTGGGCCGTAAACTGTAGATCAATAAATTGATAGATATTCAAACTTAACTGAAAATCAATGGAAAAGGGGCTGGATGTAAACTGAATAAGATTCCAATCCCAGGCTGAACGCAGTTCCCCTTTAAGAACAATCCGGTTTTTCCAAAGCGGCAGGGGGGCGAAGGGATAAACCAGATGAATTTTTAGGGAATCCGGAATAAAACGGGTTTGAACCCCCGAAGACTGCCAGCCGGTTCCCGGGGCGTACTCATAGGGAATGGTGTTCCGCATCACAAAACTCATGTCCAAGGGGCCATAGCGGAGGGTAAGGCTTCCGGTTTCCGCGGTATTTTTAAAAAAATCATAGGACAGGCTTCCTGAAAAACTAAACCGGCTATCGGCGCTCTTTAAGGTATAGGAAGTAACGCTCCGTTCCAGGCTGTCCTCATCCCACCGGTAATACAATTCCTGGGCCAGGGAAAACCCGTTCAAAGACAGGTTTTCCCGGACATAGAAGGAAGACCACTGAAAAGCGCCGTCGCTTTGTTCTTTAAGGCTTTGGGAAAAATAGGAGCTTAAGGGTCCGGTGTTTAAGGAAAGCACCCCGGAATAGGAGGCCGCCAGGGGCGGAAGGTCCACGGTTAAATTGAGGGACTGCTCCCTGGAAAAAAGCAAAAACCGCAGGGCCGCCTGCCCCCGGTTGGCGGTGAGGCCCGTCCGGCTCCATGCCGGAGAAATGTCCTCAAGCTGCCGGGCCGTGTAATCGTACTGAAGCCTGTACAAGTAGCCCGACAGGTTATAGCTTAAGGTCGAGTTTCCAAAAAAGGAGTCCTTCCTGAAGGGCCGCAATCCCAGGGTTATGCCGTCGGAAATTCTAAGCTGATTCAAAATATCGGCCTGTTCCAGATACCTCTGCCAAACCGTGTCGGTAACCTGGGTTCCCCTGTCAAAATACCGGTTATACCTGCCCGATGCGTCTATTTTGTTGCTCAGGGTAAACCAGCCGTCCATGAGATCGAGATTATAGGTGAGGGCGCCGGCGCCGTTCCAGCGCAGAATCTGATATTCCAGATCGTTGTTCATGTCCTGGGGAAGCCGCCAGGACGCGTTGTCAAAAACGCTGTAGATATTTCCCTCGGGGTTTAAGGTCCAGACAAGTTCATGATAAAAAATTCGTCCCGGTTTATTTTGATTAAGGTTGATCCCCCCCCCCTGTCTGCCCCGGGGAGGAAGAAAATCCCCCGACTCCCCTTCGGGGCTTTCCTGGGGGCTCCGGTTCTGCCAGGGGGGAATTAAACCGGCCTCCCCTTCCGGAGAGCCCCCCGGCTCAGGGGAGCTTTCGGCTCCGGAGGAGGCCGGAACGGACCGGGTATAGGAAAAAAGGGTTCCCCCCAGGGCAAAGGAATGGTCCAGGTAGGTCAGGGAGGCCGGGTAAAAGAAAGCGTCAATGCTTGAGTTTTGGGGAAGGGGACTGATGGACCTTTCCGACCAGCTGAATTTATTGTCGAACCGGTTTAGCCTGAAGGTGGTCAGATAGGGTCTAAGGGCCGTAAAGCTGGGAGACCAGGAGAGGTTAAAGACCCACTCCCGGGACCTAAGGCGGTTTACCGATCCGGATCTTCTTAAGGTGGAGAGGGTATCCCCGGTTCCCAGGATCTGATCAAATTTAAAATTCTCCTGGCGGTCGTCAAAATCCACCAGGTAGTAGGGATCGGAGTAAAAAGGCAGGGTCAGGTTAAAAGACAAACCCTTAAGCCCCAATTTAGCCTCCAGATTAAAGCCGAACCGGAAGGGAACCTCGGTACCAAAAAAATAGGAGTTCTCCCAATGGCTCTCGTAAATCCCGGCGGCATTCCGGTGAAAGGGGCTGTACAAACCGGAAGCATAACTTAGCTGGCGGCTCCTGCCCAGGCTGAAATAAAAATTAAGGCTTTCCAGGGGGCCTAGCCGGGAGAGCTTGCCTGTAACGCCCAGGGCGGCTCCCAGGTAGCTGTAGACATCCGCCATTAGTTTAATGTGGGATTCCGTGGCCTCCGCATAATCCCGCCGGGCCTGGTTATACTCCTCCTCCCCCTCGGCCCTGGCTAAAAAGAGCCCCCGGATCACCCGCTCGGAACTTTCCTCCCCGGCAATCTGCATAAAATTAATCACATCCTCATCCCCCTCCTCCTTGGGTTTCTTGCCCAGAAGATAGGTGGTGGTTTGAAGAAAGTATCCCCGATCCGCGGCAAAGCCGATAACGGGATTAAAGAAAAGGGGATCGCCGTTTTTTAAATAGGCGGGAAGGTAAAACAGGGGAATCCGGCCCACGTAAAACCGGGCGTTTAACAGAGCCCACTCCTCCGGGCCCAGCACCCAAATTCGGCTGGCCCGGATCTGCAGGTGGGGATCATCCTCGTCGCAGGTGGTGATCACCCCGTCATCTAAAATAACCGTATCGTTGGGGGAGCGGTAAATCACGTCCCCGGAGTAGAGGAACCGGACGGCCTTTTCCCCCTCCCCGGTTTCCCGCTGGGAAGAGCCCTGAAAAAAAAGCCCTTCCCAGGTTTCCACATTAAAGACCAGGCTGTTGCCGGAAAAAATCTCCGGGGAAGCCTCCCCTTCCTTTAGTAATTCATACTGCACATGCCCGTAGGCGGAGAGGATCTTTTGCTCCCGGTTAAAGATAAGCATATCCGCCCGGATGGTATGCTGGGCGCCGTCTTCCTGGCGGAACAAAAGCAGAACCTCTCCGGCAAACCGGATGATCCTGTCATCCCCCTCGCCGGTTAAGTACTCTAGGATGCCTGAGTTTTCGATGGTTAGGGGATTCCCTCCGGGGGCCTCTCCTTCGGGAAGCCGGACTCCGTAGTAGTCAAGAAGGCGGGTCCGCAGGGCCGGCTCATCCCCCTCCCCTTCCAGCCCCAGGCGGAGGCACCAGGTCCGCAGTTCCGGCCCTTCCGTCTGGGCAATGACCGTAGGAAGGAGGCGGAGGTAAAAATCCCATTCTTCCCCCTGGGGAAGTTCCCCGGGCCTCCGGGGCGCGGGGGACTCGGCGGCGGCCTCCTCCGTTCCGGAAAGGGGCGGAGGGGCCCCGGAGGCGGCTTCGGGGAGGTCCTCCGCCGGCAGCGGGGCCTGGGCGTCCAGGGGAAGGGCGGAGAGGAGAACAACCAACAGCGCCCCCCCAAAAAACCGGGGGAATCCCAGGTTCACAGTCCTGCCATCTGCAAATACCGGCCCGTGTGGGACAGGGAATTCCGGGCCACCTCTTCGGGAACCCCGGAGGCAATGATCTGCCCTCCCTCCGGGCCGCCTTCCGGACCCAGGTCAATGATATGATCCGCCTGCCTGATCACCTCCATATTGTGCTCAATCAAAACCACCGTATTCCCCTTATCCACCAGGAGATGAAGAACCTCCAGTAATTTTTTAACGTCCTCAAAATGCAGCCCCGTGGTAGGCTCGTCCAGGATATAAAAAGTACGCCCCGTGGTTTTGCGGGAAAGCTCCAGGGACAGCTTAACCCGCTGGGCCTCCCCGCCGGAAAGGGACAAAGCCGACTGCCCCAGGGAAATGTAACCCAGCCCCACGGACAGAAGGGTTTCCAGCTTGTGCCGGACCGCCGGAATGGCCTTAAAAAAAGCGCAGCCCTCTTCCACCGTCATCTCCAGAACGTCGGCTATGTTCTTGCCCTTGTAACGAATGTCCAGGGTGTCCCGGTTAAAACGCCTTCCCCCGCAGACCTCGCAGGTAATGTAAACATCGGGAAGAAAGTGCATCTCAATACAGATGGTGCCCGCCCCTTCGCAGTGTTCGCAGCGCCCTCCGGCGACATTAAAGGAAAACCGTCCGGGCTTATACCCCCTGGCCTTGGCCTCGGGAAGGGAGGCGAAAAGGTCCCGGATGGGAGTAAAGAGCCCCACATAGGTGGCCGGGTTGGATCGGGGGGTTCGGCCAATGGGGCTTTGGTCGATGTTAATGATTTTGTCAATGTGTTCGGCCCCTTTAAGGCTGCGGTACCGGCCCTCCGGCAAGTGGGCTTTGTTGATGCGGTTGTAAAGGGCCGGGTAAAGAATGTCTTCCAAAAGGGTGGACTTTCCCGAACCGGAAACCCCGGTAATGGCAATAAACTTTCCCAGGGGAAAGCTTATGTCCAGATTTTTCAGGTTATGCTCCCGGGCGCCGATAATCCGGATTTCCTCCCCTGAACCCTGCCGCCTTTCGGTCCGGGGGGGAATCTTTTTCTTTCCTGATAAATAAAGCCCCGTCAGGCTGTCGGGATTTTTGAGAATCCGGCTTAAGGGGCCCTCCGCGCAGACCCGGCCGCCGTGCTCCCCCGCTCCGGGGCCCATGTCCACAATGTAGTCGGCGGCCCGGAGGGTTTGCTCGTCATGTTCCACCACAATCAGGGTGTTCCCCATATCCCGCAGCTCTTTTAGGGTAGCAATTAATCTTTCATTATCCCGCTGATGTAAACCGATAGAAGGTTCATCTAAAATGTAAAGCACCCCCACCAGGGAAGAACCTATCTGGGTGGCAAGGCGGATCCGCTGGGCCTCTCCGCCGGAAAGGGTGGCTGCCCTTCGTTCCAGGGTGAGGTAATTTAATCCCACGTTTTTCATAAAGCTAAGGCGGGCCCGGATTTCCTTTAAAATTTGGGCGGCGATAACCTTTTCGGTGTTCCCCAGGTTAAGATCCTCAAAAAACTGCAGGGACTGTTCCACCGAAAGGCAGCAAAGCTCATGGATATTCTTATCCCCGATGGTTACCCCCAGTACCTCCGGCCTTAACCTTTTGCCCCCGCAGACGGAGCAGGGCCGCTGGGTCATGTACTGCTCCAGCCACTCCTTGATTCCCTGGGAGGAGGAATCCAGATAGCGGCGCCGGAGCTCCTCCACCAGGCCGGAAAAGCGGCTTGAGTACTCGTAGCGCCCGGTTTTATCCCGGTTTTCATATTTTATTTTTATCTTCTCGTCGCTGCCGTAAAAAAGGATGGACCTTAACTCGGGGCTGAGTTCTTCCAGAGGGGTGTCCAGGCTAAACTTAAAATGCCTGGACAGGGATTCAAAAAGGCTGCGGTTCCACGCGGCGGCGGGGTTGTGGGTCAGGATGCCCCCCCCGTTAATGGAGAGCCCCGGATCCGGACAGATAAGGGCGGGATCAAATTCCAGGGTCATCCCCAGGCCGGTGCACTCCGGGCAGGCCCCTTGGGGGTTGTTGAAAGAAAAGAGCCGGGGCTGCAATTCCGGAAGGCTGTAACTGCAATGGGAACAGGAATTTTTTTGGGAAAAAAATTCCTGCCGGGAGGCTCCCCCCTCTCCCGGCGGAGCTTCCCCGGAGCTTTCCGGAGGATCCTGGATAAGGCAGATCATCTGCCCCTCCCCCACTTCCAGGGCGGTCTCCACGGAATCCGAAAGCCGCCGGCGGATGTCCCCGGCTATCTTTAGCCGGTCCACCAGGATCTCCAGGCTGTGTTTTTTTTTCTTATCCAGCTTAAACTCTTCGTCCAGACTCCTAAGCTCCTTGTCCAGCCGAATCCGGACAAACCCGGCCTTGCGGGCGTCCTCAATTATTTTTTCATGCTCCCCCTTCTTCTCCCGGACCACCGGGGCCAGGAGGGAAATCCGGGTTTCCGGGGGATAGGCTAAGATGGTGTCGATGATCTGATCCACCGACTGCTCGTGAACTTCCCGCCCGCATTTAGGGCAGTGGGGAATCCCAATCCTGGCGTAGAGGAGCCGGTAGTAATCAAAAATTTCGGTTACCGTTCCCACGGTGGAGCGGGGATTACGGTGGGTTGTTTTTTGTTCGATGGAGATGGCCGGGGACAGGCCCTCAATATAATCCACATCGGGTTTTTCCATCCGGCCAAGAAACTGCCGGGCATAGGCGGAGAGGGACTCCACATAGCGCCTTTGGCCTTCGGCGTAGATGGTGTCAAAAGCCAAAGAAGACTTGCCGCTGCCGGAGAGCCCGGAGATAACCACAAGTTTATCCCTGGGAAGTTCCAGATCGATATTTTTTAAGTTATGTTCCCGGGCGCCCTTGATGATTAATTTCTTCATTGGGGGAAAGCATAGGGGTTTTTAAGGTTTTTTTCAAGAAGGCCCGGCCGGGTTGTCAGCCGGGTTGTTCACTCCCGGGTTCGCAGCAGGGGCTCCACGTAGGGGCTGTTAAGCTGGCCCAGGGTCCGGTCCCGGAGGGGGTCCCCAAAATCCAGGGCGGAGGCAAGGCTATCCCAGGTCTCCCGGGCCCGGGAAACTTCCCCCAGGGCAAAGAGGGCCGCCCCAAGGTAGTAAATGTTTTCATAAAAGCGGCTTTCCCCCAGGTAGGCCGCCAAACCGGGGTCCCGGCGGCACTGAAGGATAAAAGCGGACAGGGTGGTAAACTCGTAATCAAAAACCTCCTGCCTCTTAAATTCCACCGCCACGGTAACGGTACTCACCGCGGCGGCAATGAGATTCCGCAGGGACTCCCGGTAGTAGCCTGTCCGGTAATAGTAAAGCCCCAGGGCGGAACACGCGTTTTGAATGTTCTCTAAATTACGGCGGTAAAGAACAAAAACCCTGTCCGGTCCGTTGCGGAGAAGCCCTAAGTACATGGCCTCATGGTAAGCGACGATCTCCGGGTTCAGGCTGTTTTCGGTACCTGTTCCCAGGGCAATGATCTGTAATAAAACTTTTTCATATTCCCTAAACTGATAGGTAAGGCTGTAGATATCCGCCAAATGATAGAGGATCGTATACCGGTCATCCGGAACGTAAAGCTGCCCGGCGTGTTCCCAGGCCGAGAGAAACTGAAGCCGGGCCAGTTCCAGTTCCCCCTCTTCTTTAAAGATGATCCCCAGGCCCATTTCCGCCTCCGGAACCGTCTCTCCCCGTTTTTCCGCCCGGGAGAGGATGTCCCGGTAGATGTAAACCGCCTCGCCCAACTGCCGGTCCCGGAGGGCCTGCTTGGCCTCCTCCAGCCTAAGCCACAGGGGGGGCGCCGGGGAAGCGTCCTGGGCCGGCAGCAGGCAGGGGGCCAGAAAGCACAGGGCCGCCCAGATTGCCGGACCCTTAAACCGCCGGGGCTGTTTCCTCATAATTCATCCAACTCCCGCTTAAAAACCTCCCAGGCTTTTTCCGGGGAGGTTTTGGTTTTTAGGCGGCCCCGGCGGTAAATATGAACCTCCCCGGCGGCGCCGGTGATTCCCAGGTCGGCATGCCGGGCCTCCTCCGGGCCGTTTACCGGGCAGCCCATCACCGCGACAACCCCCTTCTTATTCAGGGTGGCGCAGTAGGCGGCGGCCTTTTCCAGGAACCGCCAATCCTCGTCAAAGCAAGAGCGGCCGCACCGGGGGCAGGAGATCACATTCAACCCCTCCCGGAGGCCGATGGTTTTGAGAATCTCCGCCCCCGCCTGAACTTCCAGGGCCGGGGAATCGCATAGGGAAACCCGGAGGGTGTCCCCTATGCCCCGGCTTAAAAGGCGGTAAAGGGCAAGGGAGCTTTTTACCAGGCCGGGAACCAGGCCGCCGGCTTCGGTAACCCCCAGATGCAGGGGATAATCGCAAAGCCCGGCAAAGTCCCGGCAGGCCGCCACCGTGATGTCCGGGTCCGAAGCCTTGAGGGAAAAGACGATCCCCCTAAACCCCAGGGACTCCAGGGTGTTCAATTCCTCCAGGGCGGCCCGGACCATGGCCCCCGCCTTGTCCGGTTCCCGGCGCAGGGCCGTCGGAAGGGAGCCGGCGTTAATCCCCACCCGGATGGCCGCCCCCTTATCCGCCGCCGCGGCAGCCACCTCCGCCACCTTCCACCGGGGGCCGATGTTGCCGGGGTTAATCCGAATCTTGGCCGCCCGGCCCTCCAGACATTTTAAAGCCAGCCGGTGATCAAAGTGAATATCCGCCGCCAGGGGCATGGGGCTTTGCTCGCAGAGTTTAACAAAAAGTTCGGCCTCCGTCTCGGTGGGAACGGAAAAACGGCAAAGCCCGCAGCCCAGCCGGGACAATTCCTCAAGCTCCGCCAGGGCGGCGGGGATTCCCGTGCGATGAAGGGGTTTCTTAGCCATGGTTTGCAGGCTTATGGGAAAGCCGCCGCCGATAATCAGGGGGCCCGCCTTAACCGGCCGGGTTTTCCGCCGGAGGGGGGCCTTTCCGGTTTGCCCGGCCCCCGGCTCTTGCCCCGGATCTTGCTTCATGGCCCTAGTATCGGCAGTTTCCCGTCAAAAAAAAGCCCCTTCCCCAGCCTTCCTTAACAGGGGGTTGCCGGGAAAGGGAAAGCCTTTGGGAAACCTAGAGGTTGATCATTAAAAAGACCATGACGAAAAGGGCGATGGTCTCTACCAGCCCAATGGCTAAAAGGTAGTTGCTCGTACCCTTTCCCGTTTCCGCCAGGGCGTCCGAAGCGGCGGCGGAAACCTTTCCCTGGTACCACGCGGAAAAACCGATGGCCAGGCCGCCGAAGATCCCGGCCCCCAGGCGGGTCCACAGGGGCGCCGAAGAGCCCCGCATCACATTCATCAGGATAAAACCGTAAATTGTCTGGGTCAGGGGCGCCCCCACAAAGGCGATAAGCATAAAGGGGACGGGTTTATTCTGGGCGTAACACTTTTTCCAGGCCCCGACAGCGGCCTGCCCCGCGGTACCAACACCCAGGGCGGAGCCGGTAGCGGCCAGACCGAGGACGGCGGCCAGACCTAAAAATCCAATATCCATAATTCTTTACTCCTTTTGAGTTTTGATGTTTTCTTCGCCTGGGGAAACCGGAACCCGCCCCCCTCCCCCGCCGGACTCCTCCGGCGAAGGGGCGGCAAATTCCCTTTCTTTAAAAGGCGCATATTCAACTCCGGTCCACTCCATGCCGAGGTGTCCCGAAAATTCCAAAAGATTAAGCCGCACTCCGTGAACCACCACGCTGAGGAGGGCCATGATAATGTTGAGTCCGTGGCCAAAAAGCAGGATCAACACCATGGCGATGATTCCGAAGAAACCGGGAATCCCCAGGGCCATGGTATTAAAGCTCTCGGAAATAGCTAAGGTGGCCAATCCCACCGCAAAAAGGCGGATGTAGGAAATGATGTCGGAAAAGTTGGAAATGCTGCCCAGAAAAGTCTGGAACAGCCCCGCCACTCCTTTCAAGGCCCCCCGCAGGAAGGACTGCCCCCTTTCCTGCTGACCAAAGAGGACCACCGCCGCAAAACCGCCGGCGATAAAATAAATCGAAGCGGGCTGCACGGGAAAGCTCTGGGGATCAATCACCAGAAAAAGGACAAGGTTAAAGAAACCCCAGATCATGCTCATGGTTCCCAGGTCCGCCAGGGCCCGGAGGCTGGACCGGTACCGGATGATGTTTTTAAGGTGGGCCAGAAAAAGGTGAATCAGGGCAATCACGAAGCAGAGCATCATCATGTTTTTCTGACTGAGGGGATTGGCGTTTGAGATGGCCGGAATTTGCAAAGCCTTAAAAAAGGGAAGGGCGGCAATTTCCGCCGAACCAAACCATGTGCCGGTGATGGAACCCCAGGCTATGGTGAGGAAGGAAACGAGAAAGGCCAGGCGCAGAAAGTCCGGCGTCTTTTTCGTTTTGATCCGGACGATAATGCAGACCCCCAGGAAGAGCAGGCCGTAGCCCCCGTCGCCGATGATCATGGCGGTAAACACCGATAAAAAGAGGAGAAACCACCGGCTAATGTCATATTCCCGGTAGCCCGGAACCACCCCCAGGAAGGTAAAAACCGGAGCAATGATCCGGACAAGCCGGTTGTTCTGAACCAGGCTGGGGGGTTCGTCCTCCCCCTCCGGGTCCTGAACCAGGAGGGCCCAACTATTTTCCGCGGCCCTGGCCTTGAGGTCCTTAAGGCCGGGAAGGGGACACCAGCCGGTGAGGTAGGCCAGGGTCTCCTCCTGCCCGGCGCCGGAGCGGACCTTTTCAAATTCAATTTCCCCGGCCAAAAGGGCAAGCCCTTCTTTTAACGCCGGGGCAAAAGCGCCGTACTCCCCCAGTTTAGCCTGCGCCAATGCCTGACTTGCCTGGTTGGCCCTAAATTTATGCTGCAGGACAGACAGGGAGTGAAGGGGGGGTTCCAGGGGCGGCTTATTAAAGAGGCCCTCCAAGAGGGTTTCCGTTCCTTCGCCGGGCTTAAGAACCACCGCCGCGGCGCCCCCGGTCTTGGTCCGGGAAAGAACAAAAACCCGGGGGTCCGGAGGGGCCGCGGAGAGCCGGGCCAGTTCGTCTTTGGACAGGGCGTAAAGCCTGAGGGAGATTCCCCGTTCTTCCAGGGTCTTGAGGTCCTGGGGATCAAAATCCCCCAGAAAGCCGATCCGCTCCTCCTCCTTCAAAAGGCCCTGGTTCTCATCCCTCAGGGCGGCAAGCCGGGCCGTGAGGGCCTCAATCTCGCCGCAGAGTTTAAGCAGGGTCTCCCGGTCCGGTTTGCCCTTCGGCAGAGCCGGGGCCGGCCCGCCCTTGCCTTGGGGGGGCAGGGCAAAGAGGCACTTTTCCACCAGGGCCCGCTGGGTTTCCAGGGCGGCCAGTTGATCCCCCGAAGGGGCCAACCCGGTAATGTGAACCAACCCGGCCTTTCGCAGGGCCTTAAGGGCGGTTTCTTTTTGGGTATCCAGCATTACCAGGGATACCTTCTTCATAGGAACGATCATGCTAGGACACCTTTACCACTTTGCTCTTGGCCATCTTTCCCCGGACCACCGCCGCGGTCTGCTGATCCCCCAGGTAAATTCCAATCTTGCGGATACTCTCCCTGGTTTCGGGAATCTTAACCTTTTCAAAAAGGTTGACCCGCTGGGTCGTTACCTTGAGTTCCCGGCCCAGGAGGTCCTTCTGCTCCCGGAGAACCGCAATTTCCGCATTCAGGGCGGCCGCCTCCTTAAGCAAAACCAGGGCCTGATCCACCCAGAGGGGGGAAAGAAAGAGATCGTAATCCACCGGTTCGTAGTCCAGGCCGTCAAAAACCGGAATATCCACCCCGGCAATGTTTCCCCGGCCCCGGCGGAGATTTTTAATGCGGATAAGGCTGCCCAGGGCGTCTCCGGAAAAGGGACTGTCTCCCCCCTGGGACTCCCAGGCTTCGGTTTCACCAAAAACCCCTATCCACTCGGAAAGCCGCCCCTCCATCGAGGCAATTTCGGCCTCCTTTTCCACAACCTTCTGCTCGACCTGGCGGATCACCAACTGAAGCTGCTGCTTTTTCAGCATCAGGGTGGGCAGGTAACGCTGGAACCGCTTGAGGGCGTCCTTTTGTTTTTTCTGCTCGTTCTTGGTGAGCTTGATCTTGGCCATGGCCTAGGCGCTCTCCCGGTTCTTGGGCCAGAATTTGTTGAGAAGCTCCGTCCGCAGCCCCGTTTCTTCCCGGGAGAAGCTGGCGCTTAGGATCTCCCAGCCCTTATCCAGGGCGGCTTCCAGGGGAATGTTGACCGAAAGGTCCATCATTTGGCTCTCAAAGAGGGCCCCGTATTTCAGGAGCTTGCTGTCCCATTCGGACATCTGAAAACCCATGGACTTTTTTTCCACGGATTCCAGGTAGGCCGCGTAGAGTTTGATCATGCCGTCCATGAGGGCCCGGTGGTCCTCCCTGGTTTTGCCGTTTACCTGCTGCTTGAGCCGGGAGAGGGAACCGAAGGGTTCGATCCGGCCGCCCTTGAGGTAGTACTGGCCTTCGGTGATGTAACCGGTGTTGTCCGGCACGGGGTGGGTAACATCGTCCCCCGGCATGGTGGTTACCGCTAAGATGGTGATGGAACCGGCCCCTTCAAAGTCGACGGCCTTCTCGTAGCGGGAGGCCAGCTCGGAGTAGAGGTCTCCGGGGTAGCCCCGGTTGGAAGGGACCTGCTCCATGGTGATGGATATCTCCTTTTTGGCGTCGGCAAAGTTGGTCATGTCCGTAAGGAGAACCAGCACCTTCTTGCCCTTGAGGGCGAACTGTTCCGCCACCGCCAGGCAGATATCCGGCACCAGGATGCACTCCACAATGGGGTCCGCGGCGGTGTGAACAAAGAAAATGGCCCGGCTTAGGGCGCCCCCTTCCTCCAGGGTGTCCCGAAAAAAGAGGTAGTCGTCGTACTTTAAGCCCATACCCCCCAGGATGATCATGTCCACCTCCGCCTGCATGGCAATCCGGGCCAGCAGTTGGTTGTAGGGCTCCCCGGAGACGGAGAAGATGGGCAGTTTTTGGGACTCCACCAGGGAGTTAAAAACATCGATCATGGGAATTCCCGTGCGGATCATGTTCCGGGGAATGATGCGCTTCGCGGGGTTTACCGAGGGGCCGCCGATTTCAATGAGGTCTTCATTGAGGGCGGGGCCCTTGTCCCTGGGCTGCCCGGACCCGGAAAAGATGCGGCCCAGCAGGTTCTCGTTGCAGCTTACCTGCATGGGGTGCCCCAGAAAGCGGACCTCATCGGAGGTGGAGACCCCCCGGCCCCCGGCAAAAACCTGGAGAAAAACGCTCTCCCCGGAGAGCCGGATAACCTCCGCCAGGGAAACCCCGTACTTGGTGCTTACCTGGGCCAGATCGCCGTAGCGTACCCCCGAGGCTTTAACGCTGATTACGTTTCCGGATATGGATTCAATCTTGCTGTATATCTTTTGCATTTCCCTGTCCTTTCTATCCCAGGGGGCCTTCAGGCCCAACCGGATTAAAATCTTCCGTGGTTCCCAGGTATTTCTCGTTAATCGAACCGATAATCTCTTTTTCCAAATTCGTAAATTTTTCGGACTGCCACTGGGAGCCGTTGTAGTCCAAAAACTTCTGCCGGAGCTGGGCAAAGAAAGTACGGGCGGAATCCTTATTTTCCAGGTTAAGCCGGGCGGTAAGGATGGTAAGGATGTTGTTAAAAATGTGCTCCTGCCGGGTTTTGCTTACCGCGTTGTCCACCGGGTCAAAGGAGTTTTGCTGAAGATACACGTCATCCACAAAGTCCCCTTTGAGATAGACGATGTAATCCTCCAGGCTGGTGCCTTCCTCGCCCACCACCTTCATCATCTGGGAAACCTCGTTTCCCCGGAAGATCATCTGCCGGACGTACTCCACTTTTTTTGCATCCAGAACGCCGGGGTACTTGCTCCAGCTTTCCATGGGGTGAATAGCGGGATACTTGCGGGCGTCGGAGCGCTCCCGGGACAGGCCGTGAAAGGCCCCCACCACTTTAAGGGTGGCCTGGGTTACCGGCTCCTCAAAGTTGCCCCCCGCGGGACTCACCGTACCGCCGATGGTTACCGAACCAATTTTGCCGTCCCTTAGCCGCACCTTTCCCGCCCGCTCGTAGAAAGCGGCAATGGTGGATTCCAGGTAGGCGGGAAAGGCTTCCTCGCCGGGGATCTCCTCCAGGCGGCCCGACATTTCCCGCATGGCCTGGGCCCACCGGGAGGTGGAATCCGCCAGGAGAAGCACGTTGAGGCCCATCTGACGGTAGTACTCCGCCAGGGTAACGGCGGTATAAACCGAAGCCTCCCTGGCGGCCACCGGCATGGAGGAGGTGTTGCAGATAATGATGGTCCGTTCCATCAGGCTCTTCCCCGTCCGAGGGTCGATGAGTTCGGGAAATTCCTTGAGGGTTTCCACCACCTCCCCGGCCCGCTCTCCGCAGGCGGCGAGGATCACGATATCCACTTCCGCATTCCGGCTGGTAACCTGCTGAAGCACCGTTTTTCCCGCTCCAAAGGGGCCGGGGATACAGTAGGTCCCCCCCAAGGCCACGGGGAAAAAGGTGTCGATAAGCCTGAGCTTGGTAACCATGGGTTCATCGGGACGGAGGCGCTCCTGGTAACAGGTTACCGCCCGCTTTACCGGCCACTGAAAACTCATGGTCAGTTCCCGCTTCTGCCCCCGGCTGTCCTCGATAACCGCTACCTTTTCGTCCACGGCATAATCCCCCGCAGGCTTAATGGAAACCACCCGGCAGTTTTCCTGAATGTCGAAGGGAACCATGATCCGGTGCAAAAAGATACCCTCCGGAACGGTTCCCAGGGCGTCTCCCCCCTCCACCTGGTCTCCGGGCTGGACGACCGGGGTGAAGGCCCAGGTTTTTTCCCGGGGCAGGGCGGAAAGGTAAACCCCCCGTTCCAGGAAAAAGCCGCACCGGGCGGCCAGTTGGGGAAGGGGGTTCTGCAGGCCGTCAAAAACCTGACCCAGCAAACCCGGCCCCAATTCTACCGCCAAAAGCTCCCGGGTGAATTCCACCTCGTCCCCTATTCCCACGCCCCGGGTCATTTCAAAAACCTGAAGCTCCGCCTGGCGGCCTTTGATCCGGATAACCTCGGATTTAAGGCTCTTGCTACCGGTTTTTAGGTATCCCACCTCGTTCAGAGAAACGGCGCCTTCCAACTCCACCGAAACCATATTTCCGTTAACGCCGACCACTTGTCCTTTATTTTCTGCCATGAACAACTCCACTAGGTGATTTGATTAACCACGTCCTGATACAGTTTACCGTAGGCCCTTCCGCCTTTCTCCCGGGTAAACCGGGACCGGCGCTCCAGGATCTGCAGCTTAAGATAATAGACCATGATCCTTTGAAGATCAAAGATATGTCCCACTTCCAGTTCATCCAGAAAGGCCCAACGGGCCTTATCCAGTTTAAACTCCGCCTCCAGGGGGTTGGGCAGGGAGGCCGCTTCCCGGACAATCTCCGCCGCCCCGGCGCCATCTTCCCCCGGACGGAGAAAGGGCTCCCCGTCCCTCCGCAGCCGGGCCGCCCGGACCCGGACGAGTTCATTCCTAAGGGCCTTTTCCCAGGCCAGCCAGCGGCCAAGGAGGGGGTGGACCCTGGGGGGCGGGTTGTCCCCCGGAACCAGCCGGCAGGCCGTCAGTTGGGCGTAATCACCGGGGCTTAAGATCCCCCGGCAGGCCCCCAAAAAGGCCGGCGAATCCATAAGAACCTCCCCCTCGGGGAGCAGCAAAGGGAGGGACGCCGTTAAATAATAGTACTGGCTCAAGAGAAAACTCCCCCCGAAAAAACTTTTTTCAAAACCCTTCCCCCCAGGATCACTTTACCGCTTCCTTGAGGAGGGCCGAAAGCTGGGGATTGAGGAGCTGGGAAAGCATTTCCGCCAGGCCCTGGTGGGTAAAATTGTAATAGGCCGCTCCGTCCTTTTCGCCAATCCGGAAACCCGCGTCGATGCCGCTAAAGGGTTTGATCTCCAGGCCGCTTTTGAGCTGGTCCCCCAGGCGGCTCCGGAGGGCGGACTCCAGTTTGGCAAAATCTCCGGGGGAAAGCTCAATCACCTTGCCCTCCAGGTCCTGGGGCCGAAAGGAGGAGACCAGGCTAAGGATGGCGTTTTCCAAAACCTGGGTTGAGTAGGCCTGGGCGGTTTCGCTTTGCAGCAGAACGTCAAAAAAGCTCTTAATCCGGGCTTCCAATTTAAGGATCAGGTCCCGGCCGGCCTGCTTTAGGGCCTCCCGTCCGGCTTCCCCCAACCGGGCCGCCTCGGACCGGGCGGAGGCAACAATCCTTTCCCCCTCTCCCTTGGCCGCTTCCAGAAGCTCCCGGCTGCGGGCCTCGGCGGAACTCAGAATCTCCTGGGCCTTGGCGTCGGCCTCTTTGATCCCTTCGGCTTTTATCGTTTCAATTAGTTCCTTAAGCTGAACATCCATCTTTGTTCCTCACTGTGGTTATTAGTCTTGCATAAATTGTTTAACTTTGTTGATTTTCCGCTTAATCATCTCGTAGACCGATTTGGGAATATCGACGTTAGTGCGGTTGTTTTGACAGTAATCAAAAAAGTAATCGGCAAATTCGTCCAGGGTTTGGTACTTGCCGGGGGGAAATTTTTCCAGCGCCGGGAGGATCTTGGAAACCCCCATGATCTCCTTCTGGATGAAGGCCAGGTTTTCCAGGAGGACAAAGTGGGTAATTTCCCCCTCTTCGGCCCGGGCGCGGGTAAGTTCCTGAAGTTTTTGGAGATCGTAGGCAAGGTCTTCAAGTTCAATTCGCAGAATACCCAGGAATTTGATAATTTTTTGATCGGTTAGCTTTTTTTCATCGTCCACCATAGCAGTATAACCAATAACAAAAAAGAATTCAAGACCTTCCGCGAATAAAAGTAACAGGATGGTTCATTTCCGTTTTTAGAGGCTGCCCAGGGAGAGGTCGCCGTGAATCTTGAGGGCCCCGCCGTCCTCCTCCACCAAAAGCCGCCGGCCGGGAAAAACCCTGGCCAGCTCCTCGACCAGCTTAACCCGGGCCTCCTCCTGAATGGCCCGGCGGACCTCCGGGGAGACCTGGGCCAGGGTAGCCAGGTGGATGTCCACCGCCCAGCCCCGGCCCAGCCGGGAACCAAATCCGGGGGTAAAGCTGGCGCCCACGTTAAAGAGGCCGTCCATTTCGCCCCCGGAGGTTTGCCCCCGGGGGGGGCGGGCGGGATGCAGGGGGAAGGCTTCCCCCCAGCGATCCTCCAGGTACGCGTCCAGGGTAAGCAGGGCCGTCCGGAGAGTTTCTTCAAATTCGATGGTCCGGGGATGATCCACTGGCCCGGCTGTTAGGGTTTCCGGGCGCCCAGCTCGTCATCCAGCCGGTAAAGCAGGCCGGGATGGGTTTCCACCAGCCGTACCTTGGCGAGGATGGCCTGGGCGGAGTTCTCTTCTTCCACCTGCTCGTTGACGAACCAGAGGATGAAGCTATAGGCGGCGTGATCCTTTTCTTCCAGAACCAGGGTGGCAATCTTGTCAATCAGGGCGGTTACGTGCTTTTCGTGGGCCAGGATCCGTTCAAAGATGTCCTTCATTCCGGTAAAGTTAACAGCCGGAGCTTTGACATCGGTAAGGAGAGGAGCGGCGCCCCGTTCCAGGATGTACCGGTAAATCCGGGTACCGTGGTCCAACTCTTCCTTGGCCTGAAGGAAAAGCCAGTTGGCAATGCCGGGGTAGCCGGCCTGCCCTGCGTAGGAGGACATGGACAGATAGAGATAGGCCGAGTAATATTCGGCGTTGACTTGGCCGTTCAGGGCCTGGACGATAGATTCTTTTATCATAATTTTTGCTCCCTTAACTTAAGAGTTTAGCATGGGGGGGAAAAATTTGCAAACCCTCAAGGCCGGCCCTCTTTTTGTCCCACTTTTCCTTGACTTTCCTTGACTTTCCCCCTTGTTAGACTATAATTGACTATAGGTAACTATAAAGGTCCTAAAAGCCCCCGGTGGGGCCAAAAGGCGGGAGAGGTATGGCGGAATCAAGGCAGGATGAACTTTTAACCCTCGGCGAACTGGCCCTTTACCTTAAATTAGCGGAAAAAACAATTCACCGGATGCTGCAAAAGGGGGAGATTCCCTGCTTTAAAGTGGCCAGCCAGTGGCGTTTTTCCAAGCGTCTCATCGACCAGTGGTTAAAATCCAAGCTCAATACCCCTCCCCAGGATGAAATATCCCGGCTGCTGGAAACCGAACCGGAGGGGGTGCCCTTTTCCCGGATGTGCTCCCCCGGATTGATCATCGAAAATCTGGAACCCGACGCCACGGAAAATGTGCTGCTCCAGCTCATTCAGCCCCTGGTAGCGGGGGGTTACATGGAGGAGGGGCGGGATTTTCTTGACCGCCTGCTGGAAAGGGAAAGGATTGCCTCGACGGCCCTCGGCAGGGGGGTGGCCTTTCCCCACATCCGGAACCCCCAGGAGTTTACCGGCACGGCGCCGGTGGTGGTGGTGGGACGCTGCCCCGGAGGGGTGGATTTTCATTCCCTGGACGGAGAGCCCACCTACCTTTTTTTTCTGATCTTTTCCACCAACATGACCGTTCACCTCAGGATCATCTCCCGGCTTAACCGGATTCTCCTTAACGGCGACCTGATTGAGGGCCTCCTCAAGGCCGCCTCTAAAGAGGAGATCTTCTCCCTCCTGGTTCAGGAGGATCTGGAAATCCTGGGCTTAGAAAACAAGAAAAAGCCGGGTCTCCCCTGATATGCCCCGTCCCGGCCGCCTGGGAAACCGCCTCTTTGATCGGCTCCTCCGCCGGGGCTTAACCCTGGCCTTTGCCGAATCCCTCACCGGAGGAAGGCTCTCCGCCGGGCTGGTGGAGCGGCCGGGGGCTTCGGCCTTTTTTTTAGGCGCAACGGTGGTGTATTCCGAAGAGGCCAAAAAACGGCTCCTGGGGGTGCGGGAGGAAACCCTCCGGAACTTTGGCGCCGTCTCCCCCCAAACGGCCCTTGAGATGGTCCGGGGGCTGGAAAGGGTCCTGCCCGCCGGGGCGCTGGCCGCGGTTACCGGCATCGCCGGGCCGGGGGGAGGGTCTCCGGAGAAACCGGTGGGCACGGTTTACGGCGCCTTTATCCTGGAGGGGAAGGTTTTTCACCGGGCCTGGGTTTTTAAGGGCTCCCGGCGGCGCATCCTGAGGGCCTGCGCCGGGG
>JAISRN010000140.1 GCA_031273605.1 Spirochaetales bacterium | reverse complement strand
ACCATTTGTTCCAAATTCTGCTGCTTTTGCCGGGCAATAATAGAATCCCTGTCTTTGTAAAGTTCCAGAAGGCCGGACCGGCGGATAAGCTGCTCCACAAATTCCTGGAGGGGCCTTTCCCGGAATTCCCCCAGGCTTTCCCGGAGGGCCAGGAATTCCTCCAGCCCCTTCCGGGCATTGGGGGAAAGCCGTCCTTTCCCCGGCCCCGCCCCCTTCAGAACCTCCCCGGCGGCCTCCCAAAAATCCGCCGGAGAACGCCCCGGAGGCCCCGCTCCGGCAATCCTTTCCACCCCCTGCTCCCCCAGGCCCCGTTTGGGTTTGTTGATGATCCGCCGGAAAGAAACCTCATCGCCGGGGTTGTTAAACAACCGGAGGTAGGCAATCACGTCCTTCACCTCCTCCCGTTCATAAAACCGCCGGGCCCCCACGATCCGGTAGGGAACCCGCCGCCGGGTAAAGAGGGTTTCAAAATGGGCGGACTGGGCGTTGGTCCGGTAAAGAATGGCGGTACCCTCCCCGTTGCCCTCCGCCAGCAGGCTCAAGCAAAATTTCGCCTCCTCCTCGTGATCCGCCAAGTAATAAAAGGCGGGCTTCCTCCCCGGAGGGTTGGCGGTCCACAGGGTTTTACCCAGGCGGCGCCGGTTATGGGCCACCACCGCGCCGGCGGCTTTTAAGATCTCCCCGGTGGACCGGTAGTTTTGTTCCAGCCGGATCACCTGGGCGCCGGGAAAGGAATCCCCAAAGGTGAGAATATTTTTCACCTCCGCCCCCCGGAACCCGTAGATGGATTGATCATCATCCCCCACCACGCAAAGGTAGGTGTCCTTCCCCGTAAGCTGCTTTAAAAGTTCAAACTGGGCCACGTTGGAATCCTGGTACTCGTCCACCAGGATCACCTTAAACCGGTCGCGGAGGCGGCTTTTGATTTCCGGGTGTTCCCGAAAAAGTTTCAAGGGCTTTAGAATCAGGTCCCCAAAATCCACATTCCCCGCCTGGCTTAATTTTTCTTCATAACTCCGGTAGGCCCCGGCAAACTCCGGATCCCCGGTGATGCCCCCCAGATCATCCTCCGGCCCCAGGGCATAATCCTTGGCCCGGCTAATCTCCCGGGCCAGGAGGGAAAGTTTTGGTTTCTCCCTTCCGGGAAGGGCCAGGGAAAGGAGGCTTAGGGAATCCTCGTCATCGTAAATTGAAAAAGTGGAAGAAAGCCCCGCCGCCCCGGCATGGCGTCTTAAAATCCACGCCCCAAAGGAGTGAAAGGTTCTAATCATCGCATCCCCGGCCTCCCCGGTCAGGGCCAGGGCCCGCTCCCGCATCTGGGCGGCGGCCTTGTTGGTAAAGGTAACCGCCAGGATGGACCGGGGGGAAATGTTTTCGTGATCCACCAGGTAGGCGATCTTCGTGGTGATCACCCGGGTCTTCCCCGACCCCGCCCCGGCGAGGATCAAAAGGGGGGCGCCCCCGTGGAGGGCCGCCGCCTTCTGGTCCGGGTTTAATTCCTCAATGTAGGGGGGAAGGGGGCTATCCGGCATCGCCCTGCCGGTCCTTGGTCTTGGCCCAGGAATCCTTTAAACCGGCGGTCCGGTTAAAGACCGGCTTGGCCCCTTCCCGGTTGTACCGGTCCGCCACAAAGTAGCCCTGCCGCAAAAACTGAAACCGGGTCTCCGGCGGCGCCTTGGCCAGGCAGGGTTCGCCCACCGCCTGGTCCAGGACGGTGAGGGATTCCGGGTCCAGGTCGTCCAGAAAATCCCCGGTTTCCTGCCCCGGATTCTCCGCGGTAAAAAGATGTTTGTAAAGCCGGACGGTAATGGGAACCGCGGTGGGAAGGGAAACCCAATGGCTGGTGCCCTTGACGTTCCGCCCGTCCTGGGTCCACCCCCCGCGGGAGGCGGGATCGTAGGTACAGTGAACCTCCGTAACCTCCCCGGCGGCATTGGTTTTGTGATTCAGGTAAGTTACGTAGTACCCATGCTTTAGGCGAATCTCCCGGCCGGGGGCCAGGCGGTAATACTTTTTGGGAGGGTCCAGGGTAAAGTCATCGGCCTCGATGTAAAGCTCCCGGCTAAAAGGCAGGGAGCGCTTCCCCGCGCCGGGGTCTTCGGGATTGTTCTCCGCCTCCAGCCATTCCACCTGCCCTTCGGGGTAGTTGTCGATAATCAGCTTTAAGGGCCGCAGCACCGCCATAACCCTGGGGGAGGTTTTATTCAGATGCTCCCGGAGGCAGTGTTCCAAAAGGGCAAAGTCCACGGTACTGTTTACCTTGGCTACCCCAATGCGGTCGCAAAAATCCCGGATGGCCTCGGGGGTGTAGCCCCTCCGGCGGAAGCCTGAGATGGTGGGCATCCGGGGATCGTCCCAGCCTTCCACCAGGTTCTCCTGAACCATTTTTAAGAGCTTCCGCTTGCTCATCACCGTGTAGCTCAAATTAAGCCGGGCAAATTCAATCTGCTGGGGACGGTGAACCCCCTCCAGGTTTTCCAGAAACCAGTTGTAGAGGGGCCGGTGATCCTCAAACTCCAGGGTACAGATGGAATGGGTAACCCCTTCGATGGAGTCCTCCAAACCGTGAGCCCAGTCGTACATGGGGTAAAGGAGCCATTTGTTTCCCTGGCGGGGATGCTCTGCCCGGAGAATCCGGTACATCACCGGGTCCCTCAGGTTGAGGTTGGGGGAAGCCATGTCAATCCTAGCCCGGAGGGTCCGGAACCCATCGGGAAATTCCCCCCCCCGCATCCGTCTAAAAAGGTCCAGGTTCTCCTCGACGCTCCGGCCCCGGAAGGGGCTCTCCCGGCCCGGCTGGGTGAGGGTTCCCCGCTGTTCCCGGATCTCCTCCGCCGAAAGATCATCCACGTAGGCCAGGCCCTTGCGAATCATCTCCTCCGCCCAGCCGTACATCCTTTCAAAGTAGTCGGAGGCAAAAAAGAGGCCGCTCCACCGGTAACCCAGCCAGCGGACATCCTCCTCAATAGAATCGATGTACTCCTGCTCTTCCTTGGCGGGGTTGGTGTCGTCAAACCTAAGGTTGCACCGCCCCTGGTAATCCCTGGCTATGCCGAAGTTTAACCAAATGGATTTGGCGTGCCCAATGTGCAGGTAGCCGTTGGGCTCCGGGGGAAACCGGGTAACCACCCGGCCGCCGTTCTTGAGGGCGGCCCTATCCTTATCAATGATGTCCCGGATAAAATTGCCCGCCGGGGCGCTGGAACTCTGGGTATCCGACATGATTCCTCCTCTGGTGATTCCCCAGTATATCGAAAGGACGGCGCCGCCTCAACAGCCAAGAAAATTTTTTTCAACCAACCCCGCTGCGAACACGGCCCTTCGTAAATTAGGATAACCACGGACCACCGGAGGAAGAGAACCACGGACGACACGGACAGGAACCACGGACGGGGAAAGTGGTTAGTGGTTAGTGGCAAGAGGTTAGTGGCAAGAGGAATAGGCCGGGAGATTCACCCTCCACCCTTCTTTCACCTCCCACCCTTCTTTATGTCCGTGCTGTCCGTGAGGCCCGTGGTTAAATTTAGAATTCCCGCTGCGAATGAACCGATTTTGAAAGGGGCTCAAAGGGCGGCGGCTTCCAGGTCCAGGCCGGAGGCCCTTTCCACCCTCACCCGGACAAACTCCCCCGGCTCAAGGGGCCGGCCGGTCTTGATAACCGTCAGGCCGTCCACCTCCGGGGCTTGGAGATAAGCCCGGCCCAGGTAAAGGCGGCCCTCTTCCACGGCCTCCTCCACCAAAACCTCCAGCTCCCGGCCGGCAAACCCTTCCATGGCCCTCCGGCTGATCTCCTGCTGCCGGCGGAGCAGAAAATCCCGCCGGCGCTGTCCCTTCCATTGCAGCCAGGGATAAGCCAGGCCCCCGGTGTAATGCCAGGCCGGAACCCCTTCTTCCCGGGACCACACAAAGGCCCCCAGCCAATCGGGCCGGGCCTTTTCCTGAAACTCCAGGAGGGCCTTAAAATCCCGCCGGCCCTCTCCGGGAAAGCCCGTCATAAGGGTGGTCCGAATAACCGCCCCGGGAAGGGTTTGGCGAATCTCCTCCCAGAAGGCGGCGTAAACCTCCCCGCTGCCCCGGCGGCCCATACGGCGGAGAACCTCCGCCGAGCTG
>JAISRN010000099.1 GCA_031273605.1 Spirochaetales bacterium | reverse complement strand
TACCCCCAAACCGCCGGGGGCGCAGCCTCCCCGCGCAGCCTTTTAAGCCGCCAGCTAACCGGGCGGCCGGATATCAGCGCCGGGGTAGTCCGGGCGGTGGGAGAAACCCCCCGGGAGGCCCTGGTTCCTCCGGGCTGGGAATCCTGGACCTACGAAGACCGCCCCCTCCCCCTGGGGGGCGGCCTCTTTCTCCCCTCCCCTTCCGACTGCGCCCGGCTTCTCTCCGCGGCTTCCCTCCAGGGGAGCGACCAGGTTTTGGTGGTGGGCCGGGCCTGCGGTTACGCCGCCCTTTTAGCCTGCCGCCTCGCCGGTTCGGTAACGGTTATGGAGGAAGACGACGGACAGCGGGAACTGCTTTCCCAAATTCTAAACGCCCCCGGAAATGAGGAGTTTCTTCAAAAGATTACTTTGCTGGGAGACTGGAGCTTAGCCTTTCTGCCCCGGAATCAGTCTTTTTCGGCAATCATCATCCATGGGGGAACCGGCAACATTCCCCCGGTTCTCCTGGGGCTTCTCCGGGCGCCGGGCCGGCTTGCGGGGGTTATCAGGACGGACTCAGGCTTTTCCCTGGTGATCACCCTTACCCGGAACACCGACGGAGAGGGCTTGCGGGGAGGAGCGGAGGTTTACTTTCCCGCCATTCTGGGCTGGTAGTTTTATCGTTACATATTTTTCATGGAACCGGCTTTGCGGGCCTGTTCGATCTTTTCCATTTTGCGGAAGTACTTAGCCTGCTTGTCCACCTCCTCCTTGTCGGTGAGGTGAATCCTGTTATTTATGATTTTGAGCTTGGGGTTGGTAAAGAACTTGCGGATGATCAGGGCCCCCTCGTCCTTGGGCATCCCCACCATGTTCAGAAGATCCACGGGGCCAAAATCAAAAACGTAGGGCTGGGAGTTAATGGGCACCCTGAGTTTTTCCAGTTGAATGGAGAGGGCGTCGTAAAGCCGGCCCAGGGGATCGGAAAGCTGGGTGTTGGCAAGCTGCTTGTAGAGGGTCCAGATCCTCTCGGACAAAAGCTGGGTTAAGCGGACAATCATCTGAGGCTGGGAAGAGACCATCCGTTGAAAGTTGTCCAGGTTGATCGCCATGAGCACCGAATCCTCGTTGGCAATGGCCGAGGCGCTCCGGGGCTGATTCTCCAAAAGAGACATCTCGCCGAAAATATCCCCGGACTTAAGCACCGCCAGGAGCACCTCGTTTTGATTCACGATTTTGGAAATCTTAATGCTGCCCTTTTGAATAATGTAAAGTTCCTTCCCCGGCTGGCTCTCGCTAAAAACCATGGTATCCTTGGGATACTTTCGGGTAAACTCATCGTTTTTGGGATTAAGGTAAACCGCATTAGCGTAGGGCCTGATCTTGCCCATCCTTTCTTTGGCCATGGGGACATTGATCCCCCCGGGGCAGCAGGTAATGTATTGGTGATACGCGTAGTAGGCCAGGTTGTACTTGCTCTGCCGGGCGTAGTATTCCGCCACGTTAAACAAATGCTCATAGTTGGCCACGGCGATGCTCTTGAGGGTAATTTTAGTTAAGGCCTCGTCCAGGTACCTCATCTTGCGGCTAAATTGCATGATGATCTTCATAGCCACCGGGGCGTTCCGTTCAATTAAAAGACCATACTGATCCCGGTGAACGGCAATGAGAACCACATCGGTCAGGGCCTGGGCGGTTTCAATGTGGCTGTGGGAGGACATGGTGGCGACAACCCCGAAAAAATCGCCGGGGTTAAGCACGTTCCCCCCCTCCTCTTCAACAACCTGAACTTCCTTGCTGACTCTGACTTTCCCTTCCCGGATTATGTAAAAATAGTCCGCATTGGCCTTCCCTTCGACAATAATATAGGCATTTTTCTTGTAGGTAACCAGCGATAATTGTAAGGGACTGTTCATATATCCTCAATTCAAAGTATAAAAAGTCTCAAACTTTTTTGTCAACCAGCAACGACAAAAAGGCCCTTTCTATTATATTCTAATTGTCGGGTTTATAACAGAAGAAAAATAGGGAAATTTACCGAAAACAAACCGGGTTTTGGGATTGGCTTTACCACCAATCGATAATCTGAATATCCCGCCAAAAACTGTCGTAATAGTCCAGCCTCAGGGATTCTTCATAAAAGGACTGCAAAAAAGGCAGGCCAACCCCGGCGGCCCTGGCGGTTCCGGAGAGAACCGGCCTTAGGGCCTGAAAGCCCCGGGAAAAGGTAATCCGCCGATCATCCAGGCCGCCAAAGTAGTACTCCTCCGGGGAATCCTGGGAAGGGAAGGCCCAAAACCGGAGGCCGTCCCCCAGGGCCGGGTCCACGGGAATCCAGCCCTGGCCCTCCAGGTAAAATTCCGCCCAGTAGTGCTTAACCGCCCGCTTATCCGTGCCAATGAGACAGCCGGAAACCGGGCGGGCCGGAATTCCCGCCCCCCTGGCCAGGGCGCAAAACAGAAGGGCGTAATCGTAGGCCCCGCCCCGGCCCCTCTCCAAAACCAAGGCGGGGGTCAACGCCGGGGGGGCGGGGTCGATCACCAGGCTTTGAAGGACAAAATCGTAGAGAGCCCTGGCCTTGAGGTAGGGGTTAGCCGGGCGGCGGGCAAGGGACACGGCCCGGGCGGCCAGGGCGGGTTCCCTGGGGATCAGGGGGTCCGGGGCGGTATAAACGGTATAGAGGGTCCGCCCGGTGTTGTAGGGAGAAAAGGAAGCCCCCGGAACAACCTGGGTTTCCAGGGCGTAGCGTTCCAGCCAATAGGTAAACTCAAGGCGGATGTCCCCCCGGAGGGCAATCCCCTCAAAATGATAGCGGCCCATCTTCCGGCCGTCCTCCCACACCGGCTCGTGACTCCGGAGCCTCTCTATCCGCCGCTGCTCCTGCCCCGGAGGAAGGCCGGGTACCCAGAGGTCCAGAACCCCTTCCGGACTGCCCCTGGGGTTATAGATGTCGATGCCGTAGGTAATTTGATAACCCTTGCCGCCGGTGTAGGATTTGACCACCGGCCCTTCCATAACCTCAAAAAACTTTCCGTTGCTCTGGCCCCGGTCCGCCTCGATCCGGAGGTTTCCCGAACAGGCGCCGTCGGGAACGTAAACCCGGATCTCCTGGTCGCTCCAGTACTCGTAATCATAGTCGGCCTCGGAGCTGGCAATAAGGAGATCCTCCTCCCGGCTCACCGCCCCCGCGGGGGGCTTTTGGGTCCACAAAACCCGGCCCCGCTCCTGGGTAAAGCCAAAGTTGACCCCCCGGAGGGTAACCAGGGTTCCCACGGCGCCCTGGGCGGGTTCCACACCCTCAATATAGGGGGTACCCGGCGCCAGGGGCCCCCGGAGGATCACCGGAATATCCCGGCGGTTGGTAAAGAGCAGGCCGTTGCTCCGCCCCTTGGAGGTGCTCACCCGAATCATCCCCGAAGCCGCCTCTTGGGGAACCCGGAAAACAATCCGGCGATCCGACCACTCCAGGTAGGCTTCGGAGATCACCCGGTCCCCCGCCAGGCTCACCATGCCGCCTTCCCGGCTGTCCTTAAAGTGGCGGCCCTGGATGACCACCTCATCCCCCGGAGAGGCCACCGCGGGGCGGACCTCGGTGATAACCGGCGTTTTTTCCACAAAAAAAGAGGAAACCAGCAGAAGGGTTCCCAGGAGGAAGACCGTCAGGCAGGGGAGGAGAATCTCCCGGAGGGGCGTTTTTTTTTGCCCCTGCCGCCGGGACGGGGAAATCCGGGGGGGGAAGGGGGGCTTTTTTCCGGGGACAGCCCTGGCCGGTCTTTTCATGCTTTGCCTTTACCTCCGGAACCCGCTTATCCCGCCTCGGG
This sequence comes from Spirochaetales bacterium, assembly GCA_031273605.1. Classification (GTDB taxonomy): domain Bacteria; phylum Spirochaetota; class Spirochaetia; order UBA9216; family UBA9216; genus JAISRN01. Next base: position 15,517 of record JAISRN010000099.1, on the reverse strand, counting down.
GAGGATGAGAATTTCCACTTCGATGTAGTAGTCCGGCTCCGCCGCCGGGGAAGAAGAGGGGGAAGCGCTTCCCCCGGCATCCCCGGAAGAGGAGCCCCCGGGGGTTTCCCGGCCCAGGGGGAAGAAAAGGACGCTCTCCCCCGGGCTGACCGAGAGGGTTTTGAGGGTGGTGGAGTAATTGATCTCCTCCTGAAAGGAATAAAAAACCTCCCCCTGGGCAATGATCAGGATGGTATTGGAATCCCGGTAGTAGGGGGTGATCCGGGTAAAGATGACGATGTTCCGGCCGGTGAGTTTAATGGAAACAGCCTGCCCGGAAAGGGTTATTTTTTCGGATTCCCGGGCCCAGATTTCCCGAACCTGGTCGAAATTTTCAATTTGAATGACCCGGGTGTTAAGCCTAACCGTGAGCCGGCCGGTGGGCAAACTCTCCTGGGCCCCCAAGATAGGCCGGGACCCCGGATAACCCTCCGGAATTAGGCTGAAAAGAACGATGAAAAACCAGCTTATGTGCCTTATCAATTGGCGTTTCCTAGGGGTTTCCCCCGGCGCCGGAATTCTCACCGGGCGGGGCGCCGGAATCCGAGGGCGAGCCGGGGAGGGAACCCATCTTAAAGTCCTCTCCCCGGATAAACTGGGGTTCCCTGGGGCGGCTAAAAGTCGAGGCCGGGGGCAGCTCAATAAAAACCTGCATTCCCTCGTCCCGCTGCTTGATGATGTCCGCCAGGTCCTCCAGGTTGCGCCCCCGGAGGCGGTAACTCCGGGTACCCTCCGGAAGAAGCCCCGCCGGGCGGGCCAAAGGAATTTCGGCGGAGGGCAAAAAGCCGGGCGCCCCTTCCCTGGTTTCCACCGCCAGGTCCGCCCCCCCGGGCCGGGGAAACCGGAACACCGCCCCTATAAAGAGGCAGATCAGGGCCGCCGCGGCTAAGGCCGGGAGGGGCAGGCTGATCCGCCGCCCCAGGAGAAGCCCCCGGGGAAGTCCGTCCCGGCGGGCCATGAGGCGGAGGTAGCACTTTTCCTGCCCCGCCAGGAGTTCCGCCATCTCCCTCCCCTGCCCCGCCTCCCGGATTCGGGAAGAAAGGCTTTGCAGAGTTCCAAAGGCCTGGGCGCACCGGGGACACTCGGCAATGTGCCGGGCAATTTCCCCCCCCCAGGGTTCGGGGACTTCCCCGTCCAGGTAAGTGGAAAGGATCTCCTTGTCAAGACACATATAATTCCTCCCCGCCCAGCAGGTTTTCCAGCAAAGCCCGGGCCCGAAAAATGCGTACCTTAACGTTGCCCTCGGAAATGCCTAAAATTTTGCCGATCTCTTTATAGGTTAATTCGCCATACTCCTTAAGAATTAAGGGAAGCTGCAGCTTTTGGGGTAATTTTTTGAGGGCCTGCCGGACCAGGGCATGGGTTTCTTTTTTTAATAAACCCGATTCGCCGGATTCTTCGGGAAGGGCGGGTTCGTTCAAAACCCTCATGTAGGCCCTGGCCTCCCGGTTTTTCCGTTTAACATAGTTATAACACATATTTTTCACCACCCGGATGAGCCAGTATCGCGTTTCCTCGGCGCTGGGCAGCGGCGAGGACCGGCCCAGATACTTTATAAAAGCCTCTTGACAGAGTTCTTCGCATACCGATTCATTATTCACTATGTTATATGCGATTCGAACCAGCAGGGGAAAGTTTTCCTTAAAGATCTGCCGGAAGCCGTCCTCCTGCCCTAGTTCCATTTTAAATAGTTAAACAACCTCATCCTGTCTTTGGTTACACCTTTTTTTAAGGAGCGTCGGAAGCGGGAAACCAGAGGGTTTTTCCCGGAAGGTCCCGGATCATGATTCCCCGCTCCAAAAGTTCCCGGCGGATCTGATCCGCCGCGGCAAAATCCCCGGCCTTCCGGGCGGCGGCGCGCTTTTCAATGAGGGCCTCAATGAGGGGGGCCTCCGGTTCGCCGGCCGCCGGGAGGGGTTTTTCCCCGGGGTCTTCCTCCGCCTTTAGATTAAGACCGAAAACCCGGTCCATGTCCAGGGCCAGGGCCAGCTTTTCCCCCGGCGAAAGGGAAGCCTCTTTTAAAAGGCCCCAAAGCCGGGCCAGAGCCTGGGGAAGCCCCAGGTCCCGGCCTATGTCCCGGCAAAATTTTTCCCGAAAGTCCTGGGCGGCGGGGCTAAAGGAATCCGGGGGAACTGCCCCGGCCTCCGGCGCCTGGGCTTTAAGTTGGCCAAGCCGCTGTTCCAGGTTTTTCCGGGCCTGCCGGGCGGCGGCCAGGGCCTCCCAGCTAAAGATAAGCTGACTCCGGTAATGGGCGGTAAGGCAAAAGTAGCGGTAATCCAGGGGGTGAAAGCCCCGGGCCTTGATATCCGCCAAAGTAAGAAAGGTTCCTGAGGATTTCGACATTTTGGCGTTTTTGAGGAGGAGAAATTCCCCATGGAGCCAGTAGCGGACCCAGGGCTTGCCCGTGGCCCCCTCGGACTGGGCTATTTCGTTGGTGTGGTGAATCGGGATGTGATCCACCCCGCCGCAGTGAATATCGAAGGTTTCCCCCAGGTACTTCATGCTCATGGCGCTGCATTCAATATGCCAGCCGGGATAGCCCCGCCCCCAGGGGGAATCCCAAAGCATGCTGGGGTTTTCAAATTTGGATTTGGTGAACCAGAGAACAAAGTCCTGGGGATTCTTTTTATGCTGATCCACCGCAATCCGGGCGCCGGAACGCAGGGAGTCCGGAACAAGCCGGGCCAGCCGGCCATAGGGGGGGAACCGGGAAATGTCAAAGTAAACATTCCCCTCGGACAGGTAAACCAGGCCCCTTTCTTCCAGCCGCTTAATCAGGGCAATCATGTCGTCAATGTGGTCCGTGGCCCGGCAGACCACCCCCGGCGTCAGGATGTTCAGTTCCCCGGCGTCCCGGAAAAAGGCTTCGGTGTAAAACCGGGCCAGGTCCCAAACTGTCCGCCCGGACTCCCTGGCGGACCTTTCGATTTTATCTTCCCCGGAATCGGCGTCATCGGAAAGGTGGCCCACATCGGTAACGTTCATCACGTGGCGGACGGAAAACCCGGCGTACTCCAGGGTGCGGCGGAGGGTGTCCTCGAAAATATAGGTCCGCAGATTGCCGATATGGGCGTAATTGTAAACCGTGGGGCCGCAGGTGTAGATTCCGCAGCGGAGGGGTTCAAGGGGGATAAAGTCTTCCAGCTTTCGGCTGAGGGTGTTGTAAAATTGCAGCATCGGCGTCCGGATCTCCCTTTCCTAGCTTTTTGGGCTTTAAGCCTTTCCGGCCTTGTGGTAATCTTTCAAGTATGAACAGCATAGGTAAAAGCGGGGAAAAAATCAACCGCCCTGTCCGGGGAGGCGGGGAGTGAAACCCCGGCCGGAGATCCGCATCCGGGGCCGGATTCTCTACGACGAAGGGATGGCCGGGCATACCAGCTTTAAAACCGGGGGGCCGGCGGAGATCTTTGCCCTCCCTGCGGACCGGGAGGACCTCCTGACCCTGGTGGACCTCCTTCACCGCCGGGGGCTGCCCTACTTTCTCCTGGGCCGGGGAACCAACCTCCTGGTTTCCGACCGGGGCATCCGGGGAGCGGTGATTGACACGGCGGAACTCCAGGAATGGCGGAGCGAACCGGGGCGGCTCTATGCCGGTTCCGGCCAGGACCTAAGCCGCCTGGCCTGGGAAACGGGAATCCGGGGCTGGGGGGGGCTGGAGGCCTTTTACGCCCTCCCGGGCAGCCTGGGGGGAAGCCTCTGGATGAACGCCCGGTGCTACGAGGTTTCCCTGTCGGAGGTCCTCCTTTCGGTGGATTACTACGATCCCCGGCAGGGCTGGGGCGAGATGAACGTCCTGGCCGGAGAGGAGGGGGGCTTTGGCTACAAGCGTTCCCCCTTTCAGGACCGTCCGGGGACGGTTATCCTGGGGGCGGTTATCCGCTTAGGGGAGGCCGATCCGGAGGCCCTCAAGCAAAGGATGCTTGACTGCGAGGCGGACCGCCGGGCCAAGGGGCACTTTGCCGCCCCCAGCGCCGGGTCGGTCTTTAAAAACAGCCGCGCCCTGGGCAAACCTTCGGGAAAGATCATCGACGAGCTGGGCTTAAAGGGCCTCCGCTTGGGGGGGGCCATGGTTTCGCCCCGGCACGGCAACATCATCTACAATACGGGAAACGCGTCCTCCGGGGACATTGCCGCCCTCATCCTCAAAATAAAAGAAGAAGTTTACCGTTCCACAGGTTGGACCCTGGAAGAGGAAATTCTCTATGCGGGGGACTGGTCCTAAGCCCATGGTTTCCTTTTGCAAATTATGATACCCTAAAGGCGGGAGAGTCCAATGAAAAATCCGGTCTTGGTTAATGTAATTTCAAAAAAGGAACGGAGGGCCTACGCCCTGTATTTTTGGGGACAGAACATGATCTATGTCATTGTCATGAACTTCATCCAAAATTACTGGACTGATGTCGTGGGGCTTGCCGCCGGAACGGCGGCGGTTATCATCCTGATAGCCAGGTTTTGGGATGCGGTTAACGATCCCATGTTCGGCATCATTGTGGACCGGAGCCGCCTTCCCGGCGGGCGGTTTAAGCCCTGGCTTCGCATTGCCGCCTTTATCCTGCCGGTGTTGACCATCTTAACTTTTGCCGTGCCCGTTCATCTGTCCCTGGGAATCAAAACAACCCTCTGCGCCGCCGCCTACATCCTGTGGGGCATGGCTTACACCATCTGCGACGTGCCGATTTTTTCCCTGGCCACGGCGATGACAAGCAGCGTACAGGAACGCACCAACCTGATTTCCCTGGGGCGGCTCTTTAGTTTTTTAGGGATCGGAATCGTCATGTTTTCCATCATACCCCTGACAAATGCCGTCGGCGGGGCCGCGGGCAGCCTTCCCCTGGCATGGTTTCTGGCCGCCTGCCTCTTTTCCCTTATAGGCTTTTTCTTAATGCTGCCGGTAAGCCGGGCCGCCCAGGAACGAACCATCGATCAGACCAGCCCGCCGATTACCCTGAAGGCCATGTTTGAGTATCTGCGCTCCAACACCTATTTATTGGTTTTTTACGGGGCCGTTATTGTTTCCAGCCTCACCAATACCACCATGGTCCTGCCCCTGTATTTTACCAGGGTCAACCTGGGAAGCGACGCCCTGTTTATGCCCGTGATGTTAATAACCCTGATGGGGGCGCCCCTGGTTTCCGCGGTTTTGCCCCTTTTAAACAAAAAGTTTGACAAATTTCATATTCTTCTGGCGGGCAACCTGCTTACCATTGCCACAAGTCTCATCATGTACTTTGCCGGTTACGAAGCCGGCCGGTTTGGGGTGTTTTTAACCCTTTCGTTTATCCGCGGCTTAGGGCTGGCCTGCACAACCATTATGATGTTTCTCTTCGCGGCGGACTGCGTTGAATACGGTACCTATAAGAGCGGCAGACGCGCCGAGGGCACAACCTTTTCCATTCAGACCTTCGCCACAAAAATGACCAGCGCCGTTTCCGGTTTTGTGGCCATGGGGCTTTTGGGCTGGTTTTTTCATTATCAATCCTCCTACTACGAAAACGGCGCCCTCATCGTTCCGGTACAGCCCCAGTCGGCCGTACAGGGAATATGGTTTATGTATTCGATTTTCCCCGTTATCGGCGTGGGGATCTCCACCCTCATGCTGCTGTTTTTTTACAAGCTGCGGGATAAGGCCGTGCAGATCATGTCCAATGTCAACACCGGGCAGATAAGCCGGGACGAAGGGGAAGCCTTGCTGAGGGAAGAAAGGTGGAGGGTGAAGGGTGAAAGGTGAAGGGTGGAAGGGAGAGCGCCTTGGTGGTTTTCCTCTTCTTCTACTGAGAAAAAAAGTTTGGATTTAGACATTCGCTGCCAAATTTTCTTCCCCGTTCCTGTCCGTGAGGTCTGTGTGGTCCGTGGTTGATCTTAACTTGAGAATGGCGCCGGGGTGGCGCTGTCCGTGGTTATCTTAATTGGGGGCTCCGGCGAGGGAAGCCGGGGGGGCGGTTCGCTTCCCGTTAATTTTTCAAGCCGGAGACTAACCTCCACGGTCCAGGTTTTTTGGGCCTCCACCGTCTTGCGCCAGCCCAAAAGAAAACTGTGGGCCAAAAGAAGGGACCCTCCGCCGGGGGGAACCCTTTTAAGCGAAGCCGCCAGGGTGCAATTTTTACTCACCGAAAAAAGAAGGGCCATTTTATTTTTTTCATCCTGAATCCGGCAGCTTTTAATGTCCCGAAGGGTGGATTCGCTGAAAGGTTCGGGCCCCCTGGCCCGCCCCCGGCTTACCAGGTCCAGGAGCAGCTTATCCGCCGGGGAGGCAAAGGAAAAATTAAGCTCCGTGGTAAAGTTAAATTCCAGGTCCTGGGCGGAAAGATTCTTAAGGCCGTAGGACACGGTAAGCCCTTCCTCTTTAAAAGCAAAATCCTTGGTAATCAGGAGGGGGCGTTTTTTGCCGCTTAAATCCGGAACCTTGATTTCCAGCTCAAACCCCAGGCGGCAAAGGTCCCCATCCAGGACTCTCTCTTTGTAGAGAACCCCCGCCAGGGTTTCCCCCTCTCCGGCGGCGCTCCCCGGCGAAGGGGAAGGCCCCTCCCGCGGGGCGGCCGGGCGGGTTAAAAAACCATCGACAAAGGAATCCAGGCTTTGAAAAAAAGGCTGAAAGTGGCAATGCCCGGCCTGGTAGTTCCAGGGCCTCTCCAGGGAGTCAAATTCAAAAAGCCGCCCCCCCTCCCGGTGAACGTACGCGTTAACCCCCTCCCCCCGGTAGAGGTAGCTTTTTATTCCGTCCATGGTAAAGTCGTAGGAGAACAGGCTGGGATGAAAAACCCCGGATTCCCGAACCAGGTCCTCCGCGGCAATGAGGTACTTATAGGCCGCCTGACGGTAAGCCCGGTAGTGTTCCTCCTCCCCCGAAGGATACCAGTAAAAACGATTGTGCTGGGCCTTCCGGATTTCCAGGAGGGCGTTTTTTTTGCGAATCCGGTCCCCCCGGTACTGGCTTACCAGGAGGCTCACGTAAACCTGCTTGGCGTAGAGAAAATTAAATTCCGGATAAATATCCAAAAGGCTCCTGGGGTTAAAGGAACTGGGGAGCCTTTTCCGGTCCGGCAGCATGCGGCCGGGAATTAAACAGGGCAGGTAGACCTTGCGGTACCGCTGTTCCGGCCGGGCGTTTTTTTCCGGCAGCTCCGGCAAAAACTCTTCCCCCCCTTCCACCAGGCCAAAAAAACCATCCAGCCATTCCGCCAGATTCCGGTGTTCCCATTCCTCCGTAGAAAAAAAGACCGAACAAAGGCGCCGCCGCCCGGCCTCCTCTTTTTTTACCGGCGCCTTAAGACGCCCGCAGAAAAAAGCATAGCTGTCCTGGGGGCTGTGATCAAGAAAGTACCGGCCGGCCTCGCTGTCCACGGGAAAGGCCAGGAGAGTCTTTCCCTGATCCTCGGTTAAAAAGGGGCCGGTAAGATCGTCGCTTTTAAGGCCCGCCGCCTTAAAGTGGGTGTCGTTGATAAAAACATAGTCGATGCCGGAATTTTTAAAGGAAGAAGGGCCGGTGGGCTCCCAAACCCCGTCCCCCAGCCAGGAGCCCCGGGGCCGGCGGCTGAAGGTCCGCCTTAGGAGGGTGGTCATTTCCTCAATGTGGCCGTGCCGGTAAGCCAGGGGAATCAGGGGAAAGAGGGGTTCATAAAAGGCCCCCCCCAGCATTTCCGCCTGTTTTAACTTGCTTAAATCCCGTAAAACCGTAACCGCCTCGGGGTGCCGGTTTTCCAGCCACTCCAAATAATAGGCGCTGAGGTACAAGGCCAGGGGAACCGGGCGGCGGCTTAAAACGGTAAGCAGGGGCCGGCACTGTTCCTGATAAAAAGTCTCGTAGGCTTTGCCATTTACGCCAAAGGGCAAACTAACCGCCAGGCCTATTATGACTCCGGGTTTTTCCATTAATTATCCTTAAACTGAAGCGGCGTCAAAACCGGCTTCAATGCCTTCACTTTTCGCTTATGGCGACGGGAAGAATGCACTTCCTGGGGCAGGCGGCCAGGGCCTCCTCCCGGCCGCCGGTTTGCTCATAATCAATTGAAGCCAGGTAGTTTTCGATAACAAACCCTCCCTGGGGGGACTTTTTTTGACAGATGGAGCAGCCGATACAGCCTACCTCGCAGTACTTCCGCACCTCCCCCCCCTTATCCCGGGAATGGCAGGCCACAAAGAGGTCCGCCTCGTAGGGGACCCAGCGGATAACCCCCACGGGGCAGACCTTGAGGCAGCGGCCGCAGGCAATGCAGAGATCCCGGAGAACGTAGAGGTAGCCTTCCTGGTGGCGCACAATGGCCCCGGAGGGGCAGACCCTTTGGCAGCTCCCCAGGCCGAGGCAGCCGAAGGAGCAGACCTTGTCGCCGTTAAAAATGGGCTTTAACGCGTTGCAATCCTGCAAGCCCTGATACCGGTACTTGACGGCGCTGGCCTTTCGGGAGCCCCGGCAGCAGATCTGGGCGATTTTGCGTTCCCCCGCATAATTAACGGACACCCCTAAAAAGGCCCCAATCCGATCCGCCACTGCCCGGCCTCCGGGGGTGCAGAGGGCCGGGTCCGCCTGGGCGTTAATGATGGCATCCGCATAGGCGGCGCAGCCGGCAAAACCGCAGGAGCCGCAGTTGGCGCCGGGCAGGAGGGCCTCGATTTGGGACACCCGCTCGTCCTTTTTGAGGGCCAGGAACCGGGCTACCGCGGCCAGGCCCACCCCCAGGAGGATTCCCAAAAAGCCGATGGATAAAAATGAATAGAAAATCGTGAGCATGGCCTTTCCTTCCTTATCCCAGCAGATTATTAAGAAGCGCCCGGTCAAAAGCCATAAACCCCAGGGCCATGAGCCCCGCGGTAATGAAGGCTATGGGAACCCCCCGGAAAGGTCCGGGAATCCACTCCCCGTCCAGCTTTTCCCGGATGTTGGACATAAGGAAAATAGCCAAAAGGAATCCCAGCCCCGCCGCCAGGCCCGCCACAAAACTTTCCAGGGGATCATAATTTGAGCGGACCGCAATAAGGGCAATCCCCAGCACCGCGCAGTTGGTGGTGATCAGGGGCAGGTAAATTCCCAGGGCCTTATAGAGGGGGGGGGATATTTTTTGAATAACCATTTCCACCAACTGCACCAGGGCGGCTATCACCAGGATAAAGCTGATGGTTTGAAGAAATTCCAAACCCAGGGGAACCAGGATAAAATGCTGAATCATCCAGGTTACCAGGGAGGCTAAGGAGGTAACAAAGGTAACGGCAAAGCCCATGCCCACCGCGGATTCCACATTCTTAGAAACCCCGATAAAGGGGCAGAGCCCCAAAAACTGGGTTAAGATAAAATTATTAATAAAAACAAAGGTTATGATGATTCCCACATAGCTCATAAATGGCACCCCGCTTTTTCAGGACTCTTTTGCTTTAGATCTATCAAGGCTTTAAGGTAACCCACCACCAAAAGGGCGCCGGAGGCCAGGCCGATGATCCGCACCGGAGCGTTCACCAGCCCCGGCACTTCAATAACCCCGTCAAAGCCGCCCATGGGAAAGAGGGTGATGGTGCCGGCGGCCAGGACCTCCCGGATCAGGGAAACCAGGAGGAGGGAAAGGGTAAAGCCTAAGCCCATTCCCAGGGCGTCTAAAATGGAAGCTAAGACCGTATTCTTATTGGCAAAGGCCTCGGCCCGCCCCAGGATAATGCAGTTGACCACGATGAGGGGAACATAAACCCCCAGGCTGTCGTAGAGGGAGGGGGCGGCGGCCTGCATTACCATCTGCACAATGGTAACAAAGGAGGCTATCACCACCACGTAGGCGGGGATGCGGACATTCTCAGGAATAAAATTCTTGAGGAGGGAAATAAAGATATTGCTGCCGGTGAGCACAAAGATCACCCCCGCCCCCATTCCTAAGGAGTTGATAACCTGGGTGGAGACCCCCAGGGTGGGGCAGAGCCCCAGCATGATCACAAAGATGGGGTTTTCTTTGATGATGCCCTTGGTAAATTCTTTTATCATCTTAAGTCCTCCAAGAGTTTAACCTCTTCGGCCCCGGCGGATAAGGCCCGGGCAATGCCGCCAAAGGTAACGGTGGAACCGCTCACCCCCTCGGCCTCCTGGGGCAAAAGCTGGGTTTTTTTAACGGGAACCGGCCGCTCCCCCCCGGTTCCTATAAACTTATCCATGTATCCGGCCTTTTCCGCGTTTTTCCCCAGCCCGGGGGTTTCCCCGTTGGCCATGAGCACCGCCGCGGTGAGCTCCCCGTCCCGCCGGTACCCCGCCAGGATCTGCAGGTCCCCGCCGTAGCCCTGGCCTTTGAGTTCGACAATATAGGACACCGTTTCGCCATTAAGAACAACGGGATAGTAGGAAAGAACCACCGGATCGTCTAAGGGCCGGGCTTCCCCAATTTCGCCCTCCGGGGCAATCTGCTTAAGGGCGTTTTTAACTTTTTCTTCCTGCAAAAAGGCAATCCGGGGAGCGGTAAAATGATTAACCACCCCCAGGACCAGGGCGGCGGCGGCGCAGATAATGGTTAACCGGGCGCCGATGGCGGCTATTTCTTTCATGCGTTTCCTCCCTAGGCCGCCTTTGTTTTGGTCTTGGCCACGCCAAAGCGCTTGGGACCGGTGTAGCGGTTAATCACAGGAACAAAGATATTCATTAAAATAATGGCCAGGGAAACCCCTTCGGGGAAGGAGCCGTACTGACGGATGAGGAAGGTTAAAAACCCCGTCCCCAGGGCGTAGATAATCATGCCCTTTTTGGTGAGGGGGCTGGTAACCATGTCGGTGGCCATAAAAAAAGCCCCTAGGATGAGCCCCCCGGAGAGGAGGTGAAAAACCACATCCCCGGCAAAGAGGCCCTTCCCAAAGGGCAGCCCGCCGAAAATCCCGGTAAGGAGGGCAAAGCTCCCCAGGTAAAAGAAGGGAATCTCCCAATTAATGATCCGGGTAAAGAGGAGGGCCGCCCCGCCAAGGAGGAGGAGCAGGGTCGAAACCTCGCCGATGCAGCCCGGGGTAAGGCCGAAGAAGAGGTCCCACTTGAGGGCCTCGGTTTCCAGGCCCGTGAGCCCCTGAAAGCCCCGGGCCAGGTCTTGGGCAAAGGCCGAGGCGGGAAAATCCAGGGATTTAAGGAATTCCACCGGCCCGCCGCCGCCGGGGCCCCCCAGGTCGGCCAGGCCGGTTTTAACGGCCCCCAGGACGGTGGCCCCGGTAACCGCCTCGGCGGCCCCGGTTAGTTTAACCGGCAGGGTCCACTTGGTCATGGCGCTGGTCCAGGAGAAAAACACAAAAACCCGCCCCGCCAGGGCGGGGTTAATCCAGTTGTTCCCCAGGCCGCCAAAGGTCCACTTGGCCACCAGGAGGGCAAACAAACTGGCCGTGGCGGGAACATAAAGGGGGACCGAAACGGGCATGTTGTAGGCCACCAGGAGGCCCGTTAAAAAGGCGCTGCCGTCGGCCAGGGTGTTTTTCTTCATAAGCCCGGCGCCGATAAGCTCCCCCGCGGCCGCCCCGGCCAGGGAAACCAGGATCACCGCCCCGGCCCTCGGTCCAAACAGCCAAACCCCCCAAATTCCCGCGGGCAGGAGGGCTAAAATGACCCCCCCCATAACCCGGGAGGTGGAAGCTAAGCTGTGAATCTGGGGAGATCCGGTGATCAGTTTTAATTTTTCGTCTTCCATAGTTATTGGCTCCCGTTAAAGTTCTTTCCGGGACATGAGCTTTCCTAATTTAAAGCCCTGTACCAGGGGAATATGGGCCGGGCAGGCAAAAGCGCAGGCGCCGCACTCCTTACAGTCCAAGAGCCCCCCCTCCACCGCCCGGGCGTACCCGGAATGATCGATGAGTTTAAAGAGCCCCGTGGGATTCAACCCCATGGGACAAACGGCGATGCACTTGCCGCACTGGAGGCAGAAAGTCCGGGGGGCGGCGGCCGCCTCCTGCTTGGTGAGGGCTAAGATGCCGGAGGTTCCCTTGGTTACCGGGGTTTCCGGATCGTAGAAGGTAAAACCCATCATGGGCCCCCCCGCAACGAGCTTGACCGGGGGCTCCCTAAAGCCGCCGCACTCCTCAATGAGGGAGCGGATGGGGGTTCCAATCCTCACCTTGAGGTTGGCGGGAGCGGCAATGGCCCCGCCGGAAACCGTAACCACCCGCTCGATCAGGGGCTTGTCCAGGGCCACGGCCTCGTAAACCGCAAAAACGGTGCCCACATTGCTGACCACCGCCCCGATGGCGCTGGGAAGGGCCCCGGAAGGAACCTCCCGCCGGGTAACCGCCTTGAGGAGCTGCTTCTCATCCCCCTGGGGATACTTGACCTTGAGGGGAACCACAGCCAGGGGCAGCCCCTCCGCTTCGGCGGCTTTTCTCAGGGCCTCAATGGCGTCGGCCTTGTTCAGTTCCACCCCGATGGCTATTTTTTCCGGCTGAATGATGGTCCGGAGAATCCTTATCCCCCGGATGATCTCCCGGGGCTTCTCCAGCATAAGCCGGTGATCCGAGCAGAGGTAGGGCTCACATTCCACGCCGTTAATCACCAGGTACTCGATCCGGGTTCCCTGGGGAACCTTGAACTTGGCGTGGGCCGGAAAGGTGGCGCCCCCCATTCCCACTATCCCCTGGTCTTCCACAATTTTTAAGAGTTCCTCCGCCCCCAGGTCCTCCCACTTCCGCCCTTCCGTCCGCCGCCCCGAACGGTCAAATTCCCCAAAAAATTCGATCTCCACCGCCTGGGTTTGAAGGCCGTTGGGAAGGAACACCGCCTTTAAGGATTTGACCCTTCCGGGAACCGGAGAATGAACGTTGGCCGAGATGAAGCCGTCGGCCCTGCCGATGAGCATCCCCTCCCGCACCTCCATCCCCGGTTCCACCAGGGGAAGGGCGGGTTTGCCAAGGTGCTGCTGCAGGGGCACCGTTAAAACCGGGGGAATAACGGCGTTTTTTATTTCCACGGAGGAACAGAGGGCCTTTCTTCCGGGGGGATGCAGACCACCCTTGGGAAATGTTTTTATTCCGCTCATGGTTTGGCTCTCCTTGTCGAGGTGTTTCTTGTTACGAAAGCGGCTTGGGGACCGATCATCCTTTTGATTTATTATAGCTCCTTGAGGGAAGACTGTCCACGCCAATAATCCCCCGAAAAATCATAACTTACAGATGGCCAGGGCAATGGAAAAGCCCAGAATTGAGCCCACCGTTACCTCCGGCAGGGTGTGGCCGTTGATCTCCTTAACCGGCTTGTACTCCGCCAACTGCTGCTTTTTAAGCTGGTGGCCCAGGGAATTGAGACCCTTGGCCTGAACCCCCGCGGCATGGCGTACCCCCAGGGCATCCCGGATGATGATGATGGATAAAACCACCAGGCAGCCGAAGAGCCGGGAGTCCAGGCCCTCGATGAGCCCCACCGCGGTGGTTACCGAAACCATGGCGGCGGAGTGGCTGGAGGGCATTCCGCCGGTTCCCCAGAGAAAATGAACCAGGGTTTTACCCCCGCCGCCGGAATTCCCCCGGAAAACCCGGATAAGAATCTTAATAAACTGGGCCAGGAACCAGCTAAACAGGGCGGACATAAAGACCCGGTTGGAAAACAAAATATCCCAGGCCGGAGCATGGGCCGGTGAATTTGCCATGATATGTACAGTTTCCTACCAAGACCGGGGTTCTGTCAAGACGGACGCGCCTTGATAAGTGTCACCGCCTTGATAAGTATAGGAAGGGGGGTATAGAATTAGTCATGGGAATTGAATTTTTTTCCCTGCCCTGGGGAACCGATGACCAGGACCGCCGGCTGGACCGCATCCTCCGGCGGGCCTTTCCCGGTCTGGCCCTGGGGGAGGTTTACGCCGCCCTGCGCCGGCGGTGGGTCCGGATAAACGGCCGTCCCGCAGGGCCGGCGGACCGGCTTAAACCGGGGGACCGGCTGGAGGTTCACCCCCGGCTCCTCGCCGACGCTCCCCCTCCCCGGGCCGGGGTTCTCCCTGCCGCCCCCGGCGCCCCCGGCGCCCCCGGCGCCCCCGGCCCGGCTGTTGCCCCTGCCGCCCCCCTTCCCGCGCCGGTTATTGCCGACCTTCCTGCGCCGGTCCTCTGGGAGAACCGGGACCTGGTGGTGTTTAACAAACCCCGGGGGCTTTTGGTCCACGGCCGGGGATCCTTAGCCGAAGCGGTGGAGGCCGCCTACCGGGGACGGGTGGAGCCCTCCCTTTCCTTCACCCCCGGTCCCCTTCACCGGCTGGACCGGAACACCTCGGGCCTCCTGGTCTTCGGCAAAACCCTGGTGGGGGCCCGGGAGTTTTCCCGGCTCCTCCGGGAGGGCCGGATAATCAAGATTTACTGGGCCATCCTGGAGGGAGTCCTTGAGGGGGAGGAAACCTGGGAAGACGCCCTGGTCCGGGAGAACCGCATCACCCGGATTGCCGGGGAAGGAGAGGGGGGCGCCGGGGCTTTGTGCCGAATTCGGCCCCTGGCCGTCCGGGGAGGGCGGACCTTAGGGGAGATCCGCCTGGACACCGGGCGGACCCACCAGATCCGGGCCCAGGCGGCGGGACGGGGCCATCCCCTGGCGGGGGATTCCAAGTACGGCGCCCGGGAAGGGGGGGGCTACTTTCTCCACGCCCGGCAGTTGGAGATTCCCCCCGGCCCGCTTCTGCCCCAGGGCCTAAAACTGCAGGCCCCCGCCCCGGAGAGCGGCGCCCTGGGGGTTACCAGGGACTTTCCGCCCCGGTATTTTGCGGGTTAGGAGAGGCCCTTCGCCCGCTGGGCAATGTAATCAATGTAGCGGGCCAGGGAGCGATCCAGGGGGGGCTTGGCGATGGACAGCCCCGCGCTAAACCGGGTTTCGGTGCTGCGAACCCACCGGACTTCCACCTCAAGGTCAAAGCTGTTCACCTGGCTGCCGGATTCCGGCTGAATATTCATCTTGTAAATCTCCCCCACGGTGATGGCCGCATAGGTCCGGCTTTCCATGCAGAAGCCTCCGATGCTGATATTCCTCAAAATCGCCGCGCCCTCAAATCCGTTAATGGCGACCCGGGCCACGGTGGAGTATCGGGGAGGCCGGGGGGCGGTCTTGGGGGAAGTATGGACGGCCTTTTCTTTTTTCTTAAGTAACAACGGGAACCTCCTTAGTGTTAGGCCCCCCGGTATCATCGGGGGGAATTAAATAATGCCCTTCGGCTATAAGCTGCGCCACATGCAGGGAATCCGATATTCGCTGGCTGGCCTTTTGCACATCCTGAATGCTCTCGTTCACATCCCGGGATATTTCCTGCAGCTCCTGAACCACCTTGTAAATAGCATCGCTCTCCTTCTGAATCTCGTCAGACCCGTTGCGAACCTGATCCGTGGTCTCCCTAAGACTGGCGAGCGCCTTTAATACCGCCGCCCCGTGGGAATCCTGGGCCTCCACCACGGTGTTCACCGAGTTCAGTGAACGCTGCATCTCCTTAACCTCCGTAAACATGCTCTCCAGAGTCTCCACCGTCTCCGTGGAAACCCGGCGCATCTTCTCAATCCCGCTCCTCATGTTCTTGATTTCCGTGGA
>JAISRN010000221.1 GCA_031273605.1 Spirochaetales bacterium | reverse complement strand
CCCGCACCCCCGAAGGGGGCGTCGACTATGGGGAGGATTTTTTCGGCAAGCCCGCCCGCCTCACGGTAAGCGGCCAGTTGGAGGCGGAAACCCTAGCCCTGGCCTTAAAAAACGTTTACACCTTCGGGCCCACCTTTCGGGCGGAAAAATCCTCCACCACCCGGCACCTGGCGGAGTTCTGGATGGTCGAGCCGGAGATGGCCTTCTGCGATATTGCCTTAAATCAGGAAATTGCCGGGGAGTTTATCCGCTTTCTTATCCGGGACCTTTTGGAAAACTGCCCTGACGACATGGAATTCTTTGACCGCTGGGTGGAAAAGGGAATTATCGAAAGTCTCTCCCAAACCGCCGCTCAGGAGTTTATCCGCCTCACCTATACCCAGGCGGTGGAGGAACTAAAAAAGGCCCGCCGGGATTTTGTCTATCCCGTGTCCTGGGGAATCGATCTCCAGTCGGAGCACGAAAAGTACCTCACCGACGAGGTGTTCCGGTCTCCGGTGATCCTTACCGATTATCCTAGGGACATCAAGGCTTTTTACATGAAGCAAAACGACGACGGCCGTACCGTCCGGGCTATGGATGTGCTGGTTCCCCGGCTGGGGGAGATCATCGGGGGCAGCCAGCGGGAGGAGGATTACGGCCGGCTAAAGGCCCGGATGGAGGAATTAAAGATGGACGGCGGAGACTACGGGTGGTACCTGGAACTGCGGCGTTTCGGCTCCGTCCCCCACTCAGGTTTTGGCCTGGGACTGGAACGGCTGGTTCAGTATGTAACCGGCATGATCAACATCCGGGACGTGATACCCTTTCCCCGGTGTTACAAATCCGCAGAATTTTAAGGAGTAACCGTGAACAAAGAATCTACCCACACCCTGGAACTGGACTTTGGCCCTGACGGGGAGGCCCTTATTCCCGTGGTTACCCAGGACAGCCGGAGCCGGGAGGTTCTTATCCTGGCCTACGCCAACCGCCGGGCCTTTGAAGAAACCAGGGCCTCCGGGCAGGCCACCTACTACAGCCGGAGCCGGCAGGAGCTTTGGAAAAAGGGTCTGACATCGGGAGACCTGCTTAGGGTGGATGAAATTCTGATTAACTGCGAACAAAACAGCCTTGTGTACCTGGTAACTCCCCTGGGGAAGGGGGCCTGCCACGCTAAAACCAAAGACGGACAGCCCCGGCGTTCCTGCTTTTACCGGCGGATTACCCCGGAGGGAAGGCTGGAATTTCTCGAAGAGTAAAGCAACAAAGAACTAAAGGAAAAGCAGCCATGACAAATGAAAAACTAATTATCGGTATGCCCGGAGGCTCCCTGGCTGATCCCAACCGGGGGGGCAATCTTATTGAACTTTTAAGCCATTCCGGGTTCTTCCCCCAGGGCTATCAGGCCGGCGGGCCTACCGCCTTTGAAAACGCCTCCTTCCTTTTAGGCTGGGACGGCCGGCCCCAGGAGTTCGGCTCCCAGTTGGCCATTGGGGAGCTGGATGTGGCGATTGCCGGGGATGACTGGGTCCGGGAGCGGCAGTTGGAAATGAGCCTGGAATATAAACAGGAACTCCCGCTAAAAAAGGTTCTGGGGCTTAACCGGGGCAGGGTTAGAATCGTGGGAATCGTAACCGAAGAATCCGGGTTTGCCGATCCGGTTTCCTTTCTGCAGGGCCTTAGCCCGGATAAAAAGCGGCTCACCCTGGCCTCGGAGTTGCCCTACCTGGCGCTGGACTGGATTACCCGCCGCTTAAAGGAGGCGGGGCTGGGGGGGCGCTTTCCCGCCTGGTCGGTTCAGCGTTACAAAACCCCCCCCCGGATTGACTCAGGGATTGTGATTTACGAAACCTGGGGAAAAACCGAGGCCAAGGTGCGCCGGGGGGGGGCGGACCTGGGGGTGGAAATTACCCAGTCCGGCAGCGCCTTAAAAAACTACGGCCTTAGGATCATCGATCAGGTGATGGAAAGCGAATCGGGAATCTGGGTCCGCTCCGGGGAGGCCCTGTCTGAGGAAAAGCAGGAGCTCCTCTCCCTGTTTCTCCTTAACCTAAAGGGAAGCCTCTCTGCGGAAAACAAGGTTCTCCTGGTGTTTAACCTTCCCAGGGAAAAACGGGGGGACGTGGAAAGCTACCTCCGTCAAAATAAGCTCTTTGCCGATGAGCCCACCCGGAGTTCCGGAGAAACCTACGAGGAGTACAGCATTCAGGTAAACCGGGACCGGGCGGACCTCCCCCTTCCCCTGATTCGCTGGGAACTGGCCCGGCGGGGCGCCCGGAATATCGACACCATCCCCCTGCTCTCCTCCATTCCCGGCCTGCCCCTTTAGGGGTTTTTGGAAACCCCGGCCTGCTTGAGCTTAAACTGAAGATAATCCCAGCGGGTTACCATCCCCACAAGCTCCCTGCCCCGGACTATGGGCAGGTGACCAATCCGGTTCCGGTAAAAGATCCGCTCCACCTCCCGGATGCTCACGGACCCATCGGAGCTGATAACCTTGGAGCTCATAAAAGCCTTAACCGGGGCCTGCATTAACCCGGCCTTGCGGCCCTTCATAATGTCCCGGAGGCTCAAAAAGCCTGAAAGCTCCCCCCGGTCGTTGAGCACCGGAGCGCCGGTATGCTCCCCGGCCTCCAGCCGGCCGGAGGCTTCCCGGAGGCTCATGGTCTCGCTTAAGGTAATAACCTCCCGGCTCATAATGTCCCAAGCCCTGGTGGCGGGAAGAAGGGCGCTTTCCAGATACTCCATAAAGCCGTCCATAAATTCCCGGCCCGCCTTTCCCGTGATCTTGGCCGAGGCCGCCAGTTGGTGCCCCCCTCCCCCGTAGGGCGCCAAAAGGGTGTGAAGGTCGATGGAGGCTTTTTGGCTCCGGGCAATGAGGAGAACGGTACGGGTCTTGGCAATCCCGAACACCGCAAAGTAGGCGTCGGGATTTTCCAGTTCCATGATCTTTTCCACCACCGCGGCCATGCCGGGGATGTTCTCTTCCAGTTCCAGACAGGTAAAAAAAACGGCGTGCCCCTGGATGTCCTTCAGAACGCCAATCCGCAGCAATTGATGAAGAATTTCCAGTTGAATGTCCTCTTTCAGGGTTTCCAGAAAAGACTTCACCAGCTTGAGGGAAGCGCCGCAGTCCAAAAGGTAGGCCGCCGCCTCATAATCTTCCCGCCGGACGTTTTCGTAGATAAGCCGCCCCGTATCCGCGTAGATTCCCGTGAGGGCTATGGTAGCCTCGTCGGGGGGCAGAATGATATTTTGTTTCCGGGCCATTTCCGCCAGAATGGTGGTGTTTGATCCGTAATACCGGCGGATAAGGCTGGCCCCGGCAATGTTGAGGTTTTCCCCCGGATGGTGATCGTAGATAGTTACCGAAGGGGCGGAGCTTATGTTGGCGAAGTACTCCTTAACCCGGTCAAAATTGGCGGTGTCCACAATGATAACCTCTTCAACCGGGGTTCCGGCAAGGTCCCGGATGTCAAGAAAGTTAAAACGGTACTGATAAAGGTTGTAAAGGTTGTGGGCCGCCGGGTGGATGAGACGGCTTCGGACCAGCCGGTATTCGGGAAAAAGATTCTTGACCATAATGAGGGAACCCAGGCAGTCCAGATCCATGTTGGTATGTCCCAGGGCAATTTTCATGTTTCATTCCCGGGGATCTTTCCCAGTTCCCGGTCAAAGGCGGCGGCAAATTCTTTAAGCTGCCGGGCGCCGTAGGCCCCAAGGCGGGGACGTTCCGGGGGCGGCAGGGGGCCGGACAAAAATTCCCTAAAAGCCAGGCGGCTCTCCACCTCCGCCGGCTGAAACTTTTGCCCCCGGTCGTTAAGCGCCACCGCCCCCGCGGCCAAAAGCCGCCCGGCCAGCCCTAAGTCCCTGGTAACCGCCAGGTCCCCCGGTTTAACCCGCCGGGCTATCTCGTCATCCGCCGCCTGATCCTCCGGGGGAACCACCTTTAAGGTTCCCCCGGCCTCCGGCGGCAGGGGGAGCCTCCGGTTGGCCACAATAACGCAGTCCAGCTTCCGCCGCCGGGCCCCCCGGAGGATCAACTCCCGGACCTCCCTGGGGCAGGAGTCCCCGTCCACCCACAGCCGGGGGCGGGGCTTGGGGTTGGCCGGTTCGACAGAGTCGGCCGGCCCGGCAATCCAGCAGCGGCAGCTTTCTCCGCCGCCGGAGCCCCCCGGATTGGGAAGGGTTTCCTCCCCCACCAGCTCATAGGCCCCCAGGCCGCCGGGGATTAGGAAGGAGTCCCCCCGGCTAAAGCCCCGCTCCCGATCCCCCCCCTGAACCCGGCCCCGCCCCCCCAGGCAGAGGAGGATCTCCGGGCCCCGGGGTTTTCGCCACCGCCTTTCCTCCCGGCCCAGATCCCACCGGGTGAGGGCCAGTCCTGTCTGTCCCAGGGGATAGCTCTGTTCCGCCCCTTCCTGGGGGAAAATCCGGGGGGGGGCTTCGGCGGCGTAATCCAGGGCCTCCAGGAATTCCGGGGGATTAAGGAGTTTGGAAGTGAGACCCCCCCGGAGTACATTGTCCGAGTTGCCCATGAGTTCCAGGGCCTCTCCTTCCAGGTAGGCATGGGGAACCCCGGGGGCCAGGAAAAGGGCCTCTCCGGGGTTTAGGGTGAGGAAGTTGAGAAAGAGGGGGGCCAGGCTGCCGGGATCCCCCGGATAGCCCTGGGAAAGGCGGTCCAAAAGGGCCCCCTCCGGACCCAGGCTCAGGGCCAGCCCCCGGCAAAGCTCCAGGACCTCCCCGGAGTTCAGCCGGTAAAGGGCGGCCATGAAGGCCCGGCGGGAAAGGGAGCTGTCCCCCCCGGCGAGGCTTTCCTCAAGCCGCCGGGCCGGTTCCAAGTCCCGGAGCCTTGCGAGGTCCCGGCGAATCTCCCCGGGGGGGCGGAATCCCGCCAGGACCCGGGCCTTCCGGAGGGCCAGAAAAAGCTCCGGCTTTTCATAGGGATCGGCGTAACAGCGCCGGGGGTCCCCCGGGCTTAGGCCCAGGGAGTTCTCCCGGTCAAACCCCCGGCGGGCCTGTTCAGCCCCGGGGTGGACCTGGAGGGAAAGGGGGGCCGCAATGGAGAGGACCTTAAACAGGAAGGGGAAGCCCCCGGAAACCCCGGGCCCCAGGATAACCTCCGGCCGCTCCCGGGTTAAACGATCCAGAGGGCCTTCGGCGGTACGGGAGGGGGAAGAGGGATGGGCCCCCATCCAGTACTCCGCCTGGGGCCCCTCCCCCAGGGAGGGGTTCCCCAGGATTTCCGAAAGGCCCCGGCCGGAGCCCCAGGGATACTTTTTTAGGGAGTTGTCAAGAAAGAGCGGCCGGGCAAGGTCCATGGAGAATAGTGTATCCGATTAGCCAAATTTTTTCCAGAGACCTTGCCCAGGTTTCCCCCGGCATGGTATAGTCTTGTCCTAGGTTTTGCCGGTTGAGGAGCCAAGAATGAAGAAGACCGCCTCCCCCTTTCAGATAGAACGTTACAAGTACCTTCCCCAGGTTCCCCTAAGTCTGCAAAATCCGCCGGACCGGATTAGTTTCCGCCGGGGGGACAGTACCGAATCCGTGGACGATCAGGCCCAAATCAAGGAAATCTTTCCCCACACCTACGGGGCGCCCCTGATTTACTTTGAAAAGGGGGAAAATCCCCGGGCCGGGGAAGCGATTAATGTGGGGGTGGTTTTATCCGGAGGGCAGGCCCCGGGGGGGCACAATGTCATTGCCGGTTTGTTTGACGCCCTCAAGGGGGGCAACCCGGCCTCCCGGCTTTTCGGTTTCCTGGGGGGGCCGGAGGGAATCATCACGGGGCGTTTTATCGAGATTACCCAGGATTACCTTAACCAGTACCGCAACACCGGAGGCTTTGACATTATTGGTTCGGGCCGGACTAAGCTGGAAACCCCGGAACAGTTTGAAAAGGCCCTTGCCGTTCTTAAGGAAAACGGCATAGGGGGCCTGGTGATCATCGGGGGGGATGACTCCAACACCAACGCCGCTCTTTTGGCGGAATACAGCGAAAACAAGAAGGCGGGCATCCGGATAGTCGGGGTGCCCAAAACCATAGACGGAGACCTGAAAAACAAGTACATTGAGTCTCCCTTTGGCTTTGATTCCGCCACGAAAACCTATGCCGAACTCATCGGCAACATCATGAGGGACGCCAAATCGGCAAAAAAATACTGGCATTTTATCCGCCTCATGGGCCGGTCGGCCTCTCACATTGCCCTGGAATGCGCCCTGCAAACCCACCCCAATTACGCCATCATCAGCGAGGAAGTTCAGGAACGGCATAAAACCCTCTCGGACATTGTGATAGACATTTCCGACATCATCATGCGCCGGTGGAATAACGGCGAAGCCTTTGGGGTGGTGATTGTGCCGGAGGGGGTGGTGGAATTCATCCCTGAAATGAAGACCCTCATTCAGGAACTTTCCGGCCTCCTGGCGGAACACATTAAGCACTTCAGCACCCTCAACACCTTTGAGGATCAATCGGCCTGGATAAATAAAAACCTCTCCCGGGACTCCTCCTATGTCTTTTCGAGCCTGCCCAACAACATTCAGCGGCAGCTCCTGATTGACCGGGACCCCCACGGCAACGTACAGGTAAGCCGGATTGAAACGGAAAAGATGATCATCGAAATGGTGGAAAGCCGGATTAACGAATGTAAAAACGAGGGCAAGTTTAAGGGGAGCTTCCATTACCAAAGCCATTTTTTCGGCTACGAAGGGCGGTGTACCTTTCCCTCAAACTTTGACGCCAACTACTGTTACTCCCTGGGTTACAACGCCTTTATTATGATTGCCTGCGGCCTCACTTCGTATATTTCTTCTATTCAAAAACTGGCCTACCCGGTAAAAGATTGGGTCGCCGGAGCGGTTCCCATTACCATGATGATGAATCTGGAAACCCGCAGGGGCCGGTCCAAGCCGGTGATCCGCAAGGCCCTGGTGGATTTGGAAGGGATTCCCTTTCGGACCTTTTTGGCCCACCGGGACGGGTGGGCGGATAAAACCAGCTACTGCTACCCCGGGGCTATTCAGTACTTCGGGCCGCCGGAAATCTGCGACCGCCCCGCGGAAACCCTCCTCTTGGAAGCGGGCCTGTCCCGATGAACAAGCGCAGCTACGGCAGGGAACCGGGATTTGCCACCCGGGCGGTTCACGGGGGCAACGGTGTGGACGGGGAAACCGGGGCCATTAAGCGGCCCATCGTTATGGGCAATAGTTACGAGCTTCCCTACGACCCTACGGAGCTTAACTGGAGCGGGACGGACAAAAGCCTCTACACCAGGAACGGGGGGAGCAACCAGCGTTACCTCCAGGAAAAACTGGCCTCCCTTTCCAACGGAGAGGACTGCGTGGTACTGGGCAGCGGGGTGGCCGCCCTGTCGGGACTTTTTTTCTCCCTCCTCAAAACAGGGGATCATGTGGTCTTTTCCGGAATTACCTATATCGCCGTTTACCGCCTGTTAAATGAACTTTTCAACCGCAAGTTTCAGGTTGAAACGACCCTGGTGGACACCTCGGACCTTGAGGCGGTGCAAAAGGCCATGCGGCCCAATACCAGGCTGGTGCATATAGAAACTCCTGGGAACCCTACCATTGCCGTATCGGATATCCGGGCTGTCGCCCAAATTGCCCATCGGGGGGGCGCCCTGCTCTCGGTGGATAACACCTTCGCCTCCCCCTACAACCAGCGGCCCCTGGAACTGGGGGCGGATTTTTCGGTGGATAGCCTTACCAAGTACATCAACGGCCACGGGGATTCCCTGGGGGGGGCCATCATCGGCAGGAAGGAACTTCTGGAACCCATCCGCGCCCAGGCTCAGGTAAACCTGGGGGGAGTGATAAGCCCCTTTAACGCGTGGCTCATCATGCGGGGCTCGGTAACCCTGCCCCTGCGGATGCGGCAGCATAACGAAAACGCCCAAAAGCTGGCGGAGTACCTTGAGGGCCTTCCCTGGGTCCGCTTTGTCCGGTATCCGGGACTTAAAAGCCACCCCGGCCACGATGTGGCGGCCTCTCAAATGTCCCCCGGTTACGGCGGGGTTATGGCCTTCGGCCTTAAGGGGGATCACGACACCCACAACCGCTTTGTCAGCCGCCTCCGGGTGATCACCTCCGCGGTATCCCTGGGGCATGACGAAAGCCTGATCGTGTTTTTAGGGGAAAAGGATGAACGGCAGTACCTCTATCCCCCGGAATTTCACGGGGGCTTTTTCCGGTTCAGCGTGGGCCTGGAGGACGCCGAAGACCTCATGGCCGATATTGACCAGGCCTCCCAAAACCTTTTCTTTGCCGGATAAAATAGTTTATAATGGAGCCATGAAATCCCCCCCGCAATCCGGCGGTTCCCCAGAAAACGGGAAAGGCGCCGGGGCCTACCGCCGCCCCAGTTGGGACGAGTACTTTATGGAAGTGGCGGACGCCATCTCTAAACGGGCCACCTGTGACCGGGGCCGCAGCGGATGCGTCATAGCCAAGGACCGGCAGATCCTGGTTACCGGGTATGTCGGTTCCCCCCAGGGACTCCCCCACTGCGATGACTCAGGCCACCAGTTTAAAAAAACCATCCACGAGGACGGCCACGAAACCCTCCACTGTGTGAGGACGGTACATGCGGAACAAAACGCCATCTGCCAGGCGGCCCGGCGGGGCATTGCCATTCAGGGGGCCACCCTTTACTGCCGGATGACTCCCTGCCGAACCTGCGCCATGCTCATCATTAATTGCGGCATTGTCCGGGTGGTCTGCGAAAAACGCTACCACGCCGCCGAGGAGTCCGAGGCGCTTTTTATCCAGGCCGGCGTTGCCCTGGAATACGTGAGCCGGGAAATTTTGCAGTACGAGGATCAGTAAAGGCTTTTAAGGGGCTTTTAAGGAAAGAAGGAAACCCCCAGCCACCCCTCCACGGCGGACATGGAACTTTCGATCAGCCCCAGCTCCACATCGGCGGTGGTCTCCGCCACCAGGTAGCGTTTTTCCTCAAAGGGAAAGCGGGCCCCCGGTCCCTCCACATCCACCGCCGCCAGGGCGTGGGAAAACCGGGAGGATACCATGATGATTCCATCGATACCGTAGTGTTTTAAAAGGATAACATAGAAAATCGCCAGGGAATCGCAGTCCCCCTGGCCTGTGAGGAGCGCCTCCTGGGGGGAGGCAAAATCCGCCAGGTTCCAGGTCCGGTCGTACTCAAAGCCCTGGATAAAGGCCAAAAGCTCCCGGGCAATGTCCCCCGGCGCCTCCGGAGGGCGCATCCCCGCAAGAACCAGGGCCCGGTAAAGGGGATCCACCTTGCGGTAAACATCCCGGTAGATCATCCGGTAAAACCGGGACCACGCGTCCCCGTCCTGGGGGCTGTAGTGATTGAGGACCTCCGCCTCCCGCTGAATAACCGCCTCGGAGGACTCCTGGGCAAAGCGTTCCAGTTCCAGGTTAAGCCTTAAGCCCCGGAAATCCACCTGAGCCGGGATAAGCTCCTCCGGACCGTAGGAAGCCTGATAGTAACGGCTCACCGGACCGGGACTCAAGAGCCCCCGGGCATCGGGGGAAAAGCTGTCCAGGGCGGAAAGGAGAAAGGGATTTAAGGCGGCGAGCCGGGAGGCCGGGGCAAAACTCAGGACAATCCAATCGTAGTCCCCGCTGTTTAAGGTAAGGCCGTAGCCCTCAAAGGGCTCCCCCCCCAGGGCAAAGAGGAAGGTAAAGAACATGGCCTCCTCGCCCAGGTAGGTGAATTCCTCTCCCTCGGCATCCGCGGTAAGCTCGTTCATGGCAAAAACGGCAATGTCCTCGGCGGTGGCAAACCGGTCGGCGGCATAGGTTTTTATCTGAAGGTAGGCGCCGCTGCCGGAAAAGGTAACCCTGGTTTCCTCCGATTCCAGGGGCTCCCAGCCCTGGGGCATATCCAGGTAGGCCCCCCACTGGCTTAGGAAAAACTGCCTGGCGGAAAGTTCCGTCCCCGGTCCGGGGAACAGGGCCGGAAGGACCCCCAGCAGGAGCGCCGCAAAGAAGGGCTTCATTTCCCTAAAAATCTCCCACCATGAAGCGTTTAATTTTTAAGGTTCCCCCCACTTCCAGGGGTTCCTGCAAAACCTTAAATTTTTCAATCCGCTTGTAGGGCAGCATATTCTGGTTAACGGTTTGAATGATTTTTTCCAGCGCGCCGCGGATCTCTTCGGGTTCCTTGTCCTTGGCCCACTCAGGCTCCGGATAAATTAACGCTCCGATGTGCTCTTCCTTGGATTTAGCGTCCACCAGATAACCCTTAACCAAAATCTGGCTTATCTCATCAAAGAGCTGGAACTCATCTTCAATTTCTTCGGGAAACACGTTCTTTCCCCCGGCGGTAACAATGAGGTTTTTCTTGCGCCCGGTGATAAACAAATAATTTTCGCTGTCCAGGTGGCCCGCGTCTCCGGTTTTAAGCCAGCCGTCGGAGCTTAAAACTTCGGCGGTCTGTTTTTCATTTTTGTAGTAACCCTGCATAACCATGGGGCCCCGGGCCACAATTTCCCCGTTTCCGCTGGAATCCGGATCATCAATTTTTACCTCCACCCGGGGAAGAATCTTGCCCACGGAATTCTCCTTGTAACGCCAGGGGGGATTTAAAGCCAGGATGGGGGAGGTTTCCGTAAGGCCGTAGCCCTGAACAAAATCAATTCCCAACTGGTTAAACAGCTTAAAGGTGGAGGAAGGCAGGGGGCCGCCCCCGCAGATGCAGATCCGGTTGTATTCCAGGGAAACCTTGGAGAGGATTCCCTTAAAGAGCTTTTTTCCGATATTGACCTTAAAAACTTTTTTAATAAACCCGGAGATTCCCATTAAAAAGCGGATCACCCCGTAAACCAGGATGCCCTTGGCCCGGATACCCTTCATAAGACTCTTGATGATCTTGTTGAACAGCATGGGAATCGAAAGAAACATCGAAACCCTGCCTTCTTTAAAATCCTTCAGCATCTGGGCCACCACGACCTTTTGCGAAAAAACCAGCTCGGCCCCCACCGAAATGGTTTCTAAAAAAATGGCCAGCATCGCGTAGGAATGGTGAAGGGGAAGCAGGGCGTAAAAAACGTCGCTGTGGAAGATGTCCATGTTGCCCTGGGCCAGGTAGCAGTCGGAAACAAAATTCCGGTGGCTTAAGCAGACCCCCTTGGAATTACCGGTGGTGCCGGAGGTAAAAAGAATGGCCGCCAGATCATTTTCGCCGGGCATTTCGTGGGGGGGGTCTTGGGCCTCCGGAAGGCTCAAAATATAATTATCCATGTTGGAGGCCAGGCCGACAATTGCTTCCAGTTTGAGATGATTTTCAGGATCAATGTCCTGACGTTTTTCCTCATCAATAAATAAAAACCGGGCGCCGGACACGGCGATTAAGCCGTGGGTTTCTTCGGTTTTAATGGAATAATCGATGGGCACCACCACCCCCCCGGCAAAGAGAATCCCCAGGTAGGCCAGGGTCCACTCCGGCGAATTTTTGCCGGTAAGGGCGGCCCGGTCTCCCTTTTTTAGGCCCTGGTTTAAGAGATAGGCCGAAATCCTGTGGATCTCCCTAGAGGCTTCGGCATAGGAGAGGCGCATTCGATAGGGAGCAAAAATAGTAAAGCAGTGGCTATCAGGATAGCGGCCGGCGGTGATGTTCCACATCTCCGGTATGGTCGGCCACTCTCCGTTAAAAACTTTGCCCCGGTATTCGTCAAGAAAACCCCAGGGCCGGGGATTGATTTGTTTCATGGGCATCCCTCCTTTTGGGAAAGCAAAATTCGGCCCTCCGGCCTAGGTATTCATTTTACCCCAGGTCTTAATTTGAGGCAAGGGGAATTTTAAGGGCGGCGGAGAAGAAAGAGCCCCCGGCTTGCCCCCTGAATACCGAACCCGGTCCGGCCCGGCATTCAGGCAGGGCTTGGTTACTTTTTCTTGTTTTTTAACACCGCCTGGGCCGCCGCCAGCCGGGCGATGGGAACCCGGTAGGGAGAGCAGGAAACGTAATTCAGGCCGGCCCGGTAGCAGAATTCGATGGAGGACGGGTCTCCCCCGTGCTCCCCGCAGATGCCCAGCTTAAGGTCCTTCTTAACCCCCCGGCCCAGCTTGGCCGCCAGGGAAACCAGGTAGCCCACCCCTTCCTGATCCAGGGAGGCGGTGGGGTCCACCGGCAAAATCCCCTTTTCAATATACTGGGGCAGGAAGGCCCCCGCGTCGTCCCGGGAGTAGCCGTAGGTCATCTGGGTCAGATCGTTGGTGCCGAAGGAAAAGAAGTCCGCATACTCCGCCACCTTATCCGCGGTGATAGCCGCCCGGGGAATCTCGATCATGGTGCCAATCTTGTAGCTAACCTTGATCTTTTTAGTCTGAAAGACCTTTTCAATCACCCGCTCCCCGTTCTCCCGGAGAATTTTTAGTTCCCGATAGGTCCCCACCAGGGGAATCATGATCTCCGGATAAACCTTCACCCCCTTTTTGGCCGCGTCACAGGCCGCAGCCATGATGGCCTCCACCTGCATATCGTAGATCTCCGGGTAGGTAACCCCCAGGCGGCAGCCCCGGTGTCCCAGCATGGGGTTAAGCTCATGGAGGGCGGAGATCTTGTCCTGCAGGTCCTTGGGTTTGATTCCAATCTGCTCCGCCAGGGCCTTTATCTCCCCCGGGGTTTTAGGCACAAACTCGTGGAGGGGGGGGTCCAACAGCCGGATGGTAACGGGAAGTCCGTCCATGGCCTTAAAGATCCCGGCAAAGTCCTTTTGCTGAAGGGGAAGGATTTTTTTAAGCGCCTTGGCCCGGAAGGCGGGGGTATCGGCGACGATCATCTCCTGAAAGAACTTGAGCTTATCCGCATCAAAAAACATATGTTCCGTGCGGCACAAACCAATGCCCTCGGCGCCGAATTTCCGGGCTACCTGGGCGTCAATCGGCTGATCCGCATTGGTCCGGACCAGGAAACCCTTGGACTCAATGCCCTGCCTTTCGGCGGACAGCCGGATATCATCCGCCCAGCCCAGGAAAACCGAAAGCTCCTTGGACATGACCGGCTGGACCGTCTTGGCCTGGCCTTCAAAAACCTCGCCGGTGGTACCGTCAATGGTAATCCAGTCCCCTTCTTTGTAGGTTTTGCCCGCCGCCTTTAGGGTTTTGCCGGAGATGAGGAGGTCCTTGCAGCCGGCAATGCAGGAGCGGCCCATGCCCCGGGCCACCACCGCGGCGTGGCTGGTCATGCCCCCGGTGGAGGTAAGAATCCCCTGGGCCGCCGCCATTCCGCCGATATCGTCGGGGGAAGTTTCTTTCCGTACCAGGAGGACCTTTTCCTTCCTGGCCGCCCAGGATTCCGCATCTTCGGCGGTAAAAACAATCCGCCCCGAGGCCGCGCCGGGGGAAGCGTTAAGCCCCTTAGCCAAAACCTTGAGGCTCTTGCGGTATTTGGGATCGATCATGGGATGAAAGAGCTGATCCAACTGTTCCGGGCTTACCCGCTTAATTGCTTCTTCCCTGGTAATGAGGCCCTCCTGGGTCATGTCCACGGCAATCTTTACCGCCGAGGCCCCGGTGCGTTTTCCGTTGCGGGTTTGGAGCATATAAAGAATCCCCTGCTGGATGGTAAACTCCATATCCTGCATATCCCGGTAATGCTTTTCCAGTTGGTTCTTGTATCCCACCAACTGATTGTAGAGGGTTTTGCTTTGCTTCTCCAGGGCGCTGATCTTTAGGGGAGTCCTGATCCCCGCCACCACATCCTCTCCCTGGGCGTTCATCAGGTACTCGCCGTAAAAGCTCTTTTCCCCCGTGGCGGGGTCCCGG
>JAISRN010000199.1 GCA_031273605.1 Spirochaetales bacterium | reverse complement strand
GATAGCCCTGATCTCCACGGTTATTACCTTTTTTCTGGGCATCACCGCGGCCCATTACATCGCCAAAACGCCCCGGCTCATCAAGGGCGTTTTGGACTGCCTGCTTACCCTGCCCATGGTGCTTCCCCCTACGGTGGTAGGCTTCTTTCTGCTTAAAATCATGGGTCCCCTGGGGCCGGTAGGCTCCCGGCTGCTTGCCCTTTTCAACATTCGCATCATTATGAACTGGTATGCAGCCATTTTTGCCACGGTCATTGTTACTTTTCCCCTGATGTACCGTACCGCCCGGGGCGCCTTTGAATCCTTTGATAAAACCCTGATCTACTCGGGGCAAACCCTGGGGCTTTCCAATGTCTTTATCTTTTGGCGAATTGTTCTGCCGGGGTGTAAACAGGGGGTCCTGGCCGGCATGGTCTTAGCCTTTGCCCGGGCTCTGGGGGAATACGGGGCCACCACTATGGTAAGCGGCTATATTCCCGGCAGAACCGCCACCATTTCTACCACCGTGTATCAGCTCTGGCGGGAAGGAAACGACGCCCTGGCCTACCGCTGGGTGGGGATTAATCTTTTAATTTCCTTTGTCGTCCTCGTCTCGGTCAATTTTCTGGAAAAACGGTACAACGCGCCAAAATATTCCCGGACCGTACCATGCTGAAGGTAGATATAAAAAAGAAATATTCCGGCTTTAACCTGGAAGTCCAATTTGAAACCGAAGGCGAAACCCTGGCCCTTCTGGGGGCATCGGGCTGCGGCAAAAGCATGACCCTTCGGTGTATTGCCGGGGTTATCAAACCCGACGAAGGCCGGATAAGTTTAAACGGCCGGGTTTTTTTTGATTCCGCGGGGCACATTAACCTTAGCCCCCAAAAAAGGCGGATAGGACTCCTTTTTCAAAATTACGCCCTTTTCCCCGGCATGACGGTGGAACAAAATATCCTTACGGGACTACACCGGGAAAAGGGGGGCTCAAAAAAACAGCGTCTCCGGGCTCTCCTGGATTCTTTTTACCTTACCGGTCAGCGAAACCATTATCCCGCCCAGCTTTCCGGGGGACAACAGCAGCGGGCCGCCCTGGCCCGGATCATTGCCGGGGGGCCCCACCTTATTATGCTGGATGAACCCCTAAGCGCCCTGGACAGTTATCTGCGGTGGCAGTTGGAACAGACTCTGATCTCCGCCCTGGAACAGTTTAACGGCCCGGCCGTCTATGTTTCCCACAACCGGGATGAGGTGTACCGGATCTGCCGAAGGGTGTGCATCATCAACAATGGCAAATCGGAACAAACGATGGATGTCAAAACCCTCTTTGTACAGCCCGAAACTTTTTCCGCCGCCCTTCTTTCGGGGTGCAAGAACTATTCCCGGGCGGAAAAGCAGGGAGAAAACACCCTCTTTGCCCTGGACTGGAACTGCCGGATTACCCGCCCAAACCTTCCGGAGAATCTCCGCTATATAGGCCTCCGGGCCCACTACATAAGCCTGGGACAAAACGAAAATACCATTTCCTGCCGGGTGCTGCGAGTTACCGATGATGTTTTTTCCACCATTCTTACCGTTATTCCCCAAGGCGTTCCGGAAACCGATTTTTCCCGGATTCGCCTGGAACTGCCCAAAACCAGGATTGACGGCATTGCCCCCGGGAGCATCCTGACGATAGGTTTTAAATCCTCCGATGTTTTGCCCCTGCATTAGCGTCCTGGTTTTTCCTTATTTCCCCTTGACAACGGGCTAAAAAAGCCCATAATGAGATAACATATGTTTATGGGAGAAAATAGTGAATTTTTTAAGAAAAGTTGGCGTTTTTGGCGATTCTATATTAAAGGGAATTCAAGTCAATGTTGACAGCAAGCGGTATTGCGTAAATAACAATATTGATATCGAACAAATAAGCCATAAACATTCCTTGGTTATCAACAATTATTCCTTATTCGGCTGCACTATAACAAAGGGCGCCTCAATGCTGCAAAAACGCCTTGATAACGGAAAAACCTACGATATTGTCGTGCTGGAATACGGCGGAAACGACTGCGATTTTAATTGGAAAGAAATTGCGGAAAATCCTAACGATGAACATTTCCCTAACACGCCCCTTGATATTTTTGTGGCCGCCTATCGCCAAATAATAGGTATCCTCAAGGCAAAATGCATTACCCCCATTTTAACCAACCTGCCGCCCCTGGACCCGCAAAAATTTTTTGATTGGTTTTGCAGGGGATTAAACAAAAGTAACATCCTAAAATGGCTGGGAAGCATCAATACCATTTATCGCGCCCAGGAAACCTATTCCAGAATAGTCGAAAAAATCGCCTTTGAAACCAAATCCCGGTTGGTGGATTTACGGGGCGCTTTTTTAAAACACCGGCGGCTTGAAAATCTGCTGTGCGAAGACGGAACCCACCCCAATACGGATGGGCAAAAAGTTATTACCGACACCTTCCTGAATTTCGCCTAAGCTAAAGCGAAGAACCCCGAGGCAAGCCCGGAGTTCTTCGCTAAATAGAAAATTTATTGTACAAGCCGAAACCCTGCATCAGCCCTAGGATGAACAACCCCGCTCAGACAAAAACTCCTACCGGCCCGTCAAGCTGCAAGGGACGGCATTTTCAAAACTTTTCCGGACGGCGGCGATCATGTTGCCATGAGAGTCGTTCAAACTTATGGTCGCCCCGGATACCACATCGGCCAGCATATCCTTTTCCTGCTGGTTTAAGGCATCATACTTGGCGCTGTCCGCCGGATCACTGGAATCGGTAATCCTTAAGGGCCGCCCATTTATATCGGAGCAGTATTTTTCAAACCATTCTTCTACTTCCGCCGCAGTTTTTCCTATAAACAGGCTTTCAAACACATTCATCTGCGAGGCCCAATTGCCGGTAACCAGGTGGTACCCGTCTCCTCTGTCCCGCTTGGTTATCCACTCTCCAATTTCCGTCAAAAAGGTTTCCTGGGTGGGAGTTATGGTTGTTTCCACCCTGCCGTCATGATCCAAATCGGCGTTATAGGGCTTCTGGCCCGGCAGCCCGCTTAAGTGGGGCATACCCTCGCCATCGTAATTGGGAGTGGCCACCTCAAGGGAATCAATGCTGATAGCCGTTATGCGTCCTTCCGCATCAAAAACAGTATTGGCAAATACTTCATTAAAACTGTATACCGGAACATTTTGATCGTCCGCTCCCGGCCCAAGGCGTCCGTTAGAAGCAATGCCTATCCCGATCCTTTCGGCGCCGGTAATAACGACGGGTTTCCGGTTTTCATAAGCCGTGGAAATTGCCGCGATAATGTTGCCATGAGAGTCGTTTAAACTTATGGTCGCCCCGGATACCACATCGGCCAGCATATCCTTTTCCTGCCGGCTTAAAGCGTCATACTTGGCGCTGTCCGCCGGATCACTGGAATCGGTAATTTTTAAGGGGCGCCCATTTATATCGGAACAATAGCGCCGGAACCAATCCTCAATTTCGGCAGCCGTTTTACCTGTAAAAAACGATTGATAAAAATCCATCTGGGTTTGCCAGGAACCCAGAACCATGTGGTATCCCTCTCCCCGTTCCCGTTTCGTAATCCATCCGTCAATTTCCGCCAAAAAATGATCCCGGCTGTCCGCAGAAAGACCTTCAATTTTTCCGTCATGATCTTCATCCTGGTTATAGCCGCCCTGACCGGGGAATCCGCTAAAATGCGGCGCGCCGGGTCCGTCATAATTGGGGGTAACAACTTCAAGCTGATCAATATACAAAGCTAAAATTTTGCCGTTTTCGTCAAATAAAACATTGGCGGCTACCTGGTTGATACCGTATACCGGAACGCCCGT
>JAISRN010000092.1 GCA_031273605.1 Spirochaetales bacterium | reverse complement strand
TGGCAATCATCACCCGCTGGCGCATCCCCCCGGAAAGCTCGTGGGGATAGGCCCGGTAGCGCAGCAGGGGGTCAGGGATGTGCACCCGGCGCAGGAGTTCCAAAGCCTCCAACCGGGCCTCCCTGGGGGAGGAGGAGGGGTGATACTGCCGGTAGGCCTCTTCAATCTGACGGCCCACGGTCATTAGAGGGGAAAGACTGGTCATGGGGTCCTGGAAGATCATGGAAATCTCCTTCCCCCGGATCCGCCGCATCTGGGCCTCCGAAAGGGCGGTGAGTTCCTGGCCGGCAAGGGCGATCCCCCCGCTTGTGAGCCCCCCGTTTTCCGGCAGCACCCTGAGAAGGGAGAAACAGGCGACGCTCTTTCCGCTGCCCGATTCCCCCACCAGGCCGAGAATCTCCCCCCGGTTCAATTGGAAGGAAATTCCCCGGACCGCCTGAACCTCCCCGCCCTTCACCTGAAACGCGGTTTTCAGATTTTTTACCGTGAGCAGGGCTTCCCTCATGTCTGTTCCATCCGGGGATCAAAGGCGTCCCGCAGACCATCCCCGATAAAGTTAAAGGCAAACATGGTGAGGCAAATGGCCGCCGCGGGGAAGGCCAACTGGTAGGGGGCGGTCCGCAGGGATTCCAGGGCGTCGTTGCACATGGTTCCCCAGGAGGCCATGGGGGCGGTAACCCCCAGGCCGATAAAGCTCATAAAGGCTTCGGTAAAGATGGCCGCGGGAACCTGCATGGTGGCGGTTACCATGATGGGCCCCACGGAGTTGACGATCAGGTGCCGCCGCAGGATGTACCAGGGCCCGCTGCCCATGGTGCGGGCGGCAATAATAAAATCCCGTTCCTTGAGGCTTAGGATCTGGGCCCGCACCACCCTGGCCATATCCATCCAGTATACCAGGCCCAGGGCTAAAATAATGCTGATAAAACCGTCTCCTTCAAAAACCACCATAATGAGGATCACGTAAAGGGTGAGGGGAATGGCGCTTAAAATATCCACCCCCCGCATGAGGATGGCGCCGAAGCTCCCCCCGATATAGCCCGAAGCGCCGCCGTAAAAAACGCCGATCATCAGGTTAACCAGGGTGGCCACAAAAGCCACGGTAAGGGAGATCCGGGAGCCATAGAGGAGGCGGATGAGAATATCCCGCCCCAGGCTGTCGCTGCCCAGGGGGTAGAGGCGGTTAAGGATGCGCCGGGAGGAAAGGGGGCCGGATTCATCGGCCAGGAAGGGAGGATTGTGACTGTAATCGATAAAGTAATTCCTGCCCCCCGCCCTGTAGGTAATGCGCTTGGCGCTTTGATCATCCCCCAGCCTTTCCAGGGGGGCCAAAAGCTCTCCCCGGGGAGAAACCCCAATCAGCTTGAGGTTTGAGGAGAGATAGAAGAATTCCCCGGAGACCGGATAAACCCTTAAAAAGGGGGGGGTATTGATGTGGTTTAAGTTTTGCTCCGAGTAACTGCGGCGGTAAACCAGGGGGCCAAAAACAGCGATAAGAATTAAAAAGGCCGCGGCAAAAAAACTAACCACCGCCGCGGGCCGCCGGGAGTAGCGATAAAGGGCGTTTTGAAAAAAAGAAGCCCCTGCCTCCGGGGAATCCCCGGTCTTTTGGGGTTCCGGACTCCCCCATTCATCGGACATGGCTTAAGCCCCCGCCTTAATTCGGGGATCAATGAAGCTGTAAAGAATATCCACGATAAACACCGTTATCACCAAAAACACGGCGTAAAAGGTCGTAAAACCCATGATGGCGGTGTAATCCCGGTTGGTGATGCTCTGAATAAAAAACCGCCCCATCCCCGGAAGGGCAAAGATCTTTTCTACCACGAAGGAACCCATTAAAAGTCCCGCAAAGAGGGGGCCTAAGATGGTGATCACCGGAATAACGGCGTTGCGGATTCCGTGGCGGGTAACGATTTGGAACTCCGAAAGCCCTTTAACCCGGGCGGTGCGGATGTAGTCGCAGCGCAGCACATCTAAAAGGCTGGAACGCATGAGCCGGGTAATGTAGGCCAGGGAATAACCGGACAAGGCCAGGGCAGGAAGAACAAAACCCTTGAGACTCCCCACGCCGTAAACGGGAAACCAGCCCAGGCGGAAAGCAAAAACGTACAGCAAAAGGGTGGCCGTAACAAACGAAGGAATCGTAACCCCCAGGGTACTGAGGAAGGTAATAAAATCATCCTGCCACCGGCCATGCTTAACCGCCGCCAGGATTCCCAGGGGAAGTCCTGCGATGAGAACAAAGGCCATGGAGCAGAGGCCCAGAGTGGCGGAAATGGGGAAGCCCTGGGCAATAATTTGATTTACCGACATGCCATCGTACTTAAAGGACGGACCCAAATCCAGCTTCAAAAGGTTTTTTAAATAGTCAAGAAACTGAAGAGCCAGGGGATCGTTAAGGTGGTATTTTTCTTCTATGGCGGCCATGATTTCCGGGGGAAGCCGCTTGCCCAGGCTGTAGGGCCCTCCGGGAATGGCGTGCATGAGGATAAAGGTAATGAGGAGAATCAGGAGAAGGGTGATGACCATCATAAAAAGCCGCTTCACAATAAACCAGGCCACTGTCCGCTCCCCTCCTTTTTAACTTCCGGGTTCCGGTCAAAAGAAGGCCCCTCCGGTTTATCCGGGGGGACTCTCAGAGCAGTGTATCGATTTTTTCAAATTTAATCCACCACAAAAAAGTGGACCCCACGGACAGTAACACAGACTGGACCCGCTTTTGTCCGTGGGGTCGGTGAGGTCCGTGGTTTGATTTCGGGCAACCCCTTAAAGGGGAAAGGACTGGGAGGAGAAGGCCCCTTCATAAATCAGTTTTTCCCCGCCGTCCAGGGTAACGGTGATGTTTTCCTCAAAAAGCTGCAGGGCCCTCTGAACATGGGCGATCACCACAATATCCCGGTTGGCCTCGAGAATCATCTCCCGGGGTACCGCGGCGTAGCCCTCGAGAATCAGGCCCTTGACCAGGTGAAGAAGGGGCAGGAAGGAGCGCTCCAGGGTATGAAGAACCAGGATTTCTCCGCCCTTATTATGCAGGATTCGGGAGGCCTCTTCTTTGAGGTCCTGAAAATTGTGAATTTTAACAATCCGCCCGGTACAACGCCCGCCGAAGCTCTCGCTTCCCCGGCCCAGGACATTGCCGATAACGTGAATCCGGATGCTGTTGGTGGACAGGGGGGTATTGGTGGGCAGGCCGGCGGCTACCACCACCTTGTCCATGGGGGCGGCAAAGCCCAGCTTGATGGCGGAGCTTATGGCCCCCTGGATCATCCTTTCCGAATCATCCTCCCTGGGCAGATTCACCGGAACGATGCCCCAGTAAAGCAAAAGCCGGCGGCGGACCCTATCGCTGGGGGACGCGGCAATAATGGGGTGGCCGGGCCGGTAATGGCTCACCAGCCTGGCGGTGTTGCCGCTTAGGGTGGGAACCACCAAACAAGCGGCGTCAATCTCGTCGGCCACCCGCACCGCCGCCTGGGCAATGACATTACCCAGATCTCCCGGCCGGGGGAACCGGCGGCGGTCCTTCTCCTTAAAATCCTGGAGGAAAACCCCGGAGGTTTCCACTTCCCGGGCAATCCGGTCCATCACTTCCACCGCCGCCTCCGGGTAAGCTCCGGAGGCCGTCTCCCCGGAGAGCATGAGGCAGTCGGTTCCGTCCATAATGGCGTTGGCCACATCGGCGGCCTCCGCCCGGGTGGGCCGGGGAAAGCGAATCATGGAATCCAGCATCTGGGTGGCGGTAATGACGGGCTTGCCGGAAAGGTTGCAGAGTTTGATGATTCGTTTTTGTTCCAGGGGAACCTGTTCCGGAGGAATCTGCACCCCCAGGTCTCCCCGGGCAACCATGATTCCCCCGGAAACCCGGATGATCTCATCAATGTTTTCCAGACCCTCCCGGTCTTCAATTTTGGCAATAACAGGAATGTCCGAGCCCAGGTCGGAGAGGTATTTTTGAATGGAAGTAACGTCGGAGGCCCGGCGGATAAAGGAGGCCGCCACGTAGTCCACCCCCTGTTGGTGGCCGAAAAGCAGGTCTTCCTTGTCCTTTTCCGTGAGGGCCGGGAGCCGGGTGGAAACGCCGATGATGTTGACGTTTTTCCGGCTCTCTATCTCCCCGCCGTTTAAAACCCGGCAGCGGATGATCCCGTCTTGGACCCCCAGGACTTCCATCCCCACCAGGCCGTCGGCAATGAGAATCTTAACCCCCGGCTTAACATCCTCCGTGAGGCCCTCGTAGCTGACGGTGATCCGGCCCTGCCGGGTCATCTCTCCGCCGGGGCCGAATTTTTCCAACCCGGCCTTCTCCGGCAGGCAGTCCCACTCCTCGTCCTTTTCCAGCTTAAGAACCCCGGAGCCCCCAATCAGGCCGGTGCGGATCTCCGGCCCCTTGGTGTCCAGGATGAGGGCCATTTCGGTTTTTTCCTCCGCCGCGGCCTGGCGGACCCTGTGGATGATCTGGCCGTGGGTGGCATGATCCCCGTGGGAAAAATTTAACCGGACCATGTTCATCCCCAGCCGGATAAGGCTGCGGATCTTTTCGACCGTTCCGGTGGAGGGGCCCAGGGTACAGATTATCCGGGTTTTACGTTTTTCTATCATAGTTGTATTATAGCTAAAGGAGGCCAGCCGGGCAAGGAATTTTCCCCCAGGGCATCGGCGTTTTAAAGCAGAAGGGGCGCAAAGGTTTGGTTAGTCCCTCACCAGGCTTACCCCATGGACGGACTCCACCCCCATCCGCTTTAAAACGCCGATACATTCCCTCAGGGTGCTCCCGGTGGTCCACACATCGTCTATCAGGTAAACCTCCCGGGGAATCTCCTTTAGACGGCGCCGGGGAACCACCTTGCCCCGGAGGTTGGTCAACCGGTCCTGCCGGGATAACTCCTTTTGGGAGGGGGAAGGCAGCCTTTTTAGCAGGGGCCGGCAGGAAAAGCCGTAATTCCGGCTTAGGCTGCGGCAGAGTCTGTCCACGGGGTCCCAGCCCCGGCGGCGAAAATTTTTTTCCGACCGGGGAACAGGAACCAGGGGCAGGGGCTTAAGGCTAAGGCGCCGGGCAAAAAGCTCTCCGGCAAAAAAATCCGACAGTTCTTTGCAGTCCCCCTGCTTGTAAAGGGAAAGCAGTTCCCGGGGGCCGCCGCGGTAGGGATAGAGGGAAAAGCCCGATGAGGCGGGAAAGGGATCCTCCCGGCAGGAACCGCAGCAATCCTGCCGGGAAATCAGGGGCTCCCCGCAAAAAGGGCAGCCCGGCAGGTCCAGGGGCAAAAGCTCTCCCCGGCAGGCGTCGCAAAGGGGCGGGGCTAAGGCGGGGGCCCCGCATAAAAGACAGGCCTGCCGGGAGTCCCACCCCAGGGCGGATTTAAGTACGGCAAGGGCCAAGGATTTAACAGGATTCATCTTTGCCTCCTGTTCCTTAGGGACGGCTTAAAGGGGCTTTTTACTTTTGGGCGAGGCTGTTTTTCCAGCGGTAGAGCAGGTCCAGGGCCTCCCGGGGGCTTAAGGTATCGGGGTTTAAGCCGGATAATTGACTCACCAAAAGCTCTCCGGGAGAAAAGAGATCCCCCTGGCCGGAGGCGGGAAAGGCCGGAGAATCCTTGAGGCCGGCATAAAGATCCGGCGCCTTTCCCTGGGTAAGGGTCAGAAGAATCTCCTGGGCCCGGCGGATCACCTCCTGGGGCAATCCGGCCAGCCGGGCCACCTGGATGCCGTAGGAATTTTCCGCCGGACCTTTTTTGATCCGCTTAAGAAAGATGATCTCCCCGTGGTTATCCAGAACCTCCAGGGAAAGGTTGATCACCGCCGGGTCTTCCAGGGTGGTTAGTTCGTGGTAGTGGGTGGCAAAGAGGGTTTTGCAGCCAATCCGGGTAAAGAGGTACTCCCCTACCGCCCGGGCGATGGATAAGCCGTCGGCGGTACCGGTTCCCCTTCCCACCTCATCCATGATCACCAGGCTCCGGGGGGTGGCGGTCCTTAAAATGTAGGCGGTTTCGTTCATTTCCACGAGAAAGGTGCTTTCCCCCCGGGCCAGGTTGTCCCAGGCGCCCACCCGGCAGAAGATCCGGTCCACGCAGCCCACCACCGCTTCGGCGGCGGGGACAAAGGAACCTATCTGGGCCATGAGGACGATGAGGGCGGTCTGCCGCAGGAAGGTGGATTTTCCCGACATATTGGGCCCGGTGATAAGGGCAAAGCTCACCTCCCCAAAATTGAGGCTTAGGGAGTTGGCCACAAATTCTCCCGGAGGAAGGTAGGACTCCACCACGGGATGCCGGGCCTCCCGGAGAAAAAGCCTTTGGCTGTTATCGATCACCGGCCGGGTCCAGGCCTGCTGAGTCGCCATCAGGGCCAGGGAAGTGTACACATCCAGGTTTGCCGCTTCTTCGGCGGCCTCCAGGAGGAGCCCCGCGGCCTCTCTGGCCCTGCTGCGTACTTTAAGAAAGAGCTCCTTCTCCATTTCCACCGCCCGGTCTTCCGCGGTATTTAAATCCGCCTCCAGTTCCACCAGCCGCCGGGTGGAAAAACGCTCCGAGCTTACCAGGCTTTGGCGGCGGATGTAATGATCCGGCACCGAGGCGGAACCCCCTTTGCTTAGTTCCAGAAAATAGCCGATGATCCGGTTGTAACGGATCTTTAACTGGGGAATGCCGGAAAGTTTTTTTTCTTCTTCCAGATAAGCGTTTAGGATCTGCCGGCTGTTTTGCCGCAGGGTTTTTATTTCGTCCAATTTGGGATCAAAGCCCGGTTTGATAAGCCGCCCTTCGTTAAGAACCAGGGAGGGTTCATCGTGGATGCTGTTTTCCAGGTAGCCGGCCAATTCCTTAAGGGTCTGGGAATGTTCGTCGTTGACCGGGTGAAAGAGGGGCAGGGCCCCGGCCCGGAGCAATTTTTCGTTGAGGGCTTCCAGAACCCGCAGACTCTGCCGGACCGCGATGAGATCCCGGGGACTGGCCTTGTCCATGGCCAACCGGCTTGAGAGGCGTTCCAGATCGTAAAGGGATTTTAGCTGCTCCTGAATTTCCGCAAGCAGATTTTGCCGCCGGTAAAGAAATTCCACCCGGTCCAGCCGGGCATTAATCTGTTCCGGGTCCACCAGGGGATGGAGCAGCCAGGAACGGAGCTTGCGGCTGCCCATGGCGGTCCGGGTCCGGTTGAGTACTTCCAGCAGGCTAAACCGGGCGCTGCCGGTTTGGTTGTTGGTTATGATCTCCAGGCTTTTAAACGAAGCCTCGTCAATATCCATGTAATGGCCGGACCGGTACAGCTTAACCCCTTTAATGTGGGGAAGAAGGCTCCGGGAAGCGTTTTCCACGTATTCCAGCAAAAGCCCTGCGGGAAGGACGGCCTGGTCATCATCGTCCAGGCCAAAGCCCTTTAAGTTGCTTACCTTAAACTGCCGCTTTAATTTTTCCGCCGAAGCCTGCCGGTCAAAGGACCAGTCGGGATAGCGGTTTATCATAATTTGATTTTGCTCTGAAAAGATCCTGGCCAGGTTTTCATCTTCAAAGAGGGATTCCTGAATCAGAACCTCCCGGGGATTTAAGCGCTGCAATTCCCGCCTTAAAAGAAAACCCAGGGCTTCCGGTTCCGAGGCCGGCAGGGGATAGGCGGCAAGATAAAATTCCGCGGTGAGCAGGTCCAGGTAGGCCAGGCAAAGGGCGTCCCGGCTCCGGGCAAAACAGACTAAAAAGTTGTTCTGCCCCTTTTCCAGCAGGTCCTCCTCGGTTACCGTTCCGGGGGTAATGATTTCAATCACCTGGCGTTCCATCAGGCCCTTGGTTTCCCGGACCGAGGGGACCTGCTCGCAGATGGCTATTTTTTTCCCCGCCTTTAAGAGGCGGTTAATGTAACCCCGGCAGGAATGATAGGGGATGCCGCACATGGGCACGTTATTGCGTTTGGTAAGGGTAATGCAGAGAAGGGCGGAGGCTTCCCGGGCGTCGGCGTCAAACATTTCATAAAAATCCCCCATTCTAAAAAAGAGAATCGTATCAGGATTCTCTTTTTT
The DNA here is from genome assembly GCA_031273605.1 of Spirochaetales bacterium. GTDB lineage: Bacteria > Spirochaetota > Spirochaetia > UBA9216 > UBA9216 > JAISRN01. The sequence goes on along the minus strand of JAISRN010000092.1, from coordinate 8,091 downwards.
TATGCGGTAATATTGCTGCATGACAGGGGTTTGACCGGGCACGAAAAAATCCCTACCTTGGAAAGCCGGTTTAAAAATTAATATTTTAAAATCGGCCTCCGGAGAAAAATAACTATCAAAGAGGCGTTTACTTAACGCCGGCCTCCTTGGGCTTTAAGCCTCTCAATAACCAGGTCGGTAATATCCACCGCCTGGCTGTACCAAAGAATATCCGGATCCTGGGTGCGCAGGATCACCGAGTAACCCTGACTTTCGGCAATATACCGGATTGACCCGTAAACTTCGGAGGTAAAGCTGCCGGAAGATGAGATGTTTTGAATCCGGTTATTGATCCGGGTAGACCACACATTGTGGTACTCCCGCATATATTCCTGGCGCTGGTTGATTCGCTCATCCAACTGCAGCGCCTGGGTTTGGTTGTCCTGCCGCTGGGCTTCCAGCCTTTGATTCCGAAGCTGTTCGATTTCGGCCATAATTTGATTTAGGCCGTTTTGATAATTGGTTCTGAGATTGTCAATTTCACGCCAGGCCGAAGATTCAGAAAAATAATCCTCGATTATGCGGGTAAAATTAACCACGCCGATTTTGGACAACTGTTCCGCAAAAACCGGAAAAAGCCCGAGGCTAAAGACAAGGAGAATCAGGGTTTTCTTCAATTTATTCCTCCTGTTAAAAATAATTAAAGCTGAAGGACAGAACAATCTGCATCCCCGAAGTAGACGAACTGGTTTTAAAGAGGTCCCCCGGCTGCCAGGCAATTTGGTTATCCTGAATTTTAAAACGCTTTACCAGGTAAAGCCCCATGGGAAAGTTAGGCATATCCAACTGCAGGCCGAAACCCGTGGAAAATAAGAAATCGCTTAGGGATAATTCTTCCCGGAAAGAGGCTAGGTCGGACCATATCCCCGTTCCGGAAAGAAATAAATTAAAAGAAACAATGTTGGCAACCAGGGGGTTGCGGAGTTCAATCCAGTTATCCCAAAGAACCCGGCCGTTGTAAATGGGGTCCCAGCCCCTGGCGGAGATCATCCCGTCAATGTAGAGCAGATCCGATTGGGTGGCGTTCAGGGTTCTGCCCCAGCCGGAAGAGCTCCAGCCAAACTGCTGAAAGATAAAAGACAGGCTGGTGTTAAAGGCAAAAACCATCCGCCAGCTCCAAGTCTCGGATACTTCGATCTCAAAGAGCTTATGAAAAAATTCAAAGGTGGTGGCGGAACGGTTGTAGTTCCGGCTTCCCCCGATAATGCCCCCGGCATAAGTCCATGTCTCGCTTAAGAAGATACCCCTGGTGGGGTTGTAAATAACATCCCTGGTATCGTAGGTAGTACGAAAGGTTAAGCGGTTAATGAGGCTAAACTGGTTATGTTCGTTGCGGATGTTTGGGTTATAGGGCCGGTAAATAACATCATCGTAGGTGGTCCGGCTTATTCCGAAAGACAGGCCCCCGGAGAGCCCGACCCGGCCATAGTTGGTGTAAAAGGTGTAACCGGTGTTCCCCCCCAGGGCGGCTTCCATAGTTTCATAGGTCATAAGGTAACCGGAGGGGATCACGGCGCCGTTGCTTAAAGCGTAAACGTAATCGGTTACCGCCTGCCCGGCCTTGATCTCGGCATCGCTGGGGGAGCCGCCGTGGGAGGCTGCCCAGTCGGCGCCGGTGGAGGAGTCTACCCAGTGGCCGTCGTAGGGGTCCGGCACCATCTGGGGATCGTCATCCACGGTTCCCGAAAAAATGGGATACAGGATATCCTGGGTAACGTTTTCGACTACGTTGTGGGCAAAACTTAACTCCACCCCGGCGCTCCACCGGCGGCCCCGGAGCCAGCGTTCCGTGAAGGAAAAGTTAAGCCGCTGGGTTTTGCTCGAAAACTCCGCCGATCCGGCAATCTCCTGGCCCAGACCCCTAAAGTTCCGGTCCGCAACCCGGAGGAAACCCAAAATGGGAAAGGAGCCGGCCTCAATGTTAAAGGTGGCGCCAAAATTAAGATCGATAGTTTTGCCTTCTTCCACGGTAATTATCAGGTCCATAAGGCCGTCCGCCGAACCCTGGGGAGTATCGGGAATGAAGGAGCTAAAAAACTGAAGATTATTCAGGTTATTCAACCCCTGATAAATCCGGTCCTTGCTAAAAACATCTCCCACCTCCAGGGGAAGCTCCCGGAGGATAACGTGGTCCTGGGTTTTGGTGTTTCCCCGGATGATGATGTTTTCGATATGGGCCCGGCCGTACTCCCGGATATGAACGATAAAGCCGATTTGGTTGCGTTCGGTGGAGCGGATCTCCTCGGGGTAGATGACATTAAAAATGTAGCCGTCGTTGTGGTAAATATCCGCAACCCGGGACAGGTCTTCTTCCAAGAGGCTGCGGTTAAGGAGGGCCCCGGTTTCGCTCCGGATAAGGGCCTGCAATTCTTCGGCGCCGTAAAGCTCGTTGCCTTCAAAAGTAAAGCCGCCGAAGGTGTACTGGGCCCCTTCTTCGATATAAAAAGTTAAGGTGAGCAGATTTTGGCCCTTGGGGTCCTGGGCTGCCTCCCGGTTAACATCCACAATCCGGGCGTCTATGTAGCCCCGGTCGTTGTAGTACCGGAGGATGGCTTCCCGGTCGGCGGCCAGTTTGCTTTCTTCAAAAATGCCTGAGTTAAACAAGCCCTTGGACTTGGTGGACAAAAGCCGGGCCAAAACCCGGGAAGAGGCAAACTGATTGCCGGAAAAGAGGATGTTCTCAACCCGGGTTTGGGCGCCCTCGGTAATTTCAAAAACCACCCGGACCTTGTTCACCTCGCTGTCCGGCTCGGCGGTCCAGGTTACCCGGGCATCCGAAAAGCCCTTGGAAACGTAAAGGTTTTGAATGGCCTGGGCATCGGACCTTAGCCTGGCATTGCTGAGAATATCGTCCCGCTTGGCGATGATGACCTCGGTGAGTTCCCGGCTGGGAACCGATGAGTTGCCCAGAAAAACCACCGAAAGGATAAGGGGCTTTTCTTTAACGGCAAACCGGATAATGACCTCCCCATCCCCGCCGGGCTCAAGCATGGTGTCAAAGGTGTCAAAATAGTTAAGGGCATAAAGCCGGCTTTGCAGGTCCAGATACAGGGCGTTGGTAAAAGCCTGGCCGATAAAGGGCCTCTTAACCCCGTCTAAGTCCCTGGGGTTAATGTTTTCCAGGCCCTCAAATTCAATATCCGTAATCCGGCCGTTAAGATACCAGGGCGCCTCCTGGGCCAAAACCGGGCAGAGGAACCCCACCGCCATAAACAAAGCCGCTACTCTAATCCGCATATAATCTCCCGTAATTAACCCCCCCGCGAGTCTCCGGGGTCCGGTTGTTCTAAATAAGGACCGGTTAAAAACCGCCTAATAGGAAAAAGACCAGGACAAGCTCAAACTGGTGCTCAAAGGATGCTTCTCCGGATCCGTAAAATTAGGATAAAGGCCAAATTCAATTTTAGCCAGGGGGGAATCCCATTCCAGAACAATTTCCACATCCATGTTGAACCGCGAAGCATACCTAAGGCCCTCCTGGGTGGCCCCGTAGTAATCCATCTGGAGAATCCCCTGAAGAAAAAAGTCCCCGAAATATTTTCCGCCAAAGAGGGTGGTATTGTCAAGATACCGGGTAATGCCTGATTCCTGAACGTTAAGGGTAGTGGCGCTGGGCTCCATCCGGCCCAGGATGAGGTTGGGAACCAGTTGACTCCGGACGGAAAAAACGTCCAGCCCCAGGTAGCGGGCTACGGTATTCTCGAACCGCCGGAAAACCGCCAGGTTGGACAGGAAGTCCGCGGCGATATTAATCACCGGCCGGTAGCTAAACCCCTCCTCCCCGGAGTCCTGCAGGAGCCCCCCCCCCAGCATGGCCATAATATCCTGGCTGGAACGGGGGGGATCGGATTCAAACCGGGGGTTAAAGCGGAAAAGGGACATATTCTCCGCCACCAGGTAAATCCGGATAAGCTGGCCGTTGGGGTCTACCTCCCGGATAAGGGCCCGGGCGTTAAGGAGGGGATCAAACTGGTCCTGGGTTTCGTTTAAGATCAGAGCCCCCTCCTGAAGGTAAAAATTCCGGTTGATGAAGACGATCTCCCCTCCCCGGAGGCTCACCCTTCCCCGGATGGAAAAACTTTCGTTCCCCGTGTCATAGTTGATTGCCAGGGCTTCGTTGCCCCGGGCGTAGGCCCGGATAACCGGGGTATCCTGGTTAGGCCAGTAAAAAGTGATGTTATTCCCCAGGTTAAGGGTGAGATCAATCTGCATATCCAGCCGACCCGGCCCCCGGGACTGCCTTTCCACATTGTTAAGGGTAACCGCCGCGGTATGGAGCAGAATATCCCCCTTGAGCAGGATGGCGGTGGAATCCCCTTCCACATCCAGGGAACCCTGAACCTGGCCGCCTAAATTAATTCCCGGAAACTGAAATTGAAGGAAGGGGTCCTCCCGCTCAATGGTTTTCAGGTGAAGTTCGTAGGAGAGGGGGGCAAAATGATCCAGCACAATCTCCCCATCCATGAGGGCCCGCCCCTGTTCGGCCTGGACGACGGCCTGTTCAAGGTAAAAGGATTTTTGTTCCGCCCGGATAAGGGTTTCCTGAATAATTAAGGGGGTGTCCAGAATATTCAGCCTGGCCTGAAGACCGGTACAGGCCAGGCTGCCAAAGATATCCGGGTCCTGAAGGAGGCCGGAGAGGGAGAGGTTCCCCCGGGCCTGTCCCCGGCGGAGGTTAAGAACCGGGATGGTCCAAAACTCCGAAACCCTCTCAAAATCTATCAGAATTTGGGTAAGCTCCGCCTCGATGTTTCCCTGAAGGATTCTCCCCCGGGCGTTAAAACTAACCGGCAGGCGGGAGGAAAGGGAAAGGGAAAATTCGGAATCCCTTTTCAGGCTGCCCAGAAGGGAATCTTCCGGCCCCCCCCTTAACCGCAGGTCCTCCCCGTTCCGGATAAAGACAATATCCCAGGGGTTTATTCTTTTGCCGTTTAAAGCAATATCGGAAAGCCCCACATTGCCCTGAAAGTCCTCCCGAAAAACCCGCCCCAGGTCCCACTTGCCCGACAGGGGCCGGGAGTTGAGATCCAGCTTAAAATCGGCGCTTACCGGGCCATTTTGAAAACGTCCCTCCCCCCGGCCGGCGAGGGCCAGCTTTCCCTGATCAAAAACCCAGGAACCGGAGGTCAGCCAAAAACGCTGTACTCCCCACTCCCCCTGAAAGCGGTGAAAAGCCGCGGTTTCCGGCAGGAGGGTGAGCCCTATGCCCAGGGATAGGGGCCTTCCTAAAAACTGCCCCTGCCTCAGGTCCAGGTTTAGGCTAATATCCGGGTCCTTCAGTTCGCCGGAAAGGGTGATCCTGGAGGTTAAGAAGCCCTCCACCGGGAGCGTTCCCAGCCTTTGCAGGGGCAGGTTGGCGCTGGCAAGTTCCGCCTCGATGCCGCCGTCCCGGCAGAGTACCCTCAGGGTGTGGGCTTCCTGGCCGTTCCCCGGGCCGGTAAATTGAATCCACCCCGAAAGGTTGGGTTGGGAAGCGGAAATATCGTAGGAGAAGCTGCCTTCCCCCCGGAGGGGAGAGAAGGAATCCTCGTAAACCAGGTCGTAGATAAGGCTATCCCCCTCGGTGAAACGCCCGGAAAGGGTAAGGGAAGCGTCCCGGGCCTCCCCGGTGAGGGAGGGCAGCCCCGAAATCCGGGACCGGTTTAAGAAAACCGCCCCGCCGCCGGAAGAGGGGAAACCGCCCCGGCAGTTAAGGCTTAGGTAAAGGAGGCCCCTTTCCTGGGGAAGGGGCAGCTCTTCGGTACGGAGGGTAAAGTTCAGGCCCCCGGAATCAAAGAAAACCGCCCCTTCCAGCCCTCCCTGTCCGGTGAGGTGAAGGGTTTTTCCGGGGATAAAGACTCCCCCTATCTGATAGGGCTGGTCCCGGTATTGCAGCCCCAGGGCCAGGTTCGTCCGGCCGGTCTTATCCCAGGAGGCCTCTCCGGTTCCCGTTAGCTTTCGGGCCCCCCAAGCCGCCTCCAGGGAACGAAAGGCCAGGGCGGATTCGTTTCCTGAAAGGGATACCCTTAGGTACCGGTCGGGGGCGCCGTGATCCTGGAGCTTAAGATTGGAAAGGCTAAAGGAGAATTGGGAAAAATTGGAGGAGAAGAAACCCTCTCCCCCTAAGCAGAGTTCCTCCCGCCACAGCCCGGTAAAGTCGGGAAGGAGGAGAGCCCCAAGGCCCGAAAGGGGAAAGTCCTGAATTTCCCCCCGACATTCCAAAAAGGGCTCCCGGCCCAGGAGGGACCGGTTTAAGGTTCCGGCGGAAACCCTGGGGGCGCCCCGGGCAGGCCAGGTAAAGAAGCGGAAACCCGGAACTCCCAGGGGGGAATCCCGGCCCAGGAGGAGGCTGGCCTCCAGGGTTAATCTGTTCTCCCAATCCACCTCGGAACGGCAGGAAAAGCTCAGTTCCAGGGTGTCGTTTCCCCGGAAGTGGAGGGTTAAGGAGGTTTCTCCCAGCCTTAGGGCGCCGTAATCCAGGGACCGGGCGGAGAGGATGTAGTCCTGCCCCTGTTGGGAGAGCCGGAAATTCCCGGAGAATTTCCGCCCCCCCGCTTCCACATCCTCCAGGGTTAACCACCCCGTAGGGGTGGGGAAAAGGTGATTCATATCCACCCTGCCGGTAAAGCCTAGGCTGCCCCGCCGGGTCCGGACCCTAAGGCGGGTAAAATCCGCGGAGTCCCGGTTCCCCGAAAAGACCGCTTCCAGACTCATGGGGAGGGGTAGAACCCTGTTCCGCGGCAGGGTCAGGTTCAGGTTTCCCCGGTAGTCCAGGTCCCCCCCCTCAAGGTCGAAGCGGCCCTCCAGATCTCCTGAGAGGGAAAGATTCATCCACTGGGCCGCCTGATCCAGGGCCGGCCCAAAGTGGAAATAGTTGGAGGGGATAAACTTATCCGCGGCAAAATCAAAAACCCCGGTCCGCCGGTCCAGGTCGTAGGAGAGGGAAAGGTCAAAGGGCAGGCGGTCCCGGTTTTTGCGCAGGGTGATTTCCTTATCCTCCCAGGCCATCTGAAAAGAGAGGCTCCCCGAATCAAGATAGGAGGAGGCCAGGTGGGTAAGGGCAAAAACCGCCTCTCCCCGGCGTCCCCCGGGGGCCAGGAGGCCGGAAAGTTGAACATCAGTACGAAAGCCCTCCGCCTGCCCTTCCAAGGCGGCCAGGTTTCCCCGGAGGGAGAACTCAAACTGATTCTCCCGGCTTCGGAGGGAAAAAAAGGCCCGGCTTAAACTAAACTCCCGGCCCTGGTAAACCAGGGCAAAGTTAAGGTTGCGCCCGGTAAATTCCACCCCCTCCAGGTCCGCCGGATCAAAGCCCCCGGAGGAGGAAGTTTGAAACCTTTGAAACAGATCAATCAGGGCCGTTTCCTTTTCCGGATCAAAGCGGAAGTAGGAGTTATCCACGCTGATCCGGGTGAGGGCGGAAAGGGGGCGTTTGCCAAAGAGCTTAAACAGGGAATAGGAAACCCTGAGAAGGCTAAAGGAAAGGATCTCCCCGTCTCCGGAGTCCAGAATCCGCAAATTCCGGATTTCCAGCCCCCGGAGAAGGGAGGGGGAGAGGGAACCCACTTGGATCCGGTAACCCGCCGCGGCCTCCAACCGGACCAGCAGGCTGTCCCGGAGGATGTCAACCCGGCTTATCACCGTCCGGTTAGCCAAAAGGAGGAGGGCGGCGGTCAAGCCCAGGCAGCCCAGGGAGATGAGGAGATACTTTACCATTCCCGTTGAGGGTTTCCTGCCCGTACCCAACCCACCCTGTCCCCGGGAAGGAGCGCTGGTTAAGGACCCGTTTTTTCTCGTTGGCAAAAAAGCCTCTTCTTCGTAACAATAGGAGACTGGAAGTCTTTCCGGTCTTGTCTTATACTAATGGAAAATGCAGAAAAGAACTATATGGAAAGGCTTCTTTGTGCTGGAAGGTTTGGACGGTTCGGGAACCAGCACCCAGCTTCAACTGATTGCCGGGGAATACCGTCGGCGGAACATCCCGGCCCTTGCCACCTGGGAGCCCTCGGACCTGCCCATAGGCCGGCTCATCCGCCGGATCCTGGGCCATGAGGAACAGGTTCATCCCGGGGCCCT
>JAISRN010000035.1 GCA_031273605.1 Spirochaetales bacterium | reverse complement strand
ATCGAAGAGATGCTTTCCGGTTATGTATCGGCCAACCCGGATAAAATTGTCCGCAAGGCGGAACGTGTTCTGGCCCGGAAAGAGGCGCCGGTGGCGGGAAAAGTCGGAATGGTAACAGGAGGCGGTTCGGGCCATAAACCGGCGCTCATAGGTTATCTTGGGCCGGGGATGATGGACGCCGTGGCGGTGGGCAACATTTTTGCCGCTCCGGCAGTTCAGATTTGTTACGACGCCATTAAGGCGGCCGATTCTGGAAAGGGCGTTATGGTGTGTATAGGCAACTATAACGGCGACATCATGAATTTTGGCATGGCCATTGATATGCTCCGCGATGAAGGACATAAAATCGAGGAACTTATTGTTAACGACGACGTCGCTTCGGCTCCGGTAAGCAACCGTGAAAACCGCCGCGGGGTCGCCGGAGAAATTATTCTCTGGAAGGTACTGGGCGCGATGGCCGACAACGGTGCAAGCCTTGAAGAAATGAAAGAGACCGGGGAAAAGGTTATCTTCAACACCCGAAGCCTAGGGGTCGCCCACACCCCCTGTATTATGCCTTCTTCAGGCAAACCGAGTTTTGAACTAGGCCCTGACGAAATGGAAATAGGGGTGGGTCACCACGGAGAGCCCGGAATCGAGCGGGTCAAAATGATGCCGGCAAATGAAATAACGGATCTGATCATGGATAAGGTGCTGGCGGATCTTCCCTTCAAAAGCGGCGATGATGTTTCCGTTATTGTCAACGGCCTGGGATCAACCGCGCTTTTAGAGTTATACATCATTTACAACCGGACAGCGGAAATACTCAAATCAAAGGGGATTTCCGTTTACAAGGCCTGGGTAGGAGAATATTTTACTTCCATGGAAATGGGCGGTTTTTCCATTACCCTTACAAAGCTGGAAGACAACATGAAAAAAGGCGTCGATCATCCCATAGGGGCTGTACACTTCCGGTAAATTAAGGAGAAAAAAGAATAATGGAAAAAATCACGCTGTCTTTGATTAAAACAGCGATCCTCAATGTTGTTGAGGAGCTGGAGAAAAAACGGGAATACTTCAATGATCTTGACTCTCCCATCGGCGATTCGGATCACGGCGACAGTATTGTCTCGACTTTTTCTCTTGTAGAAAAGGCAGTTAAGGATTACGACATTGCCGGAGGCGACATAGGCGGTCTTTTTACCTGTGTCGGAAAGGCCATTATCATGGGGGGCGGAGCGTCTATGGGTCCCCTTTACGGGACGGCTTTTATGGATGCCGGAAAAAGCGCCGCGGGTAAAAAAGAACTTGATTGCGGGGATTTTACCGCCATGTGGGAAGCCTTTGTTGGAGGCGTCCGGCGCAGGGGAAATGTAAAGCCGGGAGAAAAAACTATGTACGACACAATTTTTCCCGCTGTTAGCGTCCTGTCACAGGAGCAAAAAAAAGGCGCTCCCGTTGAGGATGTTTTGCCCCTTGTGGTCCAAGCCGCCGTTGACGGAATGAATTCAACCAAAGATATGCTGGCAACCCGGGGCCGGGCCAGCCGTCTTGGGGAGCGGAGCATCGGTCATATTGATCCCGGGGCCGCTTCCATGTGCTGCCTGGTTGAAGTTTTTTTTGGTACTTTAGGGTCTAACCCTAAGAAATAATTCAGAAAGAGGAGAAAAGGTATGAAGAGATTTGTATCGGTAGTCTTGGCGCTTCTTGTCTGCGTAAGTATGGTTATGCTGGCTTCCTGCGGCAACCAGGCGGGCGGATCCAATGTAGCCGCCGGAGAAAAAAAGGAATTCCGGTTTGTCATGATTCCTATTCTTTCACAGGCCTGGTTTGACATTGTTTATAATGCGGCTGTAGACGCCGCCGACAAACTGTCCGCGGAAACGGGCTACAAAATTACTATTGACTATCAGGCGCCTGCGACCGCCGACCCGGTTGTACAAAACGAGCTGCTGGAAAGGGTTATTGCCACAGAGCCAGACGGAATTGCCATTGATTGTACGGACATCAATGTAACCATTCCCATTCTGGAAGAAGCCATGGCCAGGGGTATTCCTGTTATTCTTTACGCTTCCACCGCTCCTCCGGGAAAACTTATTCCCCATGTGGGCAACAATTACTACGAACAGGGCGCCAGGGAAGCGGAAGAACTTGTCCAGCGCCTAAATGGACGGGGCAAGGTAGGGATCATCCACGGGGTTCCCACTAATCCCCCCCATGCCGAACGTTTTCAGGCAATCCACGATGTGTTTGCAAAATACCCCGGCATCCAAATTGTAGCCGAAGCCTACGACTACGATGACATTGAAAATGCCCAGCGGGAAGCCGCGGCAATTCTTTCCGCCAATCCCGATCTGAGCGGTTTTGCGGTCTGCGATGCGGCGGGGCCCGTTGGAGTCGGCGTAGCGCTGAAAGAAGCGGGGAAACGACCGGGTGAAGTCAAATATGTCGGCATCGACGATTTGCCCCAGCTTCAGGAACTGATGAGGGAAGGATACCTTGATCTTTCCATCGCAACTCAGCCGAACAATATCGGCCGCTGGTGCGTTATTTCGATGTTCATGGAAAATCTCGGTTTCAGGCCGATAACATTCTATGACACCAAATACGCCCTTTTGACCCCGGATCTGGTCAGAAACGGCGTTATCGAAGGATTCTAATTTATTACGCCAGGGGAGGGATGATCAAAAAGATCGTCCCTTCTCTTTTAAAGAGGACTACCGATGGTTGTATTGGACGCAAAAGGTATCAGCAAAAGTTTTCCGGGAGTAAAGGCCCTCAACAATGTGGATCTTACCCTCAATTCGGGGGAAATACATTGTATCGTAGGCGAAAACGGAGCAGGGAAAAGTACCCTTGTAAAGATCCTTACCGGAATCCTTACTGCCGAACAGGGGAATCTTTTTATTGGCGGTAAACTGGTTGATAAAAGCAATAAAGAGTTATATTCCAAAGTTGCCTATGTGCCGCAGGAACTTAACCTCTTTAAATACATGACCGTAGCCGAAAACATATTTCTCCCTTTTGACAAAACAAGCTTTCCCTCTTTTATCGTTGACACGAAAAAAATCGAAGCCGCTACAAAACCATATCTTGAAAAACTCAATATGACGGCGGATCCTTCCAGCACGATAATCAATATACCGGTTTCGGAACAGCAGATGCTCCAGGTTGCCCGGGCAATCGCAAGGCAGAATTTTTCCGTTCTTATCCTTGATGAGCCTACTACTTCCCTTACCAGACAGGAAACAGAAAGATTTTTTACAATACTCCACTCCCTAAGGGACGAAGGAAAATCAATTGTATTTATTTCGCATAAACTTGATGAAGTATTTTCACTTGGCAACAGAATATCCGTTTTGCGTAACGGAGAACTGGTCGGCGTTTCGGATATAAAAAAAGTCGATTCGGCCTGGGCCATTGAAAAAATGACAGGAGAAGAAATCGACGTCCGGCGTAACTATAGGCCCAAAACCGCCCCGGGAGAACTTTTACTTGAGGTCCACAAACTTTCCGGCATTGGGTTTAACGACATTTCTTTTAACGTGCATAAGGGCGAAATTGTCGGTTTTGCCGGACTTGTAGGGGCAGGCCGCACCGAAATAATGCAGACCATTTTCGGCTATCTTCCGGAAAAAAACGGAGAGGTTTTGTTTAAAGGCAGAAAAGCAAAATTCCGGGATACCGCCGCATCGATAAAAAACGGAATTATTTATCTTACCGAAGAAAGAAAAACCCATGGAATTCTGCCTTATCTTTCTGTTCGGGAAAATATCGGCGTCATGCTGGAAAACCAGATCTCAACCCTTGGGGTTGTCCACAGCAAGGCCGACAATTCCATCTCCGACAAGGTTCTCAGGAATTATAATGTAAAAGCCACTTCCCGGGAAATGAAAATTATCAACCTTAGCGGAGGAAATCAGCAAAAAGTATTAATAGGCCGCACAATGGAATCTTCGCCTGAGATTATTATCTTTGACGAACCCACAAAAGGTATTGATGTAAAAACAAAAGAAGAAATATATCTTATGATGCAAAAACTTGCCGAAGAAGATCAAATCGGCATTATTCTCATATCCTCGGAAATAGAGGAGCTTCTTAAATGTTCAAGCAGGATCATCACCGTTTATAACGGCAAAAAGCTGGGGGAATTTGCTGGGAATCAGTTAAACACAGGAAGTATCTTAAGTTCAATTATCGGTATCACCGAAACCAACCAGACGGAGCGGGCAAAATTATGAAAACACAATCGGGTACAAATCAAAACATGGCTTTTCGGGTTGTAGATTATTTCAGGCGCAGTCAGATCGCGGGAACAATGATCGTATTGGGAGCTATCCTCGTTGTTTCGTCCTTTGTTTCAAACAAATTCCTTACTCCCTACAATCTGCAAATCATGGTGCGTTCCCTGGCATTTACAGGAATGGTATCCCTGGGACAGGGTCTGCTTCTTCTTTTGGGTGATATTGACCTTTCTGTAGGCGCAGTTGCCGGACTTTGCGGTGTTATCTGCGGAAAATTTGCCGTGGAAATGCATTTGAATCCCTACCTTGCAATTGTTCTTGCACTTATGTTCGGCCTTCTTTTTGGCGCGTTTAACGGTTTATTGGTTACATCCTTCAAGCTAAACGCCATTGTTCTTACTATCGGTATGCAGACCGTTTACAGAGGTATAAATCAGGTAATAACAAAAGGAAGAACCATTACGGGTTTTCCAAAAAATATTACAGTACTGGGGGCGGGCAATGTCATCGGAATTCCTACCCCGGCCATTGTTTTGGTTGCCGTATTTTGTTTGATGTATTTTTTAACCCGGCGTACAACCTACGGGCGTAATGTATATGCGGTGGGAAACAGCATCGACACGGCAAAAATGGTGGGCATTAAAACACAGCGTGTCCGAATAATCAGTTATGCCATCTGCGGATTTCTTGCAGGTCTTGCGGGTATTCTTATGAGCATGCGCCTTGCTTCAGCCCAGGCGTCAATAGGTGAAATCTGGGTTCTTCCCTCCATAGCGGCTCCGGTTATCGGCGGCGTAGCCACCACAGGCGGCATAGGCAGCATAACCGGAGCGTTAATCGGCGGCGCCATTATGGGCGTTGTTTCAAACATCATCGTCCTGGGAAACGTAAACATTTACTGGCAGCAGGTTTTGAACGGGGCAATCGTTGTGGTGGCAATCATTTTTGATTCCTTTGCCCAGAAATTCAGAAAGATATAAAGCAAAAGGATTGGCCTATGGATTTTTTCCCCCTCAAAGTGAAGGAACTGGACAAAGTACGGTTTCCCTTCCTTAAAAACGGAATAACCCAGGTTGGCTGGATTACCGACAATCTTGACAGGGCCGTTGAAAACTTCTGGAATCTAACCCATATCGGGCCCTGGCAATTTTACACCTACGGACCCGAAATGCTGTCCATGATGCGGCGCAACGGAAAGGACACAAAATTTTCAAACGCCACTGCGGTAACCAATGCGGGGCCCCTTCGCCTGGAAATGGTACAACAGGTTTTTGGCGACATGGTGTACCAAAAACACATAGATCGCCATGGTTTCGGCGGGGTCCAGCATTTTGGCATTGCCGTTGACAACATGGAAGAATCCCTTGCCCTTGTCCGGGAAGCAGGCATTAATATCGCAATGGAAGGAGCGGGTTACGGACTGGACGGGGATGGTTATTTTGCCTATCTTGACACCGAAGATCTTTTTGGAATTACCTTGGAGTTGATGTGCCGTCCCAAAAGGCGCCGGGAACCTTTAAAAATTTTTCCGTCAGATAAGTAGCTGCCATATGGACTATAAAGAACTCTATATTCGTATACTCGATGAACATAAAGGGGTGTTTGAAAAACAAAACCCGGAACAACTGAATGTTTTTTTAGACCTTATTTATGTTCATAATCGTATATTTGTTTTAGGTGTCGGCCGGGAGGGCATTGCCGCCCGGGGTTTTGCCATGCGGCTCATGCATTTAGGTAAAGAAGTCCACTGGATTTGGGATGACACTACCCCCGGAATGAACAAGGGGGATCTTTTTATTGTTGTAAATGGTTCAGGTGAAATAGGGCATCTTAATTACGTGCTGGAACAAGCGGTAAAAGCAGGGGCCGTTACTTCTGTGGTTACCGGGTCTCCCTCCGGAAAAGCCTCCGGTATCGCCAATTCCCTGCTTTTTGTCCCCGCCGCAGTCTACCACGGACGAGACCCGGTGGCAGAATCCATTCAACCCATGGGAAATCTTTTTGAACAGCACCTTTTTATGCTTTTTGATATTATTGTGATGCTTTTGGAAGAACGATTGCAGCTTTCCCATGACGAAATGGCTGTCCGTCATCGTAATGTTGAATGAACAAAAAGACCGAGTTGCGTTTTCGTCTGTCGCGGTCAATATATGCTGCTCTTTTTGTATCTGTTAATGGGTTTAGGAACGAAGTTATCAAACAAATGGAAAGAAATTAGGGGTTTTCCGCAATTTGGTGAAAAAGTCAATTTTTTGGCCCGTGTTGGCCCTTTGCCCTGTCCCTTAATTCCTGCTATATTTAAAACAAGAGGTTAAGAAATAGCCGCTAAAGTCAAGCCCGTACAGCCTACGTGTACAGCCTACGGAGACAAAAGAGGTTATTTTACAGATAATAAGTTTATTCCCGGTTCAATACCGCTTGAATCGTCCCGATCCGCATTCAAGCGAGGAGTACATCATATCCAGAAATATCGGCGATTTTACCAATTCTCCGATACCGGTAATCTTACCGGCAAACCCAGGCTGAAAAGAAAAACTATGATCATACAAGATATAATCGACCTTTGCGCCGAGGCAATAAAGATATTTCAGCATGATTTAAAAAACAACAGCGATCTTTTAAAAAGCCTTTATTTTTATCTGATTTCCGAAAAAGTTTAACCGCCGCTTCAAAAGTGTTACATATCCACCGAAACACCCTTGTCTACCGTTTTACATAGTTATTTTAAGAAAATCTTCCGGAACCGGGAAAGAGAAAGAAAGCATAACGCCATCTCTTCATATTTGTTATATTAAGTACATTTAGCAGGATTTCCGTGAAATTTTTCGATTTCCGTAAATTCCGGCTAATTGAGGCAGTTCCAAAATCGGTTATTTTGGCCCTGGCTCAATTTAATATTGCATATTAAATCAGCCGGTGGTATCCTTGAGACATGGATGGATATATCAAACGCCATGCGGAGCAGGCCCTGGCAAGGATGGTGAGAAGTTTCGGCGCAGTCCTGGTTACCGGTTCCCGGCAGACCGGCAAGACCACGCTCCTAAAACAGGGAAATTTCACGGATCAATCGTACCGGTATGTGAGCCTGGACGATCCTATCAAACTGAAAGCCGCCATTGCTTCCGGGGGGGAATTTTTTCTTGAAAACAAGCCGCCCCTCATTATTGATGAAGTGCAGTACGCCCCGTCTCTTTTTCCTTACATAAAAATGAACATCGATGAGGAGCAAAAGACGGGGGCGTTTCTCCTCTCCGGTTCCCAGCAGTTCCACTTGATGAAAAACGTTACCGAGTCCCTGGCGGGCCGGCTTGCGGTTCTATCCCTCTGCGGCCTCTCCCGGCGGGAAATAGCAGGGACGGATTTTTATGCGCCCTTTTTGCCGGAGCCGGAATACTATGAGAGACGCCGGAAGGAAAATACGGCCCTGGATTACGATGAAATTTGGCGCATTATTCACCGGGGCAGTATGCCCCGCCTTTACCGGGACAGCGGTTTAAGTTGGGAAGATTTTTGGAATTCCTTTACCCGGACCTATCTTGAGCGGGATGTGCGGTATCTTGCCCAGGTGGGGAATGAACAGCGCTTCCTGTCATTTATGACCGCCGTGGCGGCACGAACCGGGTCTATGCTGAACCTTTCGTCCATCGCACAAGACACCGGAATCAGCGTACCCACGGCGGAACGGTGGCTTTCCATTTTGGTAACATCAAATCTGGTTTTTCTGCTGCGGCCCTTTCATATCAATGTATCAAAACGGATGATCCACACCCCCAAATTGTATTTTCTTGATACCGGTCTTGCCGCCTGGCTTACCCAGTGGCCCAACGCTAAAGTTCTCCGTAACGGCCACATGGGAGGCGCTTTTTTTGAAACCTTTGTTATCGCCGAAATCCTCAAAAGTTATGCTAACCAGGGCAGGGAAGCGCCGCTCTACTATTACCGGGACCGGGACGGCAGGGAAATTGATCTCCTGATATGGCAAAAGGGCAGACTATATCCTATTGAAATTAAAAAGCACGCCAACCCGGGCCCCGATGATATTAAACACTTTAATGCCCTCAGTACCATAGCCAATATTGAGCGGGGTCCCGGCGGAGTGATCTGCATGTATAAGGAACTTACTGCCCTTACGGCGGGCGACAGGATTATTCCTGTGAGCTGGCTGTAATAGGCTTTGTTTTCAGAGGAAATGCCGATGCCCTGGCCCTGAAATGCTATACGAAAAGCCTTCTTTGTAGTATATTTACAGGGACGGAGACCGCATGGGCAATTTTAGAGAAGAAATCATCCTGGAAAACATTATAGACCGGGGACTTGCCAACCGTGGGTATATCAAAGAAGCCCAAATCCGCACTTTGTCGATAGAGGCTATCCCCGATACCGGCGCCTGGACGCTGGTTATCAACGAAGACATACGCCAAAAATTGGGGCTCGCCATCGAAGAAACATCGGAATCCACCCTTGCGGACGGCAAAACGGACACTTACAACGTGACCGGAGCCCACGGCGACCAGCCTTTGCACGTTCTTTATTGAGCGCGAACCGGGTCTATTCGGATTAATTTAAAATTCCCAGTACGCCCCCAGGTTAAAGCTGAATTTGTTTTGGGAAGGATCGTTTAAAACCAGCCGGCAATCAATGCCTCCGTAGGCGGAAAGGGAATCCGTAAGGGCAAAATACAATTCGGGATCAATAATCAGGTTGATCTCCCTAATCCCTGAGTAAAGCCAGTTGGAGGAACTTTGTACGGTATTTTGAAGGGGATCGCCGGGCAGAATGTTCGATAGGGCATAGTCCCCGGTGGAATACAATTTGACGTTGTTATCCTCCCCCATAAGCAGCAAAGACAGGCCCCCCCGGGCCAAAAAGCGCCGGCCGCTCCACTCCAGGGAAGCCTTGGCCATGATCACATCGTTACCATAGGGAAACCCGATAATGCTTTCCACAAAACCCGTAGGTATCCGCCTGAACATGACAAATTTACCAAAGGGGTGGGCCTCCGTCCGGTTGTAAAGATAACGGCTGGTTAAAGCCCCCTGCAAGGAAAGGATAATACCATCAGAAAAAGAGCTATCGGCTTCGGACTTTAGGTGTTCGTAGGGATCAAAAACCACCCCGCCAAAGGGCTCCGCAGGGCCCAGCCTTATATCCGCCCCGGCGTAAAAACCCCAGGCATTGGGGTTGCCCTTGGTTTCGTGGGCCAAGGTAAAATCGTCCATATAGGCGTCGCCGTACAGCCGCCAGGACTCAAAGCGTTTTTCAAAACTAATATCGATGCTGTCATTAAGGGAGCCCCGGGACAGGTTATGCCAAATGGGCATGAGCATCATAAAACCCGGATCAACCTCGGAAATTACCATATTTTCTGAAATCCCAAACTGCCAGCTTTCCCCCTGGTAACTCAACTTATGGGCCATAAACCAGCGCAGATCCGAAGAAAAGTCCTTCCAGTAAGGTTCGGTTTTATGGCGGTCCCAAATTTCGCTGGTCATCTTGGCTTCGTCCCCGGCAAAAAGGAAGGTGTAATGCCAGCGTCCGCCGCCCCGGGGGTCCGGGGGGTTAAAGGAAAGCCAAAGGCCGTCATAGTAGGGGGCCTGCCTGCCCAAAGCCATGTTATACTCCCCGTAACCAAAGGCCCATTTCCGCCTTCCCACGGAAATATCAAAAAGATCATTTTGAAAGGCCAGGTAGCCCTCCGCGGGGGTGTTCACAAAGTAACCGGAAAGGGTAAGGCCGTTTTTCCCAATCATGGGAATATTAGAATAGGCGGTGTTTTCAAAATAGTTAAAGGGGTCTCTAAAAAGGCCAAGGTCCATAACATACTCAAAACCGCCGGCGGATAATTCAATTTCAAAATTAAAAAATTGGGGATGCTCGAAATACCGGTTAAGCTCAATGGCATCCGCCGTCCGGGTTTGGGCGTAACTAAAAACAGGAAACACTTCAAGCTGAAGCCAGCCCCGATCCGTTTCAGCCGACAGCGGCAGGACTAAACTCAAAAAGCCCGCCCCGGCCCCCAACAAGAGCCTTTTTAAAAAAGACCTTCTTTGAACCATTTTAGCCTAACCTTTTTCGCCTAAAGTTTAAAAAGTATTCCGGCCTCTAAAAGGAGCCGGTTATCGTACGCCTCAATGGTGGCAAGGGTTCCGTTCAGCCGGAAATACAAAGCCTGGGTCGGGGTAAGCCGCCAAAAGGCTTCCAGGGTTAGGTCCGCCTGATAGCCCGCCAGGTCTTTGCTGAAAAACCAGTCGGAGGCCCCGCCGTTCACTTTGGTAAAACCGGTCCAGTCGCGGGAATCCGGCGGCTGCTGATCCGCCACCCCGTAGGCCCCCCGGACAAGCAGGGCCAGGCCGGCGTTGATAAGCAGGGAAGGGCTTTCATAAGCCGCATTAAAAGCCAGCAGAAAATTATCGGGACCGTAGTCAAAGCCGGTGTAGT
This sequence comes from Spirochaetales bacterium, assembly GCA_031273605.1. Taxonomy (GTDB): domain Bacteria; phylum Spirochaetota; class Spirochaetia; order UBA9216; family UBA9216; genus JAISRN01. The sequence goes on along the minus strand of JAISRN010000035.1, from coordinate 15,796 downwards.
GCTCATAGTTATAAAAATCAGCCTGATCGCGGCTGACCACCGCATGCTTGAGCATGGTAAATCTTTCTACCCCCTCGCTTGCACTGCGGGAATAAACATACTTAGAAGCGTAAACCCCCTGAAGCGAAAGGGTAAGCCCCCCGGTAAAAGCCAGGGAATCTTCCCTTTTGGCGGTCAGATAGAGGCTTTGAAAGGGGCCGGTATAAGGGCCGGCAGTGTCAAGGAGGTGATAGTCCAGCCCCAGGGTGGCCGCCAGGGCAATGGGGTTGGTTATCCCCCCTTCCGTGGGAAGATCGTCAAACATAACCTCCCCATAGAGACGAAAGTTCTCTCCAAACCGCTTTTCCCCCGAAACTTCCACCCCCACGTTTAAAAAAGAAAGAAAGGCGGAATGCCAAATAGCCGTGGGATTGGCGCTAAAAAAATCCGCGCCCCCCACTAAAATAGCCATCTCCCCCACCCCGGCCTTCCAGGTTTCGCCCCGGATGGTGGTTTTATGCACCATAAAATACCGCCCGTCCCAGGGGGAAAGAAGGGGAACATTGCTGTTTAAATAGTTGGTATCATGGGCCGTTGAGATGCTTTTGTTCCACAGGTCAACAAAGCCCGGATCGTCCGAGGCTATCAAAAAGGTCCAGTCAAAACGGTGTCCGGAAACAACGGGGTGCAGGTTAAACCAAAGGCCGTCAAACCAGGGCGCCCCCAGGCCGGCCATAAGGCTGTACCTTCCCGCCCCCAAACCCCATTTCCGCCTTCCCACGGACAGGTCAATCAGGTCCCCCTCGTAGGCGATATAGCTTTCCATGGGAGTTTCGGTGTCGATAAACCCATGAAGGGGAGCGCCGGCCATGTAGGGAATATTAAGAAAATAGGGGTTAAACTTATTAGCTAAAATCCCTTGAGTTAGGTCCAGGTTGAGATTAACCTCCAGGCCTCCGGGGGTTTTAAATTCAACCCCCAGGCGGATAAACCGCTTTTCTTCGTAATAGGCCAGGTAATCCGCATTGTAGGAATCCCCTGTGTCGTTTAGGAATAAACGCAGAACGGGAAAAAATTCGATATTAAGAACATCCAGCACGCCCCTCTCCGCCAGGCTTTCCCCGGAATTCCCGGGAAGCTCCTGGGCGGCGAGACTCCCAAAGCCAAAGAATAACAAAAAAACAAAGATAAGGGGGCCGCCGCTCTTCATGGCCGGATGCCCGCCGGAATAATTCCTAGTATTTCTGCTGGGAGGGGGGGGGGGGGGGTTAAAAATTTATCCACGGAAAAAACTCCTTTTTAACAAATTTAGTTTGAAAAAAGATTATGTTGCTTAAGTTTTAATATATCGCTGTTTTTAAAAAAAACCAACAAAAAAGATAAATTCAAAAGCGGCAAAAGAAAATGGGGGGTCTTTTTTTATTGAAACAATAAAAGGAGGACCCGTGAAAAAGAAAGTATGTTTTGCCGTTCTTGCGGCCCTGTTAGCCGCAGGCTGCGGGGGGCGGCCCGGCTCCGAAGAACTTGCCTACCGGGAGATCGCCAATTCCTATACCGGCGAAGAGCTTGTCCGCCGGGTTACGGATTTTGAAATTGCCCATCCCGGATACTTTAAGGCCAAATTTGATCTTGCCATGCATTACATCCAAAACGGCGATTTAGACCGGGCTTATGAGTATTTTTTGAGGGCCGAAGGAACCGCTCCCCGTCCCCCGGTCAGCCCTGCCGAAAGATCCGAGGTTACCCAAATGTTTGCCTGCCTGTCCCAGCTTTACTTTAACCGGGGGGATTACGAAAAGGCCGGGGCTTACAACCAAAAAGCGGCGGCGGACCCGGAGAACGGCCCTCCCCACCGGTACTTTGCCGCCCACCTTCAAACGGCCCAAAACCGGCGGGAAGAAGCCCTGTCGCTCCTGGACAGCCTTTACCGGGAGATTCCCCAGGAGGCGGCGGCGGAAGATCTCCGCCTTTATATGATCCTTTTGCGGCAAAACGGAAGGGAGAGCGACTGTATTCCCGTGCTGGAAGATTATTTTAGCCGCTTTCGGTTTTTTCCCGGCCTGGGTCTGTTTGCCTCCGAGTGTTACCAGGCCGCCGGGCAGACAGGAAAGGCCCTTCTGGCGGCGTTCTGGGATGTCGAATACGATGCGGGATTGCAAAACAGCGAAAACCCCACAGCGCCGAATGCCGGAGGAACCCTGGCGGCCCGGATAAGGGAGCTTGAAACCCTGGCGGCAAAAAGCGGCGTTCCGGAAGCGGGGGTTCTCGATCTTATCCGGGGAAGCAACGAACTTTCCACCCTGGGCCTGACGGACGCCGGGGGCCTTGATTTTTTTATGGCGGATTACTTTTTTATCCGGAACCGAATCCGTTACGAAGCATTTACCAACGAAGACTTTAATAATCTCTTAACCCTGGAACCCTATTTTTCAGCCTTTCCCTTGTATTACTGGAATCTTTGGCAGGGTATCCTTCAGCTTGCCCCCGCCCTGCAAAAGGATTTTTTGCCAATTCTGGAAAAAATCATAGCCCTGGAATCCTCCGGCCCCTACGCGTCTAAAGCCTGGGGCGAAATAACCCGGGTCATGGGTTTTACCCAGTCATGAAAACTGTCAAATCCGGCCGCCCCTCTTTTCTCTTGGCGGTTTTTGTCAGTTTAACGCCCCTGCTGGCCTGCAGCCCCAAGGTTAAGCCGGAGGCCGGGGGGCTTTACCTGGCCGCTGTAGAAGCCTACGTCGGCAAAAATTACAGCGAGGCCCTGCTTTTGGCCGGGCAAGCCCTAAACCGGAACCCCGGTTTTATCCAGGCGGCCTTTCTCAGGGGCAAAGCCCTGTTTTTTTCGGATCGCCTGGGGGAAGCCCAAAAGGAATTTGAACGGCTGGCCTCCCGGCGCCCCCAATATACCGAAGCCCGAATCTGGAACATCCGCTGCCTTATTCTCCTGGGGAGCTACGACGAAGCCCGGCGGCTTTTGGAGGCGGAAATCGCGTTTAACTCCGAAGACTGGCAGACCTATTACCTTTACGCCCTATTAAGCGAAAAGACCGATGATTACGAACAGCGGCTCTACATGAACCGCCGGGCCGAAGCGGCCCTAACCGCCGCCGCTAAGGTTTTTTTAGATCAGGCCCTGATTTTTTCGGTCCTGGGCCTGCCCGGGCGGACGGCGGAATATCTTGAAAAAGCCAAAACCCTCGCCGGAGACAATGCTTCTTTGGCCGAGATGGAAGAAGCCTTTTATAGCTTTATCAACACACAAGAGGAAAAACTATGACAACAATCCAAAAAACCACGGTCCTTTTGGGGGCCCTGTTCGCCATTTCCTGCGTCACCCAAAACCGGAGGCAGTCTTTTTCGGATTACCCTCCGCCGCCCTACTCTTTTTTCTTTCACATTAACAGCGTCCTTCTTACGGTGGATCACGTCAACGAAGACGAACTGGCCGGCCAAATCAAGGCCGCCGCCGAAACCTACTTGGCTATTTACCAGAGTCCGCCCCCGAATCTCTCCGCCGGAAGCCCGGAAGGAAGAACCCGGCAGGCCGAAAATCTGGCCATAGACATCATCCTTACCCAGCGTTCCTTTCTGGAGAACTTGGAATCCCGCAACACAATCTATGCCCTCTGTCAGGTAAGCAACGGAGAACAAAGGGTTCTGGCCAGGGAAATCGAATTCCGCACCGGCAAGGAAACTCTGCTCTCCGCTGCCTTTCAGGATCGCCTCATCCAAAGGCTGTTAAAGCGGCTGTTGATTCCCCAGCAGAAAAGGCGGAAGCAGCTTGATCTTCCGGAGGACAGCGGTCTATGAAGGGGATTCCGGGGGCGGCGCTAATGGTGGTTTGGGCCGTCCTTTTTGTTCAAGCCCCGGCCGCCCAAATCGAAGGGGGCGTTTTTGCCGCGGCCCAGGGAAGGGGAATCCGGGAAGTCCGCTTTACCACCCCCCAGGAGGCGGTCTATTTTGCCCTGGGTTCTTCCCAAAGCCGCCTCTTGGGGGAACAAAGCGCCCGGCTTAGTCTCCGGGAGGCTAAATTTAATTGGGGGCCCTTTCTTCCCGCCTTCAGTCTGTCCCTTTCCGAAACCGACAGCGCTTCCCTGTCCGCCGGGGATTCCCGAAACCGGAGCCTTCAATTTTCGGTAAGTGGCGACCTTTTTGACGGCGGCGCCCGCCGACGGGCCTACAGAATGGCCCGGCTTAATTCTTTTTACGCCCAGTTAGAAACGGACTCGCAGCGGCAGGTTTTTATTGCGGATATTCTTGCCCGGTATTACCAGTACCTTGTGCAGCGCCGCCGGGCGGAGATTCAGGAAGATTTAAAAGCCGCCGCTGAAAAAGAGCTGGTTATTATGGAAAAGGAAGTCAGCCTTGGCCTAACTTTGGAAACCGATTATCTGGAATATTACATTTCTTTTATTCAGATTGAAAACGAAACCCGGGAAGCCTGGCTTTCCCTGGATTCCCTTTTGCGGCAGTTTAAAACCGTCCTGGAATTAAACGAAGAAGCGGAACTGGTTATTGCCGATGAGTTGTCCCTTCGGTCCGGCTATTTTTTCTATGAGCCTTATCAGGAAAAAATCTGGCTCTTAATCCGGGCCCAGAGCTCCGAATTAAGAAAACAAGATTTGGCCCTGGATTATGCCCGGCAGGAAGGAGAGTTTCAAAGCCGGTGGTACCTCCCTGCCCTCCGCCTTCAGGGGGGGGTGAGCTTTTCCACAAGCCAACCGGCCTTCTTTCCCCTCTCCGATCCCAAATACTCGGTATCGGTGTCGGTAAGCTTTCCTAATTTAACTTTCCTGCCCCTAAACCTTAGTAACAGTTACGGTTTTGAGCAAGAGCGCCTTTACAATGTAAGTAATTCCGCCGAGGCAAGCCTTCCCATAAATCCCGCCTATGCCGCCCAGGTTGACATGGCCCGCCTATCCCTGGGGCAAAACGCGGCGGGGCGGCGGCAGGCCGAAATTGCCCTTAGGGAACAGGTTTATCAAATCATTAACAGCCACGATGCCGGCCTGCGGGCAGCCCAGACAGCCGAACAGAGCATCGTACTTTGGGAACGCCGTCTTGAATTCAGCCGCCTGGCTCTGGAAAGCGGCGAAAAAAAGCAGATTGAATATCTTGAGGAACTTATTAATTTGGCGCAAATCAAAATTGCCCATTTGGAAAACCTAGTCATGGCAGCGTCGGCCGTCCAGTCTTTGGAAGTTCTGGCCCGTCTGCCCTTTGGAGAGCTTGAGCATGTATGTAGCAACTAAAAAAATCCTATTGCTTTATTGGCTTTTTGCGGCCTCCTGTCCCGCCTTTTTGTCTTCCTGCCGCAGCGGAAAACTGCCCGACAAGGGGGCTTCGGCCGCCCAGGTCAGCCTTGTGCGCCCCGAATTAAGGCGTTTTGATAATGATCTGATTAGTTTTGGAAGCATGCTTTATAAAACCAAGAACAACATTGTCGCTCAGGTGGAAGGGGCTTTGGTGGATCTCCGGGTTAAAGAGGGAGATTCAGTCGGGCAAAATCAGATTCTGGGAATATTAAAAAATGTACAGTTGGAGATTCAGCAGGAACAGAATTTAAATGCCGTTAAAAACGCCCAAGCTGCCCTTCAGGTGTCCCTTATCCGGCTGAATGAGGAAGAACTCTCCGCCGAAAGCCGGCTTTTGTCCCTGGAACGGGATCAGATCAGCCTGGAACAAAAGGAAAAGGAATTAGCCGCCCTTAAAGAAACCTATGAACATCAAACCCAGCTTTTTGCCCTGGGGGGGCTTACCGAGGCCGCCTATAAAAACCTGGGCCTTTCTTTAAGTTCCCTGGAATCGGAAACCGCGGCCCTGAAAAAGCAGATGGAAATTTCCAGCCTGGGCTTTAGGGACCAGGACTTGGCGGCCGCCGGTTTTCCCCCTGAAACCGGGGATGCCCGGCGGCGGCAGTTTATTGAGCTGAACACCCAATCGGCCGCCGCAGAGGTGGAGGCCGCCCGGACAGGAATCAGAACGGCGGAGAACAATCTTGCCTCGGTTAACCGGCTTATTGACGAGCTCACCCTCCGGTCCAGGGTGGCGGGAGTGGTGGGGGCCCTCAACTTTGAAAGCGGCGAGTATGTTCCCCAAAACGAAGCCTTTGCCACGGTAATTGATATTTCCACGGTTTACGCTGTTTTTTCTGTTCAGGAAAGGGATATGGTGAATTTTTCCCTGCAATCCCCCTTAACGCTGGAAATACCCTCCTTAAATTCGACCCTGAACGCCGTGATTGATGAAATATCTCCCCTGGTGGATCCCCAAACCGGAAACTTTACCATTAAGGCCGAGGTCCGTAACCCCGGCGGCGAAATCCGTCCCGGGATGTTTGTTAAGTGCCGCCTTCCCCGGACGGAAGACCGCTTCTACCCGGCCATCCCCGAAACCGCCCTCACCGGAGAAGAAACGGAAGCGCCGGCGGTTTTTTGCGCCATAAACGGCCTGGCGGTTTTAAAGCCCCTGCAGATTTTCGGCCGCCGGGACGGCTGGGTTTGGGTTGCCGAAGGTTTAAGCGAAGGCGACCGGGTTATTGACCGGCCTTCCCTCTTTTTAAAGGAGGGCGCCCATGTGGAGGAAATCTAAAAATTCCCCGGCCTTAGCGGGAATTTTTGGCCTGCTCCTGGCCGGTTGTTCTTTAATTAGTTTTGATTATTTAAGCCTCACTTCGCCCCTTGCCCCCGGGGAAGAATGGTTTGAAGGGGAATACTTAATTCTGGATTTTTCCATCCTTCCCGACAAGGAGGACGTGGAAAATCAGATTCAGCTAAAAACCCAGGGAAGCTCCCTTGATCCCCTTTTTGAATGGCAGGGTTTAAGGCTTTTGATCCGCCCCTTCCAATCCTGGAAACCCGGACAGGCCTATACCTGCGCCCTGGAAGGTTCCTTAAAAATGCAGGATCAAAGAACCTACGGAGTCCGCTTTTTCAGGAGTTTCCGGTACGGACAGCCCAATCAGGATCTGCGGCTTGACAGTTGGACTGTGGAACCCCAGGCCCTCATTCTGGTTTTTAACAAACCTCCCTCAATCTCCTCGTTTAATGAAAAGTTCTCTATCCTGCCGGGGATAGACAAAATCACAGAGGTTTCCGCCGACCGCCGGACCTTAACCCTCCGTATTCAGAATGGATGGAAGGCCAACGCCTTTTATACCTTCACCCTTTCGGAGCTTGCCGCGGATGACGGCTTTCTTATGGACCGCCGATACCAGGAAACCTTTTCCGGGCCCGAAGACAGGGTTATCCCCTTTTTGGCAAAGGTCTGCCCCGTAAAATTAGAACCCGCCGTTTACTGGCAGGAAAACAAGAACCTTGACGGCGGCATAACTTCGGGAGATGCGATTGGCTTTCTCTTTTCAAAAAGCATGGACCCTCCCTCGGTTCAGGGGGGAATCAGTTTTTCCCCTTCATTAAAGGGGCATTTCGTCCAGGAATCCGGGGATCGCTTTCTTTTTGTACCGGAAGAAAATTTTCAGCCGGGTAAAAATTACCGCATTACCCTGGCGGCCTCCCTTAAAGACGAAGCCGGGGTGGAATTTTTCGAGGCGGTCCGAATCTTCTTTACCCCGGCGGATTATTACTTAAAAGTTCTCACCGTGCATTTTGACAATCAAGAAAACCTCGTGGCAGGGGATTCCTCAGGAAACCCTAACGGCGGGGTTTTTGATTACCCTCTGGCGGCCTCGGGGCGGCTTATGGCGGTGTTTGGCTTTTCCCGAACCGTTCCCCCGGAACTCCGGCGGCAGGCTGTGGAGGCGGTGAGTTTAACCCCCCTGTTTCCCTCCTCCGCCGGCAGCCCCAGCCTGCTGGCCGCCGAATGGGAGCCCTCCGGTTCCGCCGTGAGCCTTACCTGGGAGGGTTTTACCAAAAGCCAGGATGACATAAAAAATTATTATCGCCTGGTATTGCGGGGGGGACAGTCCGGAATTACCGCCTCCGGGGGGGAGTATTTAGAGGAGGACCTATGGCTGGTATTCATTGCCCAATAGCAGGAAACAAAAGGTTTGCCCCCCGCCTGGGATTCATCCGGGCGGCGGTTTTATTCCTGCCGGGACTTTTTTCCTGCGGAATGTGGCTCCTGCCGCCCCTGGAGGTGGAGTCTGTTTCCATAGGCGAAGCCGTGGAGATTCTCTTTTCCGCCGCCGTTGAACCGGGGGCGGTCCGCCGGGCTTTTTCCTTAACCGAGGATAACAATTCCATGGAGGGACAATTTGTTATTACCTCAAGGAGTCTGACCTTTACCCCCTTTAACGGCATCAAGGCAAACCATAAATACGAAATCCGGCTCTCTACCCTGGCAGAGGATCTTCAGGGTAATTCTCTGGTTAGGGAATTCCGCCATGTCTTTTATACCAAAGATGATCTGACCCCTCCCGAGATTCTTTCGGTTTTTCCCGACAATGAAGAGTCCTGCCCCGTCCCGCCGTCCTTTCTTTCCTTTACTTTTTCTAAAAGCGTGGACCCCCTCACTTTTGAAAGGGCTTTTTCCCTCTCTCCGTCCCTGGACCTCATTCCCCTTTGGACGGAAAACAACACCCAGGTTCGCCTGATTCCCGCCAAACCCTTTGCCGTCAACACCTGGTACACCCTGCGAATATCCCCGCTTTTGTCCGATGCGGCGGGCAATTTCCTGCAGGAAGCCTTCACTTCGGTTTTTCTCTGCGCCCAGGACCTGCTGCCCCCGGAATTTACCCTGCGCTGGGAACCCGGTTCACCCCGGGGCGGCGCCGGAGGAAACCTGCCCCCCGGAGAGAGCAATGAATCCCTGCCAACCGACTGCCGGCTCCTTTTAACTTTTGATGAAGGGGTAAAAATCGAGCAGGTATCGGGGTTTTTGGAAATGATCCCCGCCTTAAATTTTTCCTCCTCCCCGGATTTAGTCCTTAACCGGGAACTGGAATTAACCTTTCCCACCCCGCCGGCGTGGGGCCAAAGCCGCACCCTCAAAGTTAAAAAGGGAATAAGCGACCTGGCCGGAAATCTTATCTCCTCAGAGAGGGCGTATACCTTAAACTTTAATCATCCGGCTTACCGGCCTCCGGTCTTTGCGGGGGGGTTTTTAAAAACCGGCCTAACCCAGGACCCTACTTTTTTTCTGATAAACCAGGCCGCCGATTTTTCCCGGCTCCTTTTGTCCCAAAACGATTTTCCTCCGGGAGAAGAAAGGGAAACCAAACTCTACCTTGTTTTTTGGATTTCCCCTGCCGCCCAAAGCCTGTCCCTGGTGGAGGCCCTGGGGGCCGTCCATTTTTCCTGTCAAAATAACTGCGCCGAAATCTCCCTCAGAACAACCGCCGTCTTAACCCCCGGCGAATATCAGGCTTTGGAAGAAGAGATTACCGCCCTTAACGGTTCCGGAGATCTAATTCCCCCGGATTCCGGAGGCGGGAAGTTATGCGCCCTGGGAATAAGCCTTGAAGTTACCAACCAGGATGAATTCGGCCTTATCGTTTTTACCCTGGACAAAAGCATTGCCGATAACCTGGGCAACGCCATGGCCGATCCTGTGATCCTGACGTTCAATAAAAACTAATCGAAAGAGGGACGCCCCGTGAAAAAACTAATCAGCTTTTCTGTTCATCATCCTGTTACCGTCATCGCCCTCTTGTTAAGCCTTCTGCTTTTGGGCGGAATTGCGGCCTTTCTTCTGCCGGTGGATTATTATCCCGCCGTTAGTTCCCGAACCCTGCTGGTATCCTGCCGGTATCCCGGCATTGCCGCCGGGGAAATGCGGTTTTTAGTTACCATCCCCATTGAAGACGCCTTTGCCTCCCTCAAGGGGCTCAAAACCCTCTCCTCCACAAGCCGGGACGGACTCACCCTCCTTAGCCTGGAACTCCACTGGGGAACGGATATTGATATGGCCCTGGTGGAAAGCCGGGAGATCATCGATCTGTGCTATCAAACCCTGCCCTCAGGCTGCAGCAAACCGGAGGTTACGAAACAAGAAATGGGCAGCGAACTGATCCTGGCCCTAATTCCCCAGGATGGCAATCTCACCTTTGCACGGTACATAACGGAAACCGATATTAAGTCCCGGTTTCAAAAGCTGCCGGGCGCCGGTTCGGTCAGCGTTTCGGGAGGGGAGGAGGAGGAGATCCACGTTCTCCTTTACCGGGACCGGCTGGAATCCCGGCAGCTTGGCCTGGCCGAGGCGGCGGAGTCCCTGGCTTCCGCCAATTTTGAGTATCCCGCGGGAACAATAAAAGAAGGGGACCGGGAACTTTCGGTCCAGGTCTCCGGCCTTTTTCCTTCTTCCGAAAGCATCGCCGCCCACCCCGTTTTGTTTAACCAGGGCGGGCCGGTCCGGATTGGGGACCTGGGAGAGGTTGTCCGGGGAACCGCGGAAAAGGAGTCCTTTTTTTTAATCAATGGGCAGGAGGGAATTCGGCTGGGGCTTAGAAAAAAACCGGGAACCAGCCCCCTGACTTTTTCTATGGCTGTTAAAGAAGAAATTGAGGCTTTGAAAGAGATGTATCCCTGGTGCCATTTAGAAATTTTGGAAAACCCCGCGGAGGGGATTAAAACTTCTTTGATTTTTCTCCTGGCCTCCGCCGGCCTGGGTCTTGTGGTTACCGGGGTGGTAATCAAGTATTTTTTAAATTCCATTCCCTGCGCTTGTCTTCTCTGCGGGGTTATCCCCCTCAGCGCCGCCGCGGCTCTGCCGGTTCTTCTTCTTGCCGGCCGCAGCTTAAATACCCTCTCCCTTTCCGGCCTGTCCATCGGAATCGGCATGGTGGTGGATGCCGGAGCCGTGGTAATAGAAAATATCCGCCGAATTTCGGAGGAGGCCCCCTCCGGGAATCAGGATTTTAAAAGCCTGGCAATCCGGGGGGCCGCCGGGGTAGCCCAATCCAACGCCGGTTCTGCCCTAACCACCATCCTTGCCTTTTTGCCGGTGTTTTTTATCCCCGGTCTTTTGGGCGAGCTTTTTTCCGACATGGCCCTGGCGGTGATGGCTTCTATTTCCGCTTCCTGCCTGCTCTCCATGACTTACATCCCCTGCCTCTTTTCCCTTTTTCCCGCCAAACTGGGATTAACGAAACCCCCCGTTTCCCCGGCTGCCAAGGCAAGAGAGCCTGCCTGGATAGGCAGAACCGCTCTGTGGTATACCCGATACTTAACAAAAACCCTCCGCCGCCCGGTTAGGGTTCTCCTGCCCCTGGGGATAACCTTGGTTGTGGGCCTGTTTAGCCTGGCCCGGCTGGACTTTTCCCTCCTGCCGGAGCCCTCGTCCCGAATCCTTACCGGAAGGATTTCCTTTCCTCCGGGAACCTCAATCGCCGCCTTGGAACGCCGGGCCCGGGAAATTGATCAACAACTGCGCCGCCTGCCCTTTGTTCAGGCCCTGCAAATCAGCGGCGGCCTGGAACCCAGGGATTACCCCCGCCTTGCCGATCCGGGACAGAGAAGGGAAAACCTGGTTTTAAGAGCGGGGGTTGATCGGCAGGCCAGCCGGGTTTTGCTTTCCATGGAGGCGGCCTTCCCCGAAGCCCTGTGGGAAACCGGCGGTGGGGATCTCTCCCTGTGGCAAACCGGCCAGGACCTGATTCTCCGGGGCGGCAGTCCTGAGGTCCTTCAATCGCCGGATTTGCCGGCAAAAATTACCGGGCTGCTCTTTGCCGACTCGGACCCCCCCGAAGACCCCCTGGTTCTGCAGCCCTCGCTGATCCTAAGCGAAGCTGTTTTCACCCCCGACCGGCTGGCCGCCGCCCGGTTTTCTATCAGCGTTTTGCAAATTGCCGAAGCGGCCCGGACGGCTTTGGAAGGGGCCGGTACCCTGCCCCTCTATCAGGCAGGCCGGGAAATTCCGGTGGTGGTCAAATTTCAGCCCCAGGAAATCCTCACTCTGGATGATCTGGGAAACACGGGGATTCTTAATGGCGAATCCTTCATTCCCCTGCGGGCCCTGGGCGTTCTGGAACCGGAAATCCGGGAAAAGATTCTCTACCGCTACAACCGCTGGGATGCCAAACAGATCCTCCTTCCCCCGGGAAGGGTTCCCGGATTATCCGCGGAAAAACTAAACGCCGGATTAACCGGAGGACTTTTCGGAGGAGCTTCCGGAAGAAACCAAAACGCCGACGATTTTTTGAGTTTGGAAATTCCCGGAGCTCTGGAAAAAAAAGAAATGCTAAAGGAAGGCCTTTTTCTGTTAAGCCTAACCATCCTCCTGCTTTATCTGCTTATGGGCGCGCAATTTGAGTCTTTCTTCGTCCCCCTCCTTATGCTTTTAGCCCTGCCGGCAGCTTTATGCGGCGCTTTGTTTTCCCTGGTTCTTGCCGGGCGGTCCCTCAATATTAATGGCATCATAGCCCTGGTCGTTCTTTTTGGGGTTTCGGTAAATAACGCCATCATTCTTTACGAAAGCTGTACAGAAAAAGGAGGCTGGACCCCCTCCGGTATTCTTGCCGGCTGTCAAAGTAAACTGCGGGCCCTTTTAATTACCAATGCCAGCACCATCCTGGCTCTGGTTCCCTTTACCCTGAATCCCGGAGGGCTTAACCCCCAGGCTTCTCTTTCCCTGGCGGTTATCGGCGGGCTGGTGTTATCGGCGGTCCTGGTGGCCCTGATTCTTCCCGCCGGTTTTCTGCTTCTCGCCAAGGGGGAAGGCCGGTGAAAAGACTCCCTTCTTCCCTTCCTGCCCACCAAAGCCGGGTTTCGGGCGCCTTTAGACCGGTGTTTCTTTTCTTTTTCGGCGCCGCCATTACGGTGATCGCCCTTTTTATCGCCCGGAATCTTCAATTTGGGGAGTACCGGGAAGGGCGTTATGCGGCTTTCAGCGTCCGGTTTGAATACTACGGTATGGACGCCGGGGAACTGGAGCGGCTTATCACTATCCCCTTAGAAGAAGGCTGCGGAATCCTTGCCGGCCTCCGGGAGATCCGTTCCACCGCCGAATACGGTAAATCCACCACCACCCTTTTTTTTGACCGGGAGATCGACAATAAATACACCTTCCTGGCCCTCCGAAACGTGGTGGACACCCTCTACAATACCCTTCCCGGATCCGTACAAAAGCCGCGGATCTACTCCTCCGCGGCGGACAGCCCAGGCATTCTCAGCCTGGCCCTTACCGGGGCGGAAAGCCCGGACCGGATCCGGAATTACGCCGAAAACGACCTAAAAAAACGGATAGAAAGTCTTGACGGCGTATCGGAGGTGATCGTTACCGGAGGCAGAATCCCGGAGATCCGGGTGGAGTTTGATCCGGAAAAAACCGCCTTTATCGGCTTAAGTCCGCCGGGCATCGGAACCCTCGTCCAAGACGCCAATATTATCAGCCCCGGAGGAAGGCGGACGGATCAGACCCGCCCGGAAGCCCCTACCGAAACCTTACACTTTAACACCCGGCTCCGGGACCTGAACCAGATTGAAGGGCTGCCGGTAAAAACCGGGGAAACCGTCGGCGCGTTGGCCAACTTTATCCAGGTGCGGACGGCCCCCCGGAGTCCCGATGAAATTGTCCGGCTTAACGGCCGGGAATGTGTGGGCCTCCTGGTTAAAGCAGCCTCCGGCGCCAACATCATCAAAATCTCCCGGGAATGCCGGGCCCTCCTGGCCGGGGAAAATCTGGACCCGGAAACGGTTCGGATTCTTTCGGATAAGGGGGAGTACCTAAGGGGGTTAATTAAAAATGTCGTTCTGGGAGTCGCGGAAAGCTACCTGGCTATTTCCTTTCTTATTCCCTTCTTTTTTCCCTCCCTAAAAGTTCTGCTGCTTATTTTAATCCTAATCCCCGTCAACAGCGTCTGGGCTTTGGCGGGGCTTAAGCTCCTGGGATTTGGGCTGGATCAAAACGTGCTGGCCGGGCTGTCCCTTTCCTTTGGCCTGGTGGTGGATTCAAGTTTTGTCGTGGCGGGCTTGGCGGAAAACAGTCGGGGGATCAAAACCTTTGCCCTGGAGGTTAAGGCCCTTCGCCCGCCCCTGATTGCCTCCGCGGCAACAACTGTCCTGGCTTTGATTCCCCTCTTTTTTCTCGATGAACTGGTTCCGGGAATAAAAAACATTTCCCTCACCATCGCCCTTATGATAGCCTTTTCCCTGGTCCTGGCCTGTTTTTTTCTGCCGGCCTTTCTTCCTACTCCCAGGCAAAACCCAAACCCGGCAAAGCGCCCTTCCGGAGGCAGCCAAATCCGGGCTTTCCGGAAACTCTTCTCCAAGATCTTCCGCCGGGTAAAGCGGTTTTATCTCCGGTTATCCCTGCGCTGCTGCCTGGCCGGATTAAAGCGGCCCCGAATTGTTATTCCGGTCTATTTTGGGTTGGGGGTTTTAATGTTTGTGCTCTTCTTTATTCTGGGGAAAAATATCAACCTGGAAATTCAAGAACCGGAAATCTTTGCCTCCGTGGAAATGGAACCGGAGATCTCCGGCGAGGCCATTGACCGGGCGCTGGCCTCCCTAACAGCCGCCCTTAGCGGGGAACCCGGAATCCGTTATCTAAAAGCCGAAAGCCGCAAAGGGTCCGCCGAATTAATCCTGGGCTTTGACGAAAAGGCCCTTTCCCGGGAGGCCCTGGCCCGGCGGCTGGTGGAATACGGAGACCTCATTCCCGGCGGCTTTATTTACGTGCCCGACCAGGAAGGCCGGACGCCGGAGGGGGAGGGCTTTTTCGCCCGCCTCTTAAAGCCCAAGCCCAGGGTAGAGGAAATTCAAATAGCGGCGGTAGGGATGGACGGCGAGGAATGCCGCCGCCTGGCCTTTGAAGGGGCCGCCGTTTTAAATAACCTGCCCCAAACTATCCAAACCGTTTTAAATTTTAAGAACCCGGAACAAACCGTTTATTTTTATCCCGATGGGGATCGGATAGCCGCCGCCGGCAGCAGCCTGTATGAAATCGCCTCCGGTTTGCGCTGGCTTCTCTTTGGGCCGGTGGTGGATAAATGGCTGGACAGCGCCGGCGAAAGGGATATCCGGGTAGCCGGCAAGGACCTTCAGGAAGCCGATCTATCCCGGCTGTCCAACCTTTCCCTCCCCCTGGCCCAGGGAAGCATGCGCCTGGAAGCCCTCGGCCGGCTCGAAACAGACTCCGGCATAAGCAAAATTTACCGCTTAGACGGAAGAAGGGCGGCTTACTTTACCGTTCATCTCCTCAGCCCTTCCACCAGTCAGGCCATTCAAATAGTCCGGGGGGCCTTGGCTTCGGTGGAAGTTCAACAGGGCTACGGCTTTCTCCTGTCCAGGGAGCATCAATTTCTGTCCCGGCAATACCGCAGGCTGCTGACGGTTTTTCTCATCACCGTGGCGGGAATCCTGCTTTTGCTTACCGCCTTAACCGAAGACTTTTTTAAATCCCTCCTCATAACCTCAATCATCCCTGTTTCCTGCGCCTTTCCCCTGTTGGGCAAATTTTTACAAGCCGCCCCGCTGGAAATGGGAGACATTGTGGGGATGGTCATCATAGGGGGAATCAGCGTCAACAACGGCATTTTTCTAACCGAATCCCGGCGTTCCCGGCCCTTGTTCCGGCTAAGAGAAAAGATCCCCAGCCTCCTGGCCGCCTCCTCAACAACCATGGCCGCCGCCATCCCCTTAATCCTGTCCGGCCGGCAGGATTTTTCCGGAACCCTGGCGGCAAGCCTCCTCTGGGGAACCGCCGGGTCCCTTGTGGCGGCGGTTTTCTGCTTTCCCTGCCTTTTAAATTGTTTTTTTCCGGGGGCGCCAAAAAAAAGTTAATTTTTTAAAAAGGCCCTTGACTTTTTATCCGCTCCCTGCTACTGTTTTTCTACAAAAGGGGATATTATGCTGCGCCAAGGGCTTACCACACAGAGCAAAAGCAGGTCTTTACATCGGGCTTGTCAAGCTTTCTTTGTGCA
>JAISRN010000034.1 GCA_031273605.1 Spirochaetales bacterium | reverse complement strand
CCGCAGGCTTTTACTGCTCTTTGCTTTTTTTTACCCAATTTTATCCTCCTGACTAAATTTATCAGGTAGGACATTTCTATTGAACGGACTATAGGACATTTTCACTGATTTTTAACAGGCGTCAATTGGAGGGTGGGGGGTGAAGGGTGAAGGTTAAATTCTAAAATCCGTTAAACAGCGTAATCTGCGGTTTTTTTATCTTCCATACCCGCTCCTTACGCTCATTTTTGCCCATTAAGAACCGCGACCATTCCATAATTCGCGTTAATTCGCGTCCTTTCGCGGACTCTTTTGTTTATATGCGCTGGCCCTGGAAAATTCCTGATTAAGCCTTGAAGTTCTCCCCCGGTTTTTCTATAATGATTCATCATGGAAAATTATAAGCGTACCCATAGTTGCGGGGAATTGCGGCTCATCGATGCAAACAAAAGGGTAATCCTCAACGGCTGGGTTCACCGGATTCGGGATCACGGGGGGATTCACTTTATTAACCTCCGGGACCGTTACGGCATTACCCAGGTGGTGGTTAATCCCGGTTCGCCTGAGTCCCTCCTGGAAACCGTCCGGAGCCTCAAGCCGGAATACTGTATTGCCGTCAAGGGCAAGGTGCTTAAGCGCCCCAGGAACATGGTGAACCACGATATGCCCACCGGGGAAATTGAAGTCGAGGCCAGGGAAATTGTCATCCTTTCCCAATGCGCCCCCCTGCCCTTCGTGATTGATGACAAAACCGATGCCCGGGACGAGGCGAGGATCAAATACCGCTACCTGGACCTGCGCAGTTTTTCCATGCAGCGCAAAATTCGCCTCCGGCACCGGGCGGCCTTTGCGGTGCGGGAATTCCTTGAGGGGGAGGAATTTTACGAAATTGAAACCCCTACCCTTATTAAATCCACCCCCGAAGGGGCCCGGGACTTTTTGGTTCCCGCCCGGCTTTTTCCGGGAAAGTTTTTCGCCCTGCCCCAGTCGCCCCAGCTTTTTAAGCAGATCCTCATGGTGGGCGGGCTGGACCGGTACTTTCAACTGGCCCGATGCTACCGGGACGAGGATGCCCGGGGGGACCGCCAGCTTGAGTTTACCCAGATTGATATTGAAATGAGCTTTGTGGACCGGGAGGACGTTCTGTCCCTTACCGAAGGGCTCTACGCCCACCTCTTTAAAAAAGTTCTGGGGGCGGAACTCAGCCTTCCCTTTCCCCGGCTGTCCTTTGCCCAGGCTATGGACCGCTTCGGAACGGACAAGCCCGACGGCCGCTTTGCCCTGGAACTGGGGGACTTTAGCCCCTGGGCCGGGGAGGGGGAGTTTGGGGTTTTTCAGGAAGCCCTGGCCGGGGGGGGAACCGTTAAGTACCTGGCGGTTCCGGAGGGGGAAAACTTTACCCGCAAGGGGATTGCCGAACTGGAAGAGACCGCCAAGACCTACGGCGCCGGGGGCCTGGCCTGGATGCGGGTGGTTAAAACCCCCGAAGGCAGGGGCGCCCTGGAGGGGGGGATTGCCAAATTTTTTGCCCCCCGGCAGGAGGCCATCATCTCCGCCCTCGGTTTAAAAGAAGGAACCCTCCTCCTCTTTTCCGCCGGACCCTGGAAAACCGCCTGTCAATCCCTGGGGGCGGTCCGGCTAAAGCTGGGCAGGGACTTAGGGCTGATAGACAAAAACCGCTTTCACTTTCTCTGGGTTGTGGACTTTCCCCTTTTTGAGTACAGCGAGGAAAATCAGGGCTGGAAACCCGCCCACCACATGTTTTCCATGCCCCAAAAGCGATTCCTTCCCACCCTGGAGGAGAATCCCGGGGAGGTTCTGGGGGACCTTTACGATTTGGTGCTTAACGGGTACGAGCTGGGTTCCGGCTCCATCAGGATTCACGATCCGGAACTGCAAAAACGGATCTTTAGAATCATCGGCCTTTCGGACGAGGAGGCGGAAAAACGCTTCGGCTTTCTCCTTAAAGCCTTTGCCTTCGGCGCCCCGCCCCACGGGGGAATTGCCGCGGGGTTTGACCGGACGGTGATGCTCATGGCAGGGGAGGAGTCCATCAGGGAGGTTATCCCCTTCCCCAAAAACACTCAAGGAGCGTCGCCCATGGAGGAGTCCCCTGCGGAGGTGGACCCCCGGCAGCTTGAGGAACTGGGGCTTCAGATCAGGGGGAAAACCCCGGGGCAGGAAAGGCAAACTTAAGGAGGCAGGTCTTAACCTTCGCCTGCCCGGGGAACCCCTATTATCCTCACCTGGTTCTTGTCATCCACCCAAAGCCTGAAAACCTCGGTGCGGGCGTCGGGGACCCCGGTCTCCCAGCTCCGGCGGTAACGAAAAATCACCGCCGTCTCCCCCGGGGCGGCCCCGGCAAAAACGAACACAAAAACCCCGCCGGCCCCCACCCGGGGGGACCCTTCTTCACGGGAGCCGTCCTGGGGCCAAAACTCCTGCAAAACCGGCCGCACAATCCCTTCCGGAACGGCGGTCCAGGTCCAGGAATAGCCGGTGGAGGGGTTGCCGGGCAGCTCAATGACCACCTCCGCCGATCCGCCGACGGGGGATCCGGCGGGCAATTCTTCCCCCCCGGCGGCGGTTTCTTTACCGCCCCCCGCGGGAACCCTCCGGCAACCGCCCTCCGGCTTGGGAAAGGCAAAACCCAGGCAGGCCGCGGAAAAAACCAAAAAAAAGAAAAAATGTTTTTTCATTTTTTTCTCCCGGGGGAAATTTTAGGGAACCGGCCCTGGGTTAAGCCCCGGCTTAAGACCACTGCCAATTGCCGCCTTCCGCCCCCAATTCAAAATGGCATTTGACAATGCCCAGGTCCAGTTTGGCACAGGGCCCCGGCAGGGCCTTGGCCTTGACCCGGTTTTCCTCCAGGGCCTTGCCTTTTTTGCCGATCAGGGCTAAGTAATTGCGGACATTTTTAAAGGAGCCGCAGCGGGCCGCAAACCCTCCGAAGGCCCCCGGTTCGTCCAAACAAAGCTGGATGTGCAGATGGCTTTTTTCATTGCCCTCCCGGATACAGGCTTGCAGCTTTTGGAGAACCTCTCCTTCAATTTTTTGATCCGTGTAACTCCGCACGGAATGACGGATTTTCATAGCTGCGCGGCTGTCCATGACGCCCCCTTTTTATCCCATGACCATTTGAACTGGTTCCCAATATACAGGCAAATTACTTTTTTTGCAATAGAAAGCCCATTAAAGTTAACAGGCCCCTGCCCCGTCTCCAGGGCTAAAATAACCGATTTTGGAACTGGCTCAGTTTTCTAATTTTTCTGCAAAGCTATAAATTCAATACGTTTTTATTTATTAAATTAAAAATTTTAGTTTTGGGGAAAGCCGCCCCGGGCGGCCTGGAGGAGGAAAAAATCCTCCAGAACCAGGGCGGTCATGGCCTCCACCACCACCGCCACCCGGGGGCAGAGGCAGGGGTC
>JAISRN010000045.1 GCA_031273605.1 Spirochaetales bacterium | reverse complement strand
AGGTGCATGGCAAGGTCGCTGCCGTCCGCATTAGTCCGTTGAACAATATATTTTACAAAGTGGTCCGGTTCAAATATACCGGTATCATCGGCAAAAAGGCAAAAAAGGAGGCGGACAAGTTATACTTCTAACTGGCGCCCTTGATAGCCGATTTCTTTTAAGCGGTCGTGGAGGCGGCCCATGCTCTCTGCGGCTTCGATGTTGACCGGATCAAACTGTTTATATTCAACGTTTGCATATCCGGCCAGATAGCCGAACAAGTTAATGTTTTGGGATAATTCGGACAGGGCGAATTGATATAATTTTGCATCTTCTTCAAGGTTGTAATAATGAAAGGTGTTAAAATCACAAATGAGTATTCCCTTGGGTAAATCAGCGGGAGGCAAGGCATTGGCATAGCCTTTAGCCTGTTCGTAGGCTTTCACGAGGTCTTTGCCGGGGGATTTCATTTCAATAATGATGTGGCCTTTCCAAAAAAGGTCTATGTAGCCCCTTGCGCTTCCGGTTTCACCAAAAAGATCGGGGGTGTCGGCTCCGTCCTTCATGCGGACTTTCTTTTCAAATATGGCTACTTTTGCCCGGGAAACGCCGAATATGTTAAAAAAATCGGTTTGGAAGGTCTGGGCGTCCGCTTCCTCTCTGGCGGCGGGGGCTTTATCTTTCCACTCAAGGATAAAGGCGGCGGCCCGGGTTCTTATTTCATTCCATGAAAGGGGCATAAAAACTGACCATCCAAGGTAACATATGAGATAGTATAACAGAAAGAAAGATCTTGGGTAAGGCGTCCGGTCTTATAATTGAAAAAAACGCCGGCCCGGAACAACTCCTTGCCGTCGGACCGGCGTTGTAAAATTTTTAAGATTCCGAGCCGGGCATAAGGTCTACCCGGACATAGCGGTCCGCGGGAAAGAGGAGTCGGCAGATCCTCTCAAAGGCCGCCGGCTGCAAGAGGGGCGACAGGTCCTCCGGTTTGGTGATGGGCCGCCGGGGTTCCCCTTCCTGAAAAGCCTGGGTCAAATGGTTCAGCCAGTATTCATTGGTCCTTAGGGCCACCTGCCGGCCCCGGATAAACTGCTGATTAGCGGCGGCCAGGTACGAGGGATCCACCCCTTTAGTTTTTATCTCTTCCAGAATCCCCTGCACCTGCCGGGTCAGTTCCTCCACCCGGGCGGGATCGCAGCCCCAGCTCACCCGGACGCGGGTTACCGGCCGGGGTTCCCAAAGATAAACCGGCTGAACCCTGATACTGTAAGTGCCTGAGAGGTCCTCCCGCAGGGTCTCCCTAAGCCGGGTTTCCACGATTCCGGCGGCCGCCTCCGCAAGGAGCCTTTGCTCCCCGTCCAGGGGGATTGTGTTAGAGTAAATCAAAGTAACCTGGGCCTTGGGTTCCCGGCCCAGGGAAAGGGCTTCCTGCTTTATCCCCTCCGGCGGAAGGATGGCCAGGTCGGTTTTTGCCTCCTCCCGGCCCGGTGGAAGGCTTCCCAGATAACTTAGGGCCAGGTTTTCCAGGGCGGCGGGATCGATGTTTCCCACAAAGAAAAAAGTCCACTCCCCGGGGCTGAAAAACCTGTCCCTAAAAAGGGCCTCCATTGTGTCCCGGTCAAGACTTGAAAGAATCTCCGAATCCAGGGGCCTGGTCCGGGGGCTGCCCTGGGTTATCAGTTCGTTTATCCGGTCCCGGTAAACCGTTTCCGGTTCCAGGAGGCGCCGGGCAATTAAAGGGGTCAGCCGGTTTTTATAGTTTTCAAAACTGCCCCGGTCAAACCGGGGGGCGGTAAAGTACAGGTGAAGCAGTTGAAAGAGGGTCTCCAGGTCCCCCGGGGAGGACCAGCCGGAAAAGGTTTCGTAATAGCGTTCCAGGGAAGGGCTTACCCCCGCCCGCTTGCCCGACAAAACCCGGCGCAGTCCGGCGGCGGAGAAACTCCCCAGCCCCCCTTCCTCTAAAAAGTCAGGCCCACAGAGGGCTTGAAAATGATCCGCCTCGGAAACCCGGCTTAAACCGCCGGGGCTGTAGGCGGAAAATAAAATTTCATCTTCCCTAAAATTAGTGCGTTTATAAACAATTCGAGTTCCATTTTCCAGAGTCAGGATTTCCACCCCTTCGGGAAGGCTCTCCCGGCGCTGTATCCGCCCTTGGGGAGGCAGGGCGGAAATCAGATCGCCGGCGGCAAAGGTTTCCTCGAAGGCCGCCCCGGGGCCGGTTTCGGCCTGGGCAAGGAGGTCAAGCAGGCCCTCCTCGGAAGGCGCCTCCGCCCCTTCGGGGAGGATCAGGGATAAAACCCGGCCCCGGGGGGGAAGGATGGTTTGACTGTACCGGTTAACCTCTTCCAGGGTAATCCCGGGGAGAAACTCATGGCAAAGCTCCCATTCCCTAAGGTAGCCCGGCATGGCTATGTTGTCTAAATCGTAGGAGGTCAGCTCGCCGGCTATATCCGAGGAAGTCAGGCTTTCCCGATCGCGGTAAAGGGAATCAATCATGGACAGATACTGAGTCCGGCTGCGATCCAGTTCCCCCTGGGTAATTCCTCCCTGCCGGAGGGTAACCACCTGCTTAAAGAAATTTAAGATTCCTTCTTCCAGGGAATCGGGATTAAGGATGGCTTGAAAATTAAGAAAGTGGGAGGCGTGAATCAGAAGGTCCTCCCCCGTGCCCGCTGCAATAACCGGGCCTCCCGCCTCCACCCAGTCCTGGAGACGCTCGTTGGAGGCCATAAAAAAAAGCTGCCGGATCAGGTAATCCCGGTAGTCCCTCCGGGTAGCCAGGGGTTTGTATCCGGTTTTAATGTAAAGGGCAACCGCCGCCTGGGGCATCTCAGGGTCCGCCGTTATTTTAACCGCCGGGGTTTCGTTGACGGGCAGGGGAAACAGGGGCCGCTCGACGGGTTTTTCCGCGGGGGGCCCGTCAAACTTTTCTTTAATCAGAGTCAGAATGGCCTGGGGATCAAAATCCCCCACCGCAATAACCGCCATGAGTTCGGGGCGGTACCAGCTTTGGTAAAAGTCCCGCAGCCGGCCGGAGGAACCCTGCATCACCACATCCATTTTGCCGATGGGAAGGCGCTGGGCGTAACGGGAACCGGCAAAGAGAACCGGATAGAGTTCATCGAAGATCCTTCCTGCCGCTCCCCGCCTAAGCCGCCACTCCTCCTGAACTACCCCCCGTTCCTTGGCAATCTCCTCTTCGTCAAGTTTGAGATCATGGGACCAGTCTTCCAAAATCTGAAAAGCCTGTTCCACAATTTCGGAATCATCGGTGGGAATTTCCAGCATATACACCGTTTCATCAAAGGAGGTGTACGCGTTAACATCCGGGCCAAAGGTCATTCCGATGGATTCCAGGTACCGGACCACCTGGGTTTTTTCAAAGTTCCGGGTGCCGTTAAAAGCCATGTGTTCCGTAAGGTGGGCGTAACCCTGCTGGTCATCCTCCTCCGCATTGGAACCGGCCCGGACAACCAGCCGGAGTGAGGCCCTGCCCTCGGGCTCCCGGTTTTGCCGGATGTAATAGGTAAGCCCGGAATCCAGGCGGCCGGTGATAACGGACTCCTCCAGGGGAAGGGCCTCATCCCATTTCAGGCTGGCGCCGGCGCAGGAAAAAAGCCCCAGGCACAGCGCCAAAATTAACGCCCGGCTTATGGTAAATAAATGATTAAATATTAAATGTCGTCTCATACAGTCTGCTCCTGTCGGGCCTTTTTCAAATTGGTTAATTAATCCCTTATTAGGGCCCGGTATTTTATTTTATGGGGCTGATCCGCCAAAGCGCCCAGCCGGCGCCGACGATCCTCCTCATACTCGGTATAGTTGCCGTCAAAAAACCTCGCCTGGCTGTCCCCCTCAAAGGCTAAAATGTGGGTGGCAATCCGGTCCAAAAACCAGCGGTCGTGGCTTATCACCACCGCGCAGCCGGCAAAGCCTTCCAGGGCTTCTTCCAGGGCTCTCATGGTGTTAATGTCCAGATCGTTGGTAGGCTCATCCAATAGAATCACGTTGGCCCCTTCTTTTAACATCATGGCCAACTGAACCCGGTTGCGCTCCCCCCCGGAAAGAACGGCAAGTTTCTTTTGCTGATCGCTCCCCGAAAAGTTAAACCGGGAAACATAGGAGCGGGAATTAATCTCCCGGCTGCCCAGGCGGATAAGATCATGGCCGCCGGAGATCTGTTCCCAGATAGATTTTTCCGGGTCCAGATGTTCCCGGGTCTGATCCACCCAGGCCAGCTTAACCGTGTCGCCGATAACAAATTCCCCGGAATCCGGAGTCTCCTGACGGGTGATCATTTTAAAGAGGGTTGTCTTCCCCGCGCCGTTAGGCCCGATTACCCCCACGATGCCCCCGGGGGGCAGGGAGAATTCCAGGCCGCTTATCAAAAGGCGGTCCCCGTAGGCCTTGTTCACCCCCCGGGCTTCAATAACCTTGTTTCCCAGCCGGGGGCCAGGGGGAATGTAAATTTGCAGCCGCTCTTCTTTTTCTTTAACATCCTGATTTAATAATTGTTCGTAGGCGGAAATCCGGGCCTTGGATTTGGCGTGCCGCCCCTTGGGAGACATCCTGATCCATTCCAGTTCCCGTTCCAGGGTTCGCTGCCGCTCGGATTCCTGCTTCTCCTCCAGGCTTAGGCGGTTTTTTTTCTGCTCAAGCCAGGAGGAGTAGTTGCCCTTCCAGGGAATTCCCTCCCCCCGGTCCAGTTCTAAAATCCAGCCGGCCACATTGTCCAAAAAGTAACGGTCATGGGTTACGGCGATAACCGTCCCCTCGTACCGCCTTAAATGCTCTTCCAGCCACTGGATGGATTCCGCATCCAGGTGGTTTGTGGGTTCGTCTAAAAGCAAAATATCCGGCTTTTTCAGGAGAAGCCGGCAGAGGGCCACCCGGCGGCGCTCCCCCCCGGAGAGGATGTTTACCGGGGAATCCTCGGCAGGGCAGCGCAGGGCGTCCATGGCCTGGGCCAGTTGGGATTCCATGTCCCACGCGTTTTTCGCGTCCAGTTGTTCCTGCACCTTGCCCTGCCGTTCCAGAAGGGCGGTCATGGCCTCATCGTCCAGGGGTTCGGAAAACCGGGCGTTAATCTCGTCGTATTCCTGCAAAAGCGCCGCGGCCTCGGCAAGCCCCTGAAGAACCACCTCCCGCACCGTGGCGGTTTCGTTTAACAGGGGCTCCTGGGGCAGGTAGCCGATGGTCCAGCCCGGAGCAATGTGGGTTTCCCCGGAAAATTCCTTTTCCTCCCCCGCAAGAATTTTAAGGAGGGTACTTTTGCCGGTTCCGTTTAATCCTAAAACGCCGATCTTGGCGCCATAAAAGTAAGAAAGGGAAATATTCTTGATGACCGTGGTCGTTCCGTAGCTCTTGCTCACCCGGTGCATGGTGTAGATAATTTTTTCCGCTTCGTTTGCCATGTGTTTCCTCTTTTTTGAGTCCGGTCCCCCGGTTTTTTGGGTAGTTTCCAGCCTGTTTTAATATAAGCCAAAAAGCCGGAATTATCAAGGAGGGGGCAGGGCCGGCGCATATAAACAAAAGAGTCCGCGAATGGATGCGAATTAACGCGAATTAGGGAATGTTCGCGGTTCTTAATGGGCAAAAATGAGCGTAAGGGGCGGGTAGGGAAGATAAAAACCACAGATTTTCTTCTGAATTCGTGTAATCCGTGTAATCCGTGGACAAAAATTCTTATATGCGCTGGCCCTGATTTTCCCCTTGACAAAAGGGCCGAAACCGGGGATAATTCCTATTAAAGTTAGTGTATTTATATGTTATACGAACCCTTTTTTCAAGGATGCCATGAACCTTTTAGACCTGGTGGGGAATACCCCCCTCATCGAACTGCCTAGGCTCTCCGCCGAAACTCCGGGGGTTTCCCTCCTGGGCAAGGCTGAATTTTGCAACCCCTCGGGATCGGTAAAGGACCGGGCCGCCAAAGCCATGATCCTTAAAGGGAT
>JAISRN010000043.1 GCA_031273605.1 Spirochaetales bacterium | reverse complement strand
TAGCGGTTCCCCTGCTTTCGGTAATGAAACTCATCATGGGAAACGTTCCCCGGCTGGTTCCCCTCACCATCCTCATGGAAAATCCGGGGAAGGCGGTCCCCAAGTCCCGCCGTTCCAGGCGTCGGCCCGGTCCGGAGCCCCCCCAGGAAACCCCGGCCCGGGAAACGCCCCCAGGGGAGACCCCAACCGCAGAAACCCAGGCCGCCGATGAAAGGCCCCCCGGTGATTCTTCGGACTAATCAGGAATTCTGAATTTAACCACTTTTTCCCCCAAAGAGGGAAAAAGTCGACCGCACGGACGGAAAAAAGTGGTTAGTGGCAAGAGGAATAGGCCGGGAACTTAGCCCTTGGAAAGCATGGATTCAATTTGCCCCTATTCCCCTTTCGCGTTTTTTCGCGCCTTTCGCGGCTCTTTCTTCTATGCCGCGGGGTCTGTGGTTAGATTTTTGGGATCCGGCCCCGGCGGTTCGCGGTTAGCCTAACTTTTGGAAGGCCCGGAGGATCATGTCCCGCTGCCAGGCTAAAAGTTCCGCCATCCGCCGGTTGTCCCGGCCCTGGATGTCCGCCATGATCCGGAGGACCGGCTCGGTGCCGGAGCCCCGGAACCAGAGAAAGCCCCGGGGAGGCTCTTCCGGAGGGCCGTAAAACTGAATCTTAAGCCCCCCGGTTTGGCGGCCCCGGCGGAAACCGGGACCCCAGCCTTCCCGCTCTTCCGTTCCCTCGTAGTTAAATTCCTTAAAGTGATCCAGCCCCCAGGAGGCCAGCACTTCCCGCCGGGCCTCCCAGTCCTTTAGAAAAATTTCCTCGTAGCGGCCTTTGAGCTCCCCGGGATTTTCGGCCCGGAGGGGCAGAACCGCCGCCTCCTCGAAGGCGGAGGAGGTGGTAAAGGCCGGGAGGCTCTCCAGGAGGTCCGGCAGTTCCCTTGGCTCCCCGCCGGGGTTAAGGGCCGGGAGGCGGAGGAGCCGGATGAGGGCGATGAGGGTGTTGAGGGGGTCCCGGACCGTGGCGGGGTAGGTGATGTTTCCGCCGTTGGAGCCCTCCCCCAAAACGGGGACCCGCCAGCCCTGGGCACGGAGCTGCCGGGCCAGGTTGATCATGTTGGCCTCCCCCACCTCCCCCCGGAAAACCCTGGCTCCCCACCGGGCGGCCAGGTAATCGATCCGCAGGGAAGTGGGGCCGTTGACCACCAGGGCGAGGGCTTCCGGCGGCGCAGGGGAGCGGAGCTTTTCCCAGGCCAGGACACCCAGTACCGAAAGGGCAAAGACCTCCTGGGCGCCCAGGGCTTTGGCCCGCCCTTCCCTGGTGTCGAAGTAAACCAGGTTTCCCCGGTCGCCGTCGTTGTCGGGAACGTAGCCCAGTTGAAAGGAAGGGTCCCCCTTCCGCAGTTTTTCCAGTTCCCGGCAGCAGAGGTCAAGGGATTCCCCCTCCGGCACAATCCGGTGAACCACCTGTCCGGGGACTCCGTTGAGAATCCGGGGCCGGACCCCCAGGCGGGCCAGGAAGGAGGCGTCGATTCCCGCCCCCCGGGCGCTGCCGTTAAGCTCCCCCAGGATGCCCAGGGGCCGGCCTTTAAGGGCGGTTTTGAGGCTCCGGAGGGTCTTTTTATCCCCCGCGATGCCCAGGCTAAGGTTCCGGTAGGCCCCCAGGGTGCGGCGTTTTTCCCGAGGCCGCCCCCATTCCCCCGGAGGAAGGAGGGAAAGAAGCCGCCGGGCGGCCTCCAGAGCCGCAGGGTCCTCCGCCAGGGCCAGGAAGCGCCGCCTGAGTTCCCCCTCCATGGCGGGGCTGAGAACCCCCCCCCGGTCTCCCCCGGCGAAGGGTTCCCCCGGTTGGTCCGGCAGGTTCAGGGCAAATTTAAAACCGTTGTG
The DNA here is from genome assembly GCA_031273605.1 of Spirochaetales bacterium. Lineage (GTDB taxonomy): Bacteria > Spirochaetota > Spirochaetia > UBA9216 > UBA9216 > JAISRN01. The sequence continues at coordinate 5,025 of JAISRN010000043.1, read as the reverse complement.
CCCCAGGGGGTTGTGGCTGGCGCTCACATAGGCAAACCCGTCAATCCGGGGGTCCCCCTGGGTCCGGGCCATCAGGCACGGGGCGGCGCAGAGGCCGACGGGGAGGCAGCGGCCCCCCCCGGCTTCCAAGGCCCGGAGGAGAATCCCCCCCAAGGCCCTGCCGGTGGGCCGGGCGTCCCTTCCTAGGATGATCCGGGGGGACCGGCGGGTTTTTTCCCCGGCAAAGGCGGCAAAGGCCAGGCCCGCCAGGGCCGCCAGGAGAAGCCCCCCTTCGCCGGGGTCCGGGGCGGGGCTGTCTTCCCCTCCGGGGGCAAAAACGGCCCGCCAGCCCGATGGGGAGAGGATGAGGGTGTCCAAGGCCCGGCGGACCAGGGCCTGGTCTTTAGCCGGGGAGGGGCTGGGGGGTTCGGCGCCGGTCATAAGAGCAGTATAGCCCTTTTTAAGGGCTTCTTCTACCGTTAAAAGTTTTCTAAAATTTTGTTTTACAAAGACAAACTTTATCGGTATTATTACATGATGTTTATGCAAGTTTATAAACGAATATCACTGACCAATGGAGGAGAACAAATGCAAGTGATGAAAAGAGGGCTGATGGTTTTGATCCTGGCGTTGGTGTTGCTCTGCGGCCTGCAAGCCCAGTCCCTTAAGGGGATGAGCTTAAACGGCGCCACCGGGCTTTACACCATCCCTTCGGCCCGGATTGGCTGGGAGGCCCGGGCCAACGTGGGCCTGGATTTTGGGTTTGGCGTTATCTTTCCGGATAACAGGGACGCCAACTTTATCCCCAGGCTGGCGGTAAGCCTCTTTAAGCTCTTTGAGGTGTCCGGCGCTTTTGATATTCAGGGGGAGTATGACAACGACTTCCTCCTGGGCCTCAAGTTCCAGCTTCCCACCCAGGGTTCCGCCGTTGCCCTGGGGGTGAACTTTCAAGCCATTAAAACCCCTTTATTGGGTTCTAGCTACGACCGCAACGCTACCCAGATTTATGGGGCCATTACCTACCCCGGCACCTTCTTCCGGATGCCCGCGGAAACCAGCGTGGTGATAGGACACACCTTTGTTGAAAAAACGACAGCCGACGATAAAAATTTTGACTTTGGCATGGGCTTTGACCTGAACCTCGCCCCCGATGTGTTCTCCAACCTGGTGCACTGGGTGGTTGATTTTGCCAACTTTTCCTACAGCTATGATGCCAGGGGTTCCAATGCCTCTGCTAGGGGCTCCCTCAATACGGGGCTCCGGTTCGACTTTGCCTCCCTGCCCCAGCTTTCCCGCTACAAGTTTGCGGTGGACCTGATGTTCCTGGACCTCTTCGATAGTAACCGGACCTTTGCCCTGAGCGCCGTTTTCGGCATCCCCATTAACTAGGTTTTCTTATGGCCCCCGGCTAAAACATCCGCCGGGGATCTTAAGAGCCCTAGGGGGCAAGCCGCAGGGCGGAGAGCCGGCTGAGGGCCTTTTCCACGTTGGCCCGGGAGTTAAAGGCGCTGATGCGGATGTATCCTGCGCCCCCCGGGCCAAAGCCTGAGCCGGGGGTGCAGACCACCTGGGCCCGGGCCAGGAGTTCGTCAAAAAACTCCCAGGAATCCCGTTTGACATTGACCCAAATGTAGGGGGAATGAACCCCGCCGAAGGTTTCCAGCCCCAGGTCCGTTAGGGCGCTGCGGATCAGGGCCGCATTGGCCAGATAGTAGGCAACCTGCTCCCGGACCTGCTTTTGTCCCTCCGGGGTGTAGATCGCCTCCGCCGCCCGCTGCACGGGATAGGAGACTCCGTTAAACTTGGTGCTCTGCCGCCGGTTCCACAGGGGATGAAGTTTAACCTCCCCCCCGGCCTCGTTAAAGGCCCGGCACTCCCGGGGAACCACGGTAAAGGCGCAGCGGGTTCCGGTAAAGCCGGCGGTTTTGGAGAAGCTGCGCAATTCCACCGCCACCTCCTTGGCGCCGGGGATTTCAAAAATGCTGTGGGGCAGGGCGTCATCGGTAATGTAGGATTCGTAGCACCCGTCAAAAAGGATGAGGGAACGGTTTTCCTGGGCGTAGGCCACCCACTTGGTCAGCTCGTCCCGGCCGGCCACGGCGCCGGTGGGGTTGTTGGGAAAACACAGATAGATGAGGTCCGCCCTCTGCCGGGGGAGGGGAGGGAGGAAGGCGGTTTGGCTGCCTGAGCTTAGGTAAATGAGGTTTTCATAAACCCCGTTTTTCCATTCCCCGGTTCTTCCCGCCATAACATTGGTGTCTACATAAACCGTGTAAACCGGGTCCGGCACCGCCACGGTAATGTCCTGGCTAAAAAGCTCCTGAAAGTTGCCGGTGTCGCATTTCGCGCCGTCGGAAATAAAGATCTCCTCCGGGTCAATTGAAACCCCCCGGGAGGCGTAGTCGCCGGCGGCAATGGCTTTCTGCAAAAACAAATAACCCTGCTCCGGGCCGTAGCCCCGAAAACTTTCTTCCTGGCCCATTTCCCTCACCCCCTCTTCAAAGGCCCGGATGCAGGCCGGGCACAGGGGAAGGGTTACGTCTCCGATGCCCAGTTTGATAAGCTCCTGGTCCGGGTGGGCCTCCTGGTAGGCCTTGACCCGGCCGGCAATGTCGCTAAAAAGATAACTGGCCTTTAATTTTTGGTAATGTTTGTTGATCCTTATCATTCTGAACTTCCTTGTGTAAAACAGGTTTTCCGAGATTATACCGGCTTTGGTAAAAAATGTTTAGACGGGGAGGCTCAACCCCGGCCCTTCTCAATTTTGGAATAACCACCCGAGGAAAACAACCACGGACCGCACGGACAGGAGCACGGACGAAGAATAACCGCGAAAGGACGGGAAAATCTTATAAAGGCCTATTTCACCGGTTCAATTTAGATTCAATTTAGAATTTCTGATCAATCTCAATCTGCCAGAGGCGGGTCCGGACCGGCAAGTCGGCTGAGGTCCAGCTAAGCTCCGGCTGTCCCTGGGGGTTCAATCCCAGGCTTCCCCGGAAGGCCTCCTCCGGCGAAAGGGTTTGGGTTTGGCCCCCCGGGGCGGTTAAAACCCAAGGGGAACCCGCCGCCGCTCCGGCTTCCCCCAGAACTTCACCCAGGGCCGGCCGGGATTGGCCGGTTTTGAGGGAGAGCCCCTTTAGGCTCAGGATTACCGTTCCTTCAATCTGCACGGTGAGAAGGCCCTTGACTCTCATGCCCCTGGGAAGGGCGGGGCCGGTAAAAAGGGGGATCTCTTTTTTACCCCCGGTGAACAGGATGCAGCCGGAACTAAAGTTTTTAAATTTTTCATTTTTTTCCAGGGAGTCCGCGGACCGGAGGCGGACAAAGGGGCTTTCCCGGATGCCGCAGCGTTCCAGCAGGAGGGGAACAGGAAGGGCCTCGAGGTTTTCCATCAGGGCTTCCAGAAAGATGATCCGGTCCGCCCTGGGGAAGGTGATGGTTTCCGGGGCGATGAGTTCCAGGGCAGCCAGGGATTTGGACCAGTACCTGGCCCGCTCTCCGGGAATAATCGTCCGGGGCGGCTGGGCCTTGCCGTTCACCCGGTAGGCCAGCAGGATGTCCCGGGTGCGGAGAACCGGGCCGGGAATTTCTACGGAGTAGCCGTCCCCGGCGGTGGTAATTATTGAAGAGAAATCCCCCTGGGACCGCCCCGCCCGGGCCAGGATCTCCTCCAAAAGGACCCCCGTGGCGCTTAGGGGGGGCGCTTCGCCGGCGGTCCGGGTTACGGGGGTGTAGCCGGTTTGGAGTTGGGCGCCGGTTAGGATAAGGTTTCCCCGGGGAAGCCCTTTGATGGTGATAGGCATGGGACTTTCCTCCCGGCCCCTGGTTTCAACAGCCTGGGGAATTAAAAAAGTATATCACCCTGCCGGGGGGAGTCAAGGGAAGGCGCGCCTACCGCAAGGCCGGCGCACAGGATAAACGCATAGAATTTTTCTTATATGGAATTTAGACAAAATCATGGCAAAACTAAGATTTTTAACCACGGACCTCACAGACCCCACAGACAAATGGGGGAATTTTGAACAAGGAATCTGTGTTTTTACCTTGAACCTCGTATAAAGTGAAAATCACAGCAAATTGCACCATCAGCAAGTGTTCCGCTTCGCTCAAAGTGAATCTTCGGCTCGTATCCCGAAAAGGAAACCGGATCATTTTGGCAAAAGACAGTACACAATTCAGGACATCCATGGTGGTCGGTCAAATCCATATAAATACATCTCTTAAAATTTAAATGAATTTCTTTGTTATCAAACCGTACCCATTCAGTCTCCCACCCTTCAAGGGGATACATTTTTTTCATAATACCTTTGACAAGAAACTTAAACATTGTATAGGCGAAGGGCATCTTGGCAAACGCCCTGTTTTTATTTTTCTGGATATGCGCTGCTTTTTGAGTTTTCTTTAATGTTAAGCTGTAAGCATCCTCTTTTGAATAACCACATTTTTGTAACGTGAGATAATAGGCAATGGTTGGAAACATATTCGTTGATATGTGCTCTTTTATGCTTTCATTGTTCCGATAATCTGCCTTTGCTAACATAGAAGTAAGCAACTCACATGACTGATTGTATATTTTTGCTCCGGCTTCCTGCCCAAATTCATTTATACAATCCTCTTTTAAAAAGGAAATGCGTGTATTCCTATAATCCATAATTTTGCTCCTGATGTTACCCATGATAACCCTAAAATTGCGCCTAACTCTTTTTATAAGCCCATATATGCTAATCCTAAACATAGAATTTATTCAACCCTGCATAATGCCTCTGTCAGCAAAGCCGGCGCACAGGATAAACGCATAGAATTTTTCTTATATGGAATTTAGACAAAATCATGGCAAAACTAAGATTTTTAACCATGGACCTCACAGACATCACGGACAAGTCCAGGTAAAAATCTTTAGTTTTTTTGAAGTTATTAGAATCGCCGTGGAGGTTTGGGGTGTCTTAGCAGGCATAGGGAGGAGAAAAATGTCTGCGAAAATGTCTGCGAAGTTAACGCGTTTTGTGGCCTGCATACTGGTGATAAGCCAGGCGGGGATGGCGC
>JAISRN010000006.1 GCA_031273605.1 Spirochaetales bacterium | reverse complement strand
CTAAAGTTCGCCTTTGGCGAACTTTGGCTTGCGCCTTGCGAAACGTGCCATTTTCAGAAGTTGCAGTTCCAAAATCTGACATTTTGGAACTGCCTCAGTCAAAATGAGTTTATATGCGCCGACCCTAGGTATGATGGCCTTATTTCTTGATGGGAATGACGATCCTTACTAAAATGCTCTAGTAATACGCGATTGGATGGATTATCCTATCTGATGGGTGTCCCCTCTAGTACGGGTTGCAAGTTGTGTGGACCTGCCCCTTGCTTGATTGTAATCACGCCCGCTTTTCTTGATACGGTCGTAATCGTAGCCATGCTGTTGGGGATTGAGGGCAGATGCCAAATGTATGGCGCCTTTATCCTTGGGCATGGCTTTTGCCATAGAGCTATCATTTACGATTGTAGTTATCATGGCTCTAATGAAATTATATCCTTTGCCTGTAAGGGATTGGCCGTCGTTCTCAAACACATCTGACGATGTATTTTTGATACTATCCCACGAATCCTTGACAAAATCCGGAGGGGTGGAGCCGTAGGCAGGGTTGGAGGTCTGATCAAGTCCACCTCTTAAGTACATTTGATCATTACTATTTAAATTACCCCTGTACACAGGTGTGAGAACTGCAACTTTGTTTATATTCGCACTGCCCATCAAGGCTGCGACAAGGCGTCCAACTTTGTTCGCAATCACACTGGCGGTGGCCGCGCCAACCTCGAGGGATTGTGTCGATCCGGCATTGGCCAAGTCGTTTGCCCCAGCATTAACAATCGCACGCTTTATTGTCAGCGAATTGACGCCAAGACTTAATATCTGGTCAGCCATATACTGCATATCGCCAACGGTGTTGCCAGCAATGGAGGCGTTGACTGTGTTGTTGGAAACTGTTAGCAAAATTTGCCACATGTTGTCGCTAGTGATAGTTATAGCATTCTCACTACCCGGCGGGTCGCCGTTGTCGAACCTGTCGAACACGTCGTCGCCGAGCAGAAGGGTGTCGATTGGCGTGTTCACCGCGACCACCGTTCCGTCGGAAAGAGTTCCGCCGGTCTTGTATTTCGCTATATCGCTCATAATCTTGTCGTACTGCGCAAACCAGCCTTCCCAGCCTTTCTTCGCCGGGTCTGTTTCTCCCTCATTGTAATTGCTATGATCGCTTCCGCCGGCCTTGAGGACATCGAGCTGCCTTTCCCGGAGCGCCAGATCCTTCTTAGCCTGGTCAAGATCGCCCTGAAGGGAGTCACAGGCCCCAAGGACCAGCATAAGCGCCAGGGCCATGCCCCCTGCTTTCTTGAGCGTCGTCATAGTTGGACCTCCAATGGTTTGGTTTGAGAGTGAGCCCTGAATTGGGCAAATTTTTTTAGGGGCTTGCGCCTAAAAGGCGAATTTATGAGAGAGAGAGAGAGAGAGAGAGCAAAAAGCGTGCCAAGGGGCGGCTTTTAGGGGGAAAAAGTTAAGACAATTTGGCCTTAGGGTACGCTTTTTCATACTTTGTCTATAGAACACCAATTTTCGCCATAAGTCAAGAGGTCCGGTAAAAAAATCAGCAATTCCCAATTTAGGAATAACCACGGACCACACTGATCTCACAGACAGGAGCACGGAAGAAATTTAGGGACTTCTGTCCACATTTTCGCGTTCTTTCGTGCTTTTCGTGGTTATTCTTATTCTTGTCCTTATTCTTGTCCTGGGGTCCGTGGTTATCCTAGTCCGTAGTTTTTAGTGGCTTTTGGCGGCGTTTTCGAGTATACTTGACGGAGATTCCATTGCCAAGGAGAGGCCGATGAAAAAATATGTCTGTGATGTCTGCGGCTACGTTTACGATCCCGCCCTGGGGGACCCCGACGGGGGCATTGCGCCGGGAACGGCCTTTGAGGATATTCCCGAAGACTGGCAGTGCCCGGTATGCGGGGTTGCCAAGGGGGAGTTTTCCCCGGAGGGTTGAAGCCTAAAAGAGCGGGTTCACCCTCCCCTTTTAACCCTTTTCCGGGTCTTGCTATTTTCTTTCTTCCCCCCTATGCTTGGACCAAAAGGAAATTTTGCAAAAGGATGAACCAGGTTCTGCACTCCATGCTTTACGAATACCTCTGCCGCCAAAGCCGGGAGCTTGTCCTTTCCGGGGATTCCCGGTTCATTATTTTCAGCGATCTTCACATGGGGCGGGGCAACAAGGGGGATGACTTTTTGCCCAACGCGCCCCTGTTTTCCCGGATTTTAAAGGACTATTATCTTGAAAATAACTGGACCCTCATCCTAAACGGGGATGTGGAGGAATTGCAGCGGAACTCCCTGGAAATGATTATCCGGCAGTGGGGGGGGATTTATGAACTCTTTAACGAGTTTGGCCGGGGGGAGCGGTTGGTCAAGATCACCGGCAACCATGACAACAAGCTCTTTAGCCTGGATTACCCGGAGGAGCTGGGCAAAATTCCCCTCTGCGAGGCGGTGCGGATCAGGTACGGGGAGGAAACCATCCTGGTTTATCACGGGCATCAGTTCTCTTTGTTTTTTGAAAGATTTAACGAGGTTTTGGGATTCTTTTTAAAATACGTGGGCAACCCTTTGCAGATTAAAAACCGCTCCGCGGCCAACTCCAGCCGGCGGCGCTGGGAGATTGAAAAGCGGGCCTACGAGCTTTCCCGGGAAAACCGGATTCTTTCGATTATCGGCCACACCCACCGGCCCCTTTTTGAGTCCGAATCCAAGATTGATTCCCTCAGGTTTCAGATTGAAACCCTCTGTCAAAAGTACCTTGCCTCGGATGTCCTGCCGGCCAAGGAAGTGGAGGAGCAAATTCAAAGCCTGAAAAATCAGTTGGACTACCTCCTCCGAAAAAAGGGGAAGGAGGCCTTTGTTACCCAGCTTTATTCCAAGGGCCTGGTGGTGCCCTGCCTGTTTAATTCCGGCTGCATCATCGGCAAGCACGGGCTCACGGGGATCGAAGTAACCGGCAATTCCATCGCCCTGGTCTACTGGCTTTTTGAAACCGCCCCTCCCCACCGGGGCTGGGAAAAGCACATGGATTCGGAGCTCCTCCAGGGATACCGCTCCCAGGAGAGTCCCTTCCCTTCGGAGCCCCGGATCAAGCGGCGAATCATTAAAAAGGACGGCCTGCGCAACATCTTCGCCCGGCTTCACCGTTTGGCCTAGGGGCGGGGATGAAGGGGCTTAGGGTTTTGACTTCCCTCCGGGCGGAGCTGCCCTTTAAGGAGACGCTTATCCGGCTGGGCTATGTCAAGCAAAAGAGCCTCCTCAGCGCCGGGGAGGAAGAGGCCCTCCGCGCCGAGGCGGAGGCCGCGGTGGACTGTCTGGATTTAAAGGGGGCCATCCTGCGGCTGCCCTTTTCCCTGTCCGGGCCGGCCACGGTGGAGGCCGGGGGCTGCCGCTGGCAGAGCCGGGACCTGGCGCGCTCCCTGGCGGGCTGCCGGGAACTCTGCCTCATGGCCGCCACGGGGGGGGCCGGCTTTTCGGAACAACTGGACCGGCTGCTTGCCGCGGGGGAAATGAAGAAGGCGGTCATCTGGAACGCCGCGGCTTCGGAAGCCGTGGATGCCGCGCTGGACCGGTTTACCCTTTTGATTAACCGGGAGCTGGTAAAGGAGGGGAAGAGAACGGCGCCCCACCGGTTTTCCCCGGGGTTTGGGGATTTGGATCTTTGGGTTCAGAAGGATCTGGTTCGCCTGCTGAATCTGGAGACCCTGGGGGTCCGGCTGAATGATTCCTGCATCCTGACGCCGGAAAAATCCGTTACCGCCATCATAGGAATCAGGTCAGGAATCATGTCAAATGAAGAAATACGTGAAGAGTCAAAATGAAGAATCAAAATGAAAAATAAAAAGGAAATTCTGGACCGGCTAAAAAAGGGGGCCCTCCTCCTGGACGGGGCCATGGGAACGGAGCTGCAAAAGCAGGGCCTTCCCGGAGGGGTAAGCCCGGAGCTCTGGGCCCTTGAACATCCCCAGGTTCTCTCGGCCATTCAGCGGTCCTACCGGGAGGCCGGTTCGCAGGGGGTTTATACCTGCACCTTTGGCGCCAATCCGGTTAAGCTGGGGGACTATCACCGGGAGGATGTGGAGGGGGTCAACCGGGACCTGGCCCGGATTTCCCGGCAGGCCCTGGGGGAGACCATCCTTTTGGGGGGGGACATCAGTTCCACCGGCCGCTTTGTGGAACCCTTCGGGGACCTTCCCTTTGAGGAGGCGGCGGCCCTCTTCCGGCGGCAGGCCCGGGGGCTGTGGGAAGGGGGGGTTGATTTTTTTGTTATTGAAACCCAAATCGACATTCAGGAAGCCCGGGCGGCCCTCCTGGGGGTTAAGGAGATCGGCGACCCCTTCACCCTGGTAACCATGACCTTTGAAAAGGACGGCCGGACCTTAAACGGAACCACCCCGGAGGCCGCCCTGATTACCCTCCAAAGCCTGGGGGCGGATGCGGTGGGGATAAATTGTTCCACCGGCCCGGAGGAGATGCTGGCCCTGATCCGCCGCATGGCGCCCCTGGCCCGGGTTCCCCTGGCGGCCAAGCCCAACGCGGGGATGCCCCGGCTGGAGGGCGGCCGGACCGTTTTTCCCATGGGGCCGGAAGAATTCGGGAGGTTTGCCCCGGAGTTTATCCGGGCGGGGGTGAGCCTCTTTGGGGGCTGCTGCGGAACCACCCCGGAGCATATCCGCCGGGCCCGGGAAAACCTTCAGAGCGCCGGCAGTTGGGGGTCGGGGGAGGCCGCCTTCCTCCGGAAAGACCGGCCTAAGGTGTTTGCCCTTAGCTCCGCCCGGGAGGCCCTGGTCTCCCTGCCCGGTTCTCCCCTGACCATCATCGGCGAAAGGATCAACCCCACGGGGAAAAAGGCCCTTCAGGAGGAGCTTAAGGCCGGGAAAACCGCCCTGGTTTCCCGGATGGCCAGGGAACAGCGGGACGCGGGAGCGGGGATGCTGGATATTAATGCGGGGATGCCGGGAATCAACGAGGGGGAAACCCTGCTGAGGATCATCCGGGTTTTATCCGCCTCCTCAAGCCTTCCCCTGTGCGTGGATTCCGACAATCCCGAAACGGTGGAACAGGCAATTCGGCTTTACCCCGGCCGGGCCCTGGTGAATTCCCTCTCCGGAGAGCCGGGCAAACTGGAGCGCCTCCTGCCGGCCCTGGCCAAGTACGGTTCGGCCTTTATCCTATTGCCCCTGACGCCCGGGGGGATTCCCGAAACCGCCCCGGAGCGAATGGCCGTGGTTAGGGAGATTTTTAACCGGGCTCAGGGGCTGGGATACCGGGAGGAGGACATCCTGGTGGACGGCCTGGTGATGACCGTCTCCTCCCTGCCCAACGCGCCGGTTCAAACTTTGGAAACCCTTAAGTTGGCCAGGGAGGCGGGGTTTGGCGCCGTCCTGGGGCTGTCCAACGTGTCCTTCGGCCTGCCGGCCAGGGAGTGGATCAACGGCGCCTTTTTAGCCATGGCCTGCGCCGCGGGCCTGAGCTTTGCCATTGCCAACCCCGCGGGAGAGATTTTAGGCCCTGTCAAGGCCGCCTCGGACCTGCTTTTGGGCCGGGACCCCCGGGGGGGGGCCTTTTTAAAACGCTTTGCCGGCCTCCCGGCCAAGGCTCCGGAGGCATCCGGCCTTGGGGCATCCGGGGGCGGGGACCCGGAGGGGGGGATCACCGAGGCCATTCTGAATGGTGAAAAGGAAAGCCTCCTTCAGGAACTGGGCCGGGCGCTGGAGGGGGGGCGAAAACCCAGGGACCTCCTGGAGGGGATCATGATTCCCGCCATCCTCCGGGTGGGGGATCTCTTTGATCAAAAAAAGTTCTTCCTTCCCCAGCTTATGGGTTCCGCCGAAGCCATGCAGGAGGGCTTTGCCTTTCTGGAGCCCCTGCTCAAGTCGCCGGAACCGGGGGACGGGGAGTCTCCCTCCCTCCGCCGGCCCCCCAAGGTAGTCCTGGCCACGGTGGAGGGGGATATCCACGACATCGGCAAAAACATCGTGGCCCTTTTGTTCAGGAATTACGGCTTTCAGGTGATCGACCTGGGCAAGGATGTTCCGGGGGAGCGGATTGCCGAGGCGGCGCTGAAACACCGGCCCGATCTGGTGGGCCTCTCCGCCCTGATGACCACCACCATGCCCCGGATTCCCGAAACCGCCGCCCGGTTAAAAAGTTTGGGCCTGGGGGCGCCGGTGCTGGCGGGGGGAGCGGCGGTTACCCGGGAGTGGGCGGAGAGTTTTGGCGCCTACTATGCCGCGGATGGAATTCAGGCGGTCCGCCGGGCCCAGGAGCTTCTTGCGGCGGCGGGCAAAACAGAGGAGGGACCGGCGTCATGAAGGTGGGGAACAACACGGCGGTTACCATTGACTATGTCCTCCGGGAAAAATCAGGCCGGGCGCTGGAGGACACCGCCGCGTCGGGGCCGCTGACCTACCTTCACGGCCGTCATCTCATGCTGGCCGCCCTGGAACGGGGCCTCGCCGGGGCCGAAGAAGGGCAGAGGGTTTCCCTTTCCCTGCCGCCGGAAGAGGCTTACGGGCTGAGGGACGAGAGCCTGACCCTCCGGGTTCCCCTCGCCGAATGGGAAGACCCGGAAAGCCTCCGTCCGGGGGAGGAGGTGAGGCTGGTAAACGAAGCGGGGCGCTCGGTGATCCTCAGGGTTGCGGGGCGGGAGGGGGAAGACATCCTTCTGGATGGGAATCACCCCTTTGCGGGGATGGAACTGTGTTTTGAAATCACGGTCCGGAAGGTTGTTCCCGCGCCCCCGGAGGACTCCCATCATCCCGATCATCCCCATCATCACGGCCACCTCCACGGGGGCTGCGATTCCTGCGGGGGCTGCGCCGGGGCCCTGGGGGGAACATGAGGGACTTTGCCCGGCAGGTTTACGCCTTTGTGGGGCTGGGCCTTATGGGGGGCGCCTTTGTCAGGGCCCTCCGGCCGGTTTTGACCGAGGCCCGGAAGCATGGCGAATTTCAAGCCCTCCTCTCCCCCCGGTCCGGCAAAACCCAATCCGGCAAAACCGAAGGGCCCGGGCCGGCCCAGGCGCTGGCCTTTGACGCGGACCCCCAGGTTCTCATCGCCGCCGCCGAAGAAGGCTTAATCGACCGGGGCTTTTCCGAAGCCGGGGAAATGCTGGCCCTCTCGGATGTGGTCTTTCTCTGCCTTAACCCCCGGTCCGCCGAATTTTTTTTGCGGGACCACCGGGAGGAATTTAAGCCCGGCAGCCTTATCACCGATATTTGCGGCATTAAACGCAGCCTCCTGCCCCTGGCCCGGGAGCTTAGCGCCGGGAATCTTGATTTCATCCCCGGGCACCCCATGGCGGGAAGCGAAAAAGAAGGCTTTGCCAACTCCCGGGCCTTCCGGTTTACCGGGCGGAATTACATCCTTACCCCCCTTCCCGAAAACCGCCCGGAAAACCTGGCCTTTCTCCGGGACCTGATCTACCGCCTGGGCTTTAGCCGGATCGTGGAAACCTCCGCGGAGGACCATGACGAAAAGATTGCCTTTACCTCCCAGCTTTGCCACGTGATCGCCGCCGCCTTAATTGACTCCTCCCCGGATGCCTCCATCACCCGTTTCGGCGGCGGCAGCTTTGAAGACCTCACCCGGATTGCCGAGTTTAACGCGTCCATGTGGGCGGAGCTTTTTACCGGAAACCGGGACAAACTCACCGGGCAGATTGACCGGTTTGCCGCCAGCCTGGATCGGCTCCGCCTTTTAATCGACCAATCCCGGGGAGAGGAATTGCAGAACCTCCTTGCGGGGATTCGGGAAAAGCGAATTAAAATGGAGAGCCCCCGATAGCCCAAAAGCCCCGTAATGCCTGATACCGTTTTCTAATAACAATTTGTGCCATTATTTTTAAAATTTTCGATTTCGATATGTTTCGATTTCGACAAGCAGCTCTTGGAGACTTGACATGCTTGTTGTCGTGCCGTAATTATAGTTATAAATGGGATTTAACCCGGAGGGGTGATAGATACGTCAAGATGGGAGAATTTAACAAAGCGATAGATGATTACAGCAGGGCTCTTGAGTATAAAGATGAAGATTCGTTTCATAAACCCGAACTTCTTGAGAAACGCGGAAAATGTTACGAAGCCTCGAAGGGCAACCAAAAAGCACAGGCCGATTTCGACGCGGCGGCAGAGCTGAAAAAAAGGAGCGTGAACACATGAACGCAAAATTGTTATCAGAAAGCGGTATCAAATATGCGGAAAATGGCGATGTTAATAACGCCATAGCGGACTATGACAAAGAAATAGAACTTAACCGGCACGCTGATGACAGACCAAATTGGGTAAGTAATTTATACGAAAGACGGGGCAGTCTTTATTTGCAAAAAGGCGAATATGATTTAGCCCTGGCCGACTTTAATAAATCCCTGGAGATTAGCCCGCGTAATTACTGGGCATACTCCGGACGCGGCGAGGCGGACCGGGAAAAAGGCGATTATGACGCGGCCATAACCGATTTTACAAAAATGCTGGATGCCAACCCGCGTTTTTTCGGGGAAGGCACTATAGACGATGATGCGGTCTCAAAGCGCGCCGAAGCGTATTCAAAGCGTGCCGAAACTTACCGGGAGAAAGGAGATTATGACTCGGTTATAGCTGATCTCAGCAAATTATTAATAGATCACAGAGAAAATTATGCCTGGGTTTATGTCAGGCGCGGGGAGGCCCATATAAAAAAAGGTGAATATGACCTGGCAATTGCGGACTTTAGCAAAGCGCTGGAGATCGATTCGCATTATGATTGGGCATATGCGGGACGCGGCGAAGCGTACAGGGCAAAAGGCGAACACGGCCTGGCTGCGGCGGACTTTGACAGGGCCGCGGCAATTTCCCCCGGTTCCCCTTATGAATATGCGGCGCGGGGCGACCTTCACCTCAACAAAGGAGAATATGAATCGGCCATAGCGAATTTTACCAAAGCAATAGCGCTTGACCCGGATTATGCTTTTGCATACGCCCATCGCGGAGAGGCATACAGGGCGTATGATAAATACAGCGAAGACAAACGCGAAAAAGCAATGGCGGACTTTGACAAAGCGATAGAACTTGATCCGGGTTATGTTTGGGCATATATCCGCCGTGGAGAGGCTTATGACGGGGCCTGTAACGATGACTTAGCTATAGCGGACTTCAACAAAGCGATAGAACTTAATCCAAATAATTCCGAAGCCTATGCCAGACGTTCCGATATATTTTTAGAGAGGGGCGAAGTAGATTTGGCTATAGCGGATATGGGCAAATGGATAGAACTTAATCCTGATGATCACTCGGCTTACTACTATCGTGGCAAGACTTATTATTCTATTATTCTAAAAATTTTAGAGATTGTCAGGTAATTGACAAAATGATGTTTATGATATTACAATTCAAATATGGAAGGTAATTTTTTGCTTAATAATAATGACCGTAACATATTGGAAGAA
>JAISRN010000138.1 GCA_031273605.1 Spirochaetales bacterium | reverse complement strand
GCATCTGCCGGAAAGGAGGAACCGCGAAAGAAGGGTGGAGGTTTGGACCTCCCAACCTATTCCATCTAACCACTAACCACTAACCACTTTTTTCCGTCCGTGCGGTCCGTGGTTAATCTGTGAAATCCGCGTCATCCGCGGACCCTTCTCCTTTCGCGCCCTTTCGCGTTTTTCGTGGTTATTCTTAGTCTTAGTCCGTGGCTCCCGTCCGTGCCGGCTGTGCTGTCCGTGGTTAATCTCTCTCCTCTGTCTGTGGTTAAATTCGGGAATCCCCATGGTTTGCTCCCTTGCCTAAAATATACTTAATCCATATAATTACTAAGAAACAGCATGGCCTCCCCCAAAACTTTGCCTGCAACGGTTTAAAAAAGGGGGGGAGTGGGCTATACTGGTTCATAAACTCTATCAAATCCCATTTTTGGAGGAACCATGATTAAGATTGCCACGATAGCCGGGTCCGATGCTTCCGGCGGCGCAGGACTGGAGGCGGATTTAAAAACCTTTGAGGAGTACGGCCTTTACGGCATGGCGGCGGTAACGGTCATCGCGACGATGGACCCCCGCCGGGAGTGGGCCCATCAGGTTTTTCCCCTGGAGGAAGCCGCCCTCAGGGCCCAGTTAGAAACGATTTTTAAGGGGGTGGGCCCCGCGGCCGCCAAGTCGGGGATGCTGGGCACCTTTTACGCGGTGGAACTGACCAGGGAATACATTACCGCCCAGGGGATCAAGAATTTTGTGCTGGATCCGGTGATGGTCTGCAAGGGGGCGGGGGAGGCCTTGAATCCCGAATTAAACCAGGCTTTGGCGGAAAAACTGCTGCCCCTGGCGGAGGTGATAACCCCCAACCTCTTTGAGGCGGCGCAGCTTTCGGGGCTGCCGGAGATTGACACCCTGGAAAAGGCGAAAGAGGCGGCCCGGATTATCCATGGCAAGGGCAGCCGGAATGTGCTGATCAAGGGAGGGTCCAAACTGCCCGGCCAGACGAAGGCCCTGGACCTGCTGTTTGACGGGCGGGATTTTGAAATTCTGGAGGAGGAACTACTTCAAACCTCCTGGACCCACGGCGCCGGCTGCACCAGCTCCGCCGCCATTGCCGCGGGGCTGGCCCGGGGGCTTTCCACTCCCGAGGCGGTCAGGCTGGCCAAAAAATTCATTACCCAAAGTCTCCGGGGCGGTTTTGCCCTGAACCGCTGGGTAGGGCCGGGGAACCCCTCGTTGTGGAGGAAGGATCGGCTTTTTCAGTAAACCCCGCCTAATGGCCCTAAACTTGACCCATAAAAAATAACCGCGAAAAACGCGAAAGGGAACGCGAAAAGAGGGAAAGGAAGAAGTCCCTAGTGTTCTGTCTTACACAGAAGTAGGAATCCATCCTGAATTGTGAGTCAAGTTTAGCTGATGGCCCCGGGATTAAGGGGTTTCCAGAATCCGGCGGTAACTCTCCGGGTCCGTGGCCCCTTCGGTGCTAAAAACCAGGGCCACCGAGGAGGAGTCCAGCCCCAGGGCCTTTTTTTCCTCCCCCAGGGCCGGGTCCAGGGCCAGGGCCGCCAAAAGTCCCGTCCCCACCGCCCCGGACTCTCCGGAAACCAGGGCCGGGTCCCCCGGAAAGGGGCGGGCCAGGAGCTTCATTCCCCGGATGGTAATTTCGTCGGGAACCGCGGCAAAAAAGGACCCCCGGTCCCTCAGGAGGGGCCAGAGGAAGGGGTTCACCTCGCCGCAGTTGAGCCCCGCCATGAGGGTCTTCGGGCTGCCCTCCACCGCCACCGGCTCCGATCCTCCCGCCAGGACGGATTCAAACACGCAGGCCGCCTCCTGGGGTTCCACGATGATGACCGCCGGGGGATTCTCCGGCCAGCGGTTCAGGAGGCAGGCCAGAACGGCGGCGGCCAAGGAGCCTACCCCGGCTTGGAGAAACACGTGGCTGGGCCTGGGGACCCCGGCTTCCTCAAGCTGGGCCCAGGTTTCCCCGGCCAGGGTTCCGTAGCCCCGGCACACATAGCCGGGGGTCCGCTGATAGCCGGGAAAGCCCGTGTCCTGAACCAGGTAGTAAGGCCCGGATTCCAGCCCGCCGCCGTTTTGATCCTCCACCCGCCGCCGGGCCGCCCGGACGGTTTCCATGTAATTCCCATCGGTTAGGGTAACGGGGGTTTGGTTGATCCTCCGGATGGCCTCTACCCGGGCGGGGGAGGAACCGGCGGGCATAAAGATCTCCGCCGGGCATCCCAGGCGGGCGGCCGCCCAGGCCAGGCCCTTGCCATGATTGCCGTCGGTGGCGGTAACAAAAACCGGCCCTCCCTCCCCGGCTGTCCCGGCAAAGCTCCCTTTAAGTTTGTGGAGGGCAACGGAAGACCCCAGAGCCTTCACGGAGCCCAGGCCGAACCGGGGGGATTCGTCTTTCACCAGAAGGGCCCGGATTCCCAGCCGCCGGGCCAGGCCGGGCAGGGGAACCAGGGGGGTCGGCCGGTATTCCGGGAGGCTTCGGTGGAAGGCCAGCGCCTCAGCCAGGGCCGGTTCATCAAAAAGGGCCAGGGCCTCCCGGACCGGAGGGGCCAAACCGGGGGGGAGGGCGCCGGGAATCAGCCGGAGGGCCATTTTTACAGGTCCTTATACAGGGCGGTTTCATCGCACTGCTCCAGCTTGGGGCACTCAAGACATTCCCGCCAGAGCTTCCTGGGAAAGGCGTCCTTATCTTCGATAGAAAATCCCAGGCGGACAAAAAAGTCAATCCGGTAGGTGAGGGTGATGATCCGGGGAATTCCCATCCGCCGGGCCTCTTCCATCAAGGCCCCGACCAGGGCGCTTCCCACCCCCTTCCTCTGCCAGTCATGCCGGACCGCCAGGGCGCAGATCTCCGCCAGATCGGTCCACAGCACCGCGCAGGACCCGCAGCCCATAACCTGATCCTGGGGGTCAACCGCCACAAAGTAACTGGCCAGGGCGCTCACAATCCTATACTTGCTCCGGGGAAGCATAAGTTCCCCCGCGGCCATGAGGTTGACCAGGGCAAAAATAGCGTCCACATCCTGGGACCGGGCCCGGCGCAGGGTAAAACCGCCGGACCCTCCCTCCGCTTCCGGTGAAATCACGGCTTTTTCTTTTTCCGGGCCGCGGCGGCCACCGCGCTGGGAAGACCGTAGAGTTTGACAAAGCCGGTGGCGTCGCCGTGGTTGTAGGAGCTGGGCCCAAAGGAGGCCAGGTCTTCCCGGTAAAGGGAGTAGGGGGAACGCCGTCCCGCGATGATCACGTTGCCCTTGTAGAGGACCAGCCGAACATCCCCGGTGGTCCACTCCGCGGCCTTTTCAAAAAAAGCCTCCAGGGCTTCCCGGGCGGGGGTAAACCACTTGCCCGTGTAAACCAGTTCCGCATACCTTTGGCTTAAAAAGCCCTTAACCGACTGGGTGTCAAAATCCAGGGTGAGCATTTCCAGTTCCTTGAGGGCCCTATACAAAATGGTTCCGGCGGGATTCTCGTAAACCCCCCGGCTCTTCATTCCCACGGTCCGGTCCTCCACCACATCGTCCCGGCCAATGCCGTTTTCCGCCCCCAGCCGGTTAAGCTCCGCCACCATGTCATGGGGTTTGAGCTTAACCCCGTCCAAGGCCGTGGGGAAGCCCTTCTCAAAGGACAGGGTGATTTCCCTTTCCTTGTCCGCCGCCGCCTTGGGGGATTTGGTAAGCTGAAAGAGCCCGTCCTGGGGCCGGTTCCAGGGGTCTTCCAGGTCCGCCCCTTCGTGACTCATGTGCCACATATTCCAGTCCCGGGAGTAGATGTTTTTCCGGCTGATGCCCCCTAAGTCAATTTTCCGGGATTCCGCATAGGCGATGGCGTCTTCCCGGCTGTTGATGTCCCATTCCCGCCAGGGGGCGATGATTTCCAGTTTGGGGGCCAGGGCCCGGAAGGCCAGTTCAAAGCGGACCTGGTCGTTCCCCTTGCCGGTACAGCCGTGGGCCACCGCGTCGGCCTTTTCCTTCAGCGCCGTCTCGGCCACGTATTTTGCCTGAAGGGGCCGGGCGATGGAGGTGCCCAGGAGGTACTTGCCCTCGTAAACTGCTCCGGCCCTAAGGATGTGAAAAAGGTAATCCCGGGCAAACTCCTCCCGAATGTCCTTGATGAACAGTTTGGCCGCCCCGGAAGCCAGGGCCTTTTTTTCAATCCGGGACCAGTCCTCATTCTGCCCCACGTTGGTACAGACTCCGATGATCTCCGGGTTGTCGTAATTTTCCTTCAACCAGGGGATGATGATTGAAGTGTCCAGGCCGCCGGAATAGGCCAGGACGATCCTTTTCATTTTTTTCGACTTAACTGCCATAGCTATTGCTCCTTGGAATCAAAATGAAGATCATGAAAAACAGAGTGAAGGATTTCCAACCCTTGAGTAATTTCATCTTCCCCAATGGTTAGGGGGGGAAGGAAACGCAGCACGTTGACCCCGCTCCGCAGCAAGAGGAGCCCCGCTTCCTGGGCGGCTGAAATAATTTTGGGAACTAGGCTTCCCCCTTCCTCCGGGGCCTCCTCGATTTCCAGCCCCAGCATGAGTCCCGCCCCCCGGATCTCCCCGGCCCTGGGAAAATCCCCGGCCAGTTTCTTTAAGCCCTCTTGAAAGAATTGCCCCCGCTCCTTCACCCGGTCCAGAAATTCCGGGGTAAAAATTGTATCCAGCACCCGGCAGGCCAGGGCGCAGGCTACCGGGTTGCCCCCGAAGGTGGTGCCGTGTTCTCCGGGGTGGATTAACGCGTTGATCTTTTCCGGAATGAGGGCGGCCGAAAGGGGAAGCCCCGCCGCCAGGGGTTTAGCCAGGGTAACAATGTCGGGCTTAAGCCCCAAAAGGGCGCTGGCAAAAAATTCCCCCGTCCGCCCCAGGCCGCACTGAACCTCATCGGCAATTAAAATGATATTGTGCTGATAGCAAACTTCATTTAGGGCCTGCACAAAATCCGGGCTTGCGGTGTCCAGCCCCCCTTCCCCCTGAATCGGTTCCACCAGGATGGCCGCATAGGTTTCCCCGGCGGTCCGGCGCAGGGCCTCTCCGTCGTTATAGGGCAGAACCGTAACATCCCCCAGCAGGGGAGCGAAGGGGGTTTGGTATTTTTCCGTGGGGGTCAGGGAAAGGGCGCCTAAGGTGCGTCCGTGAAAGGCCCGGGTAAAGCAAAGGAGTTTGTGATGGCCGGGGCCCTTGGTTCGCAGGGAGTAAAGCCGGGCGCTCTTGATGGCCGCCTCGTTGGCCTCGGAACCGGAGTTGCCGAACTGCACCGCGTCAAACCCTCCGGCGGAACAGAGCCGGTAAGCCAGCTCCAAAACGGGTTGGGAGATAAAAAGGTTGGAGCTATGGGGAAGGCGGCGGAACTGATCCGCCGCGGCCCGGGCCCACTCGTCCAGGCCGTAGCCCAGGGCGTTCACCCCAATCCCCGAGGCAAAGTCCAGGTATTTTTTTCCCGCTCCATCCCACAGGTAAACCCCCTCCCCGTGATCCAGAATTAAAAAATCCGGACCGAAGTACTTCGCCAGGGGGGGGGAGAAGGCCCAGGCTAGGGGGGGCGCCTTCTCCGCCGGCAGGGAGGCTTTAACGAGCCGGGTTCCCCGGTCGCCCCTTAACAGGGCCTCCAGGTCGCCGGAGTTCCGGTATTCGCCGATGATCACCCGCCGCACCCCCCCCTCCAGGGCTTTAAAACAGGAGCGAACCTTGGGGATCATGCCTCCGGAGATGGTCCCCAGGGCTATCTGCTCTTCCCCGGAGGTTTGGCTCAGGGAAGGGATAACTTCCTTTTTGGCATTAAGGATTCCCGGAATATCGGAAATGAAAATTAAATCCTCCGCCCCCAGGCTTTCCGCCAGGGCCAGGGCGGCCTCGTCGGCATTAATGTTGAGAGCCGCTTCCTCCCCGCCGGGGGCTTCTTCCATCGAGGTGGAGCCAACCACCGGAAGGTAGCCTGAGTTCAGGAGAAGGCGGATCAACTCCGGCCTAACCCGGGTGATCCTTCCGGTCCGGGTGTCCGGGCTTAGGGGGAGGCCGGTAAACAAGCCGCCGTCGGAGCCGGAAAGCCCCAGGGCGTTAAGGCCCCCCAGCCGGAATATCCGGGTAATGTCCTTGTTCATCCTGCCCGAAAGAACCATATCCGCCACAGCCATTTCGGGAGTCGAGGTGATCCTGATGCCCCCGGAAAAAACCGGCCGGTAGCCGAAAATTTCCGAAACCCGGCTGACCTCCGCCCCGCCCCCGTGGACAACAATAAATTGAAAATCATTAAGCAGGGTTTTCATTTCCCCGGCCAGGCGCTTTAAGGCCCCGGCTTCCGCGGCCTGCCCCCCGATTTTAATGACCGCGCTTTTAAGTTTTTGGTTCATATCGCCCCCGATTGTTCCAGCCCCAGAGTTTCGGGAAAGCCGAAGCGGATGTTCATGTTCTGCACCGCCTGACCGGAGGCCCCCTTCATCAGATTGTCGATGACGGAAAAAAGATAGAGATGCCGTCCTTCTATATGAAAGCCGATGTCGCAGCGGTTGGAGAATTTCACGTCGCCGCTTTCCGGAAGGACGCCGGGGCGGACTCTGACAAAGGGCTCCCCCCCGTAGGCCTGGGTGAGAATTTCCTCCACCCTGCCGGCGGTTGTGGGTTCCTCCGTTTCCAGCACCGTGGTTACCGCCATGCCCCGGTGGAGGGGAACCAGGTGGGGGGTAAAGAGGATGGCGGTTCCGGGCCGGACCAGGGAGGCCTCCTGTTCAATTTCCACGGTGTGGCGGTGAAGCCGTCCGGGGCTGTAGGGGCCGCAGTTTTCGGCGCGCCGGCCAAAGAGGTAATTTTCGGCCACTTTTTTGCCGGCCCCGGAGATCCCCGAGAGGGCATTGATGATCACCGGCCCCCGGATGGGAAGGGCCCTTAACACGGGCAGCAGGGGCAGGAGGCTGGCGGTGGGGTAACAGCCGGGATTGGCAATGAGGCCGGCGGTTTTTATCCGCTCCCGGTAAACCTCGGCAAGCCCAAAGACCGCCCCGGCCAGGAGGTCCGGCCGCGGAGGCTTCTGTCCGTAGGCGGCCTGGAAAACTCCGGGATCCTTTAAACGGAAGTCCGCGGAAAGATCGATCACCACCGAGGCGCCGAAAAAGGGCCCGCAGGCCCCGGCGGAGGCCAGGTGGGGCAGGGCGGCAAAAACCACCTCCGGCTTTTCCGCCTCCGCCTCCGCCGCCGTACAGAAAAGCCCTCCGGGGATCTTTTCCAAAGCCTGGGCCCCCAGGGCGGGATCGGAGGCGCCTACCGGCTGGCCTGGGCGGGAGGAGGATACCGGCAGAATCCGCCGGATTTCGGGGTGGGACCCCAACAGCCGAAGAAGTAACAGCCCCGTGTAACCGGTGGTTCCCAGGATGGCCGCTTTCATAATAAACTCCTAAAAAATTGATCGATTTTTTCCCGCTTGACTCCTTCTTTAAGAACCAGAAAGATGGTGTCGTCCCCGGCTACCGAACCGGCAAATTCCGGGCGGCCCAGGTTGTCCAGGGCCAGGGCCACCGGCGCGGCGTGCCCCGGGGGGGTTTTGATAACGCAGAGGTTGCGGGAGAATTCATAGGACAAAAAACCAAGACGGACATCCGCCAGGTAATCCCGTTCCGCCCCGGAGCTTTCCTTCCCCCGGCCCGGAAGCCGGTAGGTATAGCCTTCCTCTCCCCCGGCGGCCTTGCTCACCTTGAGGGCCTTCAGGTCCCGGGAGAGGGTAGCCTGGGTTACGGCAAAACCCTCCTGTTTTAGTTTATCCAGGAGAGTTTCCTGACTGCTTATGGGCTGTTCCCGGATAATCCGCCGGACAGCGGCGAGCCGGGCTTCTTTTTCTTTCACTCCCTTTCCTTCAATGCATAAATATACCCAATTTTAGTATATTTATGCAAGGGGAAATTTACGGAGTTTTAACCGACGGGGTTAACTTCGATAATCCGGCAGATCACAAAGGCGCTGAAATTGGCGGCCAGCGCTTCCGGGAGGGCCGCCTTGATCTGCTCCAGAACGGCGGCATCTTCTTCCGGAACAATTTTAAGGACCGCCCCCTGATGGCGTCCTTCTTTGGTATCCGCCCCCAGGTTGACTACATCGTAGACCAGCTCCGCCGTTTTGGTCCGGAGAAAATTGGCCTTGGTGGCATTATCCGCCCAGCCGAACATGAGGTGGCTGTCATCCGCCACGCCGGGAATAAAAATGGCCACATTGGGAGACCCGTCGGCATTAACCGTGGCTACGGTGCAGATTCCCTGGTAGCGGCCCATGGCCTGGAGAACCGCGGCCTGGTCCAGATTTGTGTAGGCATTGGTCCAAACCGAAGCCGTGGTTACAGCCTCCGGGGGAGTTTGAGCCGGGCTTGCTCCGGTTCGGCTGGAACAGCTCCCCAGGGTCAAAACCAATGACAGGGTCAAAAAAGCGAAAAGGCAGTTTTTCATGAGTATCTCCTCTAAGATAAATCTAATTTCCCCCCCGCCCTAAGTCAAGAGCGCCTAGCCGCCCTTCTCAATTAAGAGTAACCACTTTTTCCCCAAAGAGGGAAAAAGTCGACCACACGGACCCCGGGGAGAAAGTGGTTAGTGGTTAGTGGTTAGCGAGAAGAAGAATAACCGCGAAAGGCGCGAAAGAACAGGAAAACCGGACTGGAAGACGAAAACTGGACCCTCCACGTTATCTAAGAAATTCTCTAAACGAGGCACGGAGGACTGAAGAGTTTTTGTATTCCCCCCCGTGAACTCCGTGCGCTCCGTGAGAGAAAAAAGGCGGCTGCTCCCGCAGACAACAAGCCCGCCCCAGACCTCCCCAAGGCCGGACCCAACCGAATACACCCTCCACCCCCCACCCCCCACCTTTCTTTCCCCCTCCACCCTTCTTATTAGAGTTTCCCGCTTTCCTCCCTGCGCTGGCCAGGATAAACGCATAGAATTTTTTCTTATCTTATATGGAATTTAGACAAAATCATGGAGAAATTAAGGTTTTTAATTTCTTTGGTTTTTTCAGATTTTCATTTCTATGCGTTTATCCTGGGGACCGCGAAAAGCTCTTGACAGAAAAACCGGAAAAGGGTAAAGTTTCATTGTTCTAAGGGGGCGTGGCGAAGTTGGTTATCGCACCGGCCTGTCAAGCCGGGGATCGCGGGTTCAAGTCCCGTCGCTCCCGAAAATCCCTTGCCAACGGAAAAGCGCTTTTGTCCCGGCCGGGCCGCCGGGGGCGCTTTTTTTTACCCCGGAGGGGCTTCCGGGGCCCTTGGGGGGATCTTTTATGCCAATTCGGGCTGTAGCGCAGGGGCTAGCGTGCGCCGTTCGGGACGGTGAGGTCGGTGGTTCAAATCCACTCAGCCCGATAAACGGAAGGGAGAACCGGTTTGCCGGTTTTTCTTTCCGTTTTTTATTTGATTTTATGCCTTCCGCCGCCGATGGTGTAATGACTCAGAATCCCCCCCTGGGGAGGAGGAATTCTATGGGGGTTTTACGCCCTTTAAAGACAATTTTTAAACCTTTGGGGCGCCCCTCCGGCGGGAGCGGGAGGGAAACCCTTTTCCTGGCGGCCCTGTTTTTCTGCCTTGCCCCGGCCTTGGGGGCCCAAACGGCCGCCGGGACGGGGACGGAGGGGGAGTACCAGGTTCAGCGGGGAGACACGATTTACGGTATCGCCCGGCGATTTGATGTTGAACCGGCCCTGTTGATGCAGGCCAACGGCATCCGGGAGGCCTCCCAACTGAGGGCGGGGCAGGTGCTTAAGATTCCTTCGGTTTACGAGGTTCAGCCTGGGGATACCTACTGGGGAATTGCCCGGCGGTTTGACCTTACCCTGGAAGAGCTCCTGGGATTCAACCGCCGCTCCGGGGATTCCCTTTTGGTGGCGGGGGACACCCTTCAACTGCCCCCCCGGGCTCAAGGCGCCGCGGCGGGTCCCGATTCCCCCAGCCTTCCAACCCCCTTTCCCCCCAGGGCGGAAACCCCGCCGCCGGGGGCTGCGGGGGAGGGGGCCCGGGGGACGGCCTTTTGGCCCCACCAGGGGCCGTCCAGCCCCCTCACGGGAAAGCTCATCGGGGTTCAGTTTTCCGGCCGCCCCGGGGACAGCATTCGCTCGGTTACCTCGGGCCGGGTGATCTGGGCGGCGCCCTACCGGGGTTACAATAAACTCATCATCGTGGAATCCCCCAACCACTTTCACTATGCCTACGGGGGGAACGAAATTACCCTGGTCAGCGAGGGGGATTCCGTTAATCCCGGCATGGAGATAGGCCGCCTGGGGATCAACCCCCACGACGGGGTGGCTAAGGTCTTCTTTTTTGTTTACCGGGACGGCAAACCGGTAGATCCCGCCCAGGCGCCCCGGTAACGGGACATGGAAAAGCGGATCTACGTTATCGGGCACCGGAACCCGGACACGGATTCGGTGGTTTCCGCGGCGGCCTACGCCAATTTAAAACAGATTCAGGGCTTGACCCATTGCCGGGCCGCCCGGGCCGGGAAACTAAGCCCCCAAACCGAATATATTTTTAACCGCTTCGGGGTTCCCGTACCGGAGTATCTTCCGGACCTCATTCCCAAGGCGGGCTACTATATTTCGGTTCCCCCGGTAACGGTGAACGGCGGGTTATCCCTCTGGGAGGCCCTGGAGAGGATGCAGAAGGAGGGGCTGCGGGTCCTGCCCATTGTTGACGGGAACGGGGTTTACCAAAGCATGCTCCACTATAAGCTCTTTGCCCAGTACATCATTGCCAACATAAACCCCCATCAAAAATCAGCCTTCCCGGTTTCCATTGATCATTTGGTGAGTACCCTCCGGGCCCGGCCCATTACCCTGTTTAACCCGGAGGAGCTTAGGAAATCCCCCCTGGTGATGGCCGCCTCTTCTTCGGAATATTTTAAAACCCACCTGGGGGACAGGCAAAATAAGGACGCCCTGGTCATCCTGGGGGATCGCTTTGACCTTCAGGAGTTCTGCCTCCGGCAAAAAGTCCGGGCCCTGATTCTTACCAACGGGCACACCCCGGCGCCGGAGCTGCGCGCCCTGGCGGAAAAAAATCAGGTGTCGGTTATCTCCAGCCCCTATGACACCTCCTCTACCGCCATGCTGATTATCTACTCCTCCCCCGTGGGGGCCATGGGGGACAGTTCGGTTCCCCTGGTACGATGGAGCGATCCCGTCAAGAAAATCCGCCCCATCCTTTCCCGAATGCCCTCCCGGTGCCTTCCCGTGGGGGATGAGGAGGAAAAGGTGGTGGGGGTCATTTTTGAGGGAGACCTGATTGAAGAACCGAATATCGAAGTGATCATGGTGGATCATAACGAGTTAAGCCAGGCCGTTGAGGGGATCGAGCATTACAAGATTCTTGAGGTGATCGATCACCACCGCCTGGGAAACCTTTCCACCCGGTATCCCATAACCTTCATCAACAAGGTGGTGGGGGCCACCTGCACGATCATTGCCAACCTCTACCGGGAACAGGGGGTTTTGCCGGACAAGAACATGGCGGCCCTCCTGCTCTGCGGCATCCTGGCGGACACCCTGGGGCTTCAGTCGGTAACCACCACCGGGGCCGACCGGGAGGAGGCGGAGCGCCTGTCCTCGATTGCGGGGCTCGACCTTCTTGCCCTGGCGGGGGACCTGCAGAATGTGGCCAATCAGGCCAACACGGGGCCGGCGGAGGAACTGATAAGCCTGGACCGGAAGGAATACTCCGAGCAGGGGACGGCCTTTTCGGTAAGTCAAATTGAAACCGACACGGTGGATTACCTGATAACCCGCCGGGAGGAGATTGCCGCGGCCCTGGGGAACTACCAAAGCGCCCGGGGACAGCTTTTTTCGGCCCTCCTGGTAACCGATGTAACCACCCTGGATTCCCTCCTCTTTGTGGCGGGCAGCAAAGCCTTTACCGCCCAGCTCAATTTCCCTAAAGTTGACTCCAACATTTACCGGCTTAAGGGCGTCGTTTCCCGGAAAAAACAGCTTATCCCCCTGCTTTCGGAACTGGTTGAAAAAACCTTGGATTGAACCGGGGGAGGTCCAAACCAAGTTAAGATTAACCACGGACCTCACGGACTGGAAAATAGGACTTTTTTACCGGGCCAGCGCATATAAGAATTTTTGTCCACGAATTATACGAATTACACGAATTAAGAAGTTATGCGCAATTTGGGCTAAAATCTATTAAAAATATGGAACGTTATGTGCCATTGCCTAAAAATAAAAAATATAGTATACTAACATAAGAAAATTGACTTAAGGCGGTAATTATGGATAAAAATATTGAGAAAATCATAGAAAATATTGATTTTTCAATG
>JAISRN010000136.1 GCA_031273605.1 Spirochaetales bacterium | reverse complement strand
ACGGAAGTTAAGCCCCTCAGCGCCAATGGTACTGCTAAGGCGGGAGAGTAGGACGTCGCCAGGCCTTTTCCTTGGGTTCTCCCCATCAAAAGAACCAAAAGGATTAAAGCCGTCCCCATGAGGACGGCTTTTTTTATGCCCAAAAACCGCCGCCTTGCCTTTAACCCCTGAGGCAGTTCCAAAATAACCGATTTGGGAACTGGCTTATATAACTTTAACTTTTTTAGCCAGCGTCATATTAATTTCTAGTTGATTTTTTATCTTTATGGGGGTATATTATGGTAACTGTTTGATTATTATAGCGATTATATCCCAATGCGGCGGCGGGCCAAGTAATAAGTCTTCGTCAAATTCCGGGTATGATGAGGGGCATGACGCCGGGTATACTGCCGGGCATCGCGCAGGGTATGATGAGGGATATCAAATTGGATATCGTGAAGCAGAGCGTAAGTATCAAAATTCAGGGTATCAAGCAGGTTATAATGCCGCAAGGGGAGAATTTCAGGCAAGAATAAATAGAATGACAGCTGATCATGAAAATGAGCTAAGAAACTCCTATAATACCGGGTTTACTGAAGGAGAAGTTTCCATGAGAAATAGAATAACAAGAGATATCGAAATAAATGCACAAAATAGAATACGCCAGGGGGATCGGAACGCCATATTGTTTGATCCCAAAGATTAATAGTATCGGCTTACCCTAGGGTCATTTTACGAGCTTTTCTGTTTTTAAACAAAGCATGGCCTGCAAAACGCGGGCCCGTTTTTAAGGGAGGATTTATCCATGAAAACCATGAAGAAAGCAAGGGCGGGGATTCTGGCGCTGTCGGCGGCGCTCACCCTTTTTATCTATGCCGGATGCGCTTCCCGCACTCCGGAGGAGGAGTATCCCGATGCGCCGGACCAGCCGGTCCGGCGGACTTCCATCAGCAACCAGCAGGATTCCGATGGGGGCCTGCTGGTGTTAAACGATACCGGCCATGAGGTGATCCTTTTTATTAATGGAAACCCCCATAAACGGATCGCCACTTCGGTTACGCCCTTTAGGGTTAAGATTGACCGGAATATGCTGGCGGAAAATACCCTCCGGGCCCAGGTCAGCCTGTACCCAACCGATTTGTTTGCCGGTAACGATTACCGGCTAACCGAAGATCTTCGGGACAAACAGGTTTTTATCCAGCTTTTGGACGATAACGCGTCCAATGTCTACGAAGCGGTGATTCGGGCAAAGGATATTGAAGATGTTCTTGCGGGCACCCGGGTCATTGAATCCGCCAATACCATCGAATTTATCTGTTCCCTGTCTTCCGATGCCCGCAATATTCTGGTGGACCTCTACTCCGATCCGGCCTGCACCCAGCGGTTTAACATCGGCTCTTTAAGCCCCGGCCGCATTGTCCGGGTGTTTAAGAATCCCGAAGAACTCATCGATGCTACCATCTATGCCAAATACACCAGAAACGACGGCCGGGCGGTTTATGAACTGGCCCGGGGCATTGTTAAGGCGGCTATCCCCATGTACTCCACCACCCCGATTCCGGTGCCCATTCCCACGGATTACCGCAACCTGCCGGGAGTTACCCTGGCCCCTGCGGGGCGGGGCATTTTAACCACCAAGGCCAGGCTGGTTATCGAAAACACCAGGCCCATCGACAACACGCGAAACAACAACCTGGTGGTTTACCTGGGTTCGGATTCCACGGTTCTGGGGTCCCACCCCGATGTGGGTTTCCAGGGAAGCTCGATTCAGGCCATTTCCTATTCCACCATTCCTGCTTCTAACCGCCGGGAGTATGATATTAACCTTCCCCAGGACGGCACAAGTTATATGATCTACCTTATTGAAGCCGCCACCGGCCGGGCGGAAAAGATCTTTACCGTCAGCCTCAATTACGGCGAGGTGCTGTATCTAACCGCCCCGGGAGTCATTCCTTCCCAGATCAACGCTCCGAATGAAATTTTAACCCCCGAACAAATGACGCGGCGGGTTTCTTTTTCGTCCAACGTGCCGGAAGTCCGGATCTCCTACGAACTGGTAAGCACTACCTTTCCCGGCGGCGGAGAGTTTCCCGTCGGCCTAACCGGCGATACCTCCCGGCCCTCCCTTTCGGGGCAGATCACCCCGATGCTGGAAGGCCTAACCTACAACGACGCCGCGTCGGTAAAGATAGTTTTTAAGGCCGAAAAGGATGGCTACATTCCCCTTACCCGGTCCTGGAATTTTCAGATGTTTTTAAACGCCGTTAATGGGCTTAATATTGAATCCTTTGTGATGGAAAGAACGGATTTTTAGTTCCTAAGGCAAGCACTATGAAAAGATTCCGTCAGTTGGCTGTTATCCTCGTTTGCGCTTTTGTTTTTATTTCCGGGGTTTTTGCCGATCCGGCGGTATTTTTGGAACTGATTAATGACAATGCCTTTCCGGTGCAGATTCAGTATTTTGAAGGCGCCCAGGAAGGGGCCAGGCAGTTTATTAATCCGGAGGCGGTGGAGATTTTAGGCAGGAACCGCCGGGTTATGGAAACCCGGTTTTTGCCCGGCCGGGAATATACCCTGGTGCTGTTCCGGGGGGGAACAACCGAGATTGGGCGGTTTGAAAAAATTTTTATTCCCCTGACTTTGCCGGAGAGCATGACCATTATTTGGCGGGTGGGGGAAGGTTTTGTTTCCGGCGAGGGTTTGCGGGAGATCTTTTATGCCCGCCAGTCCGCTAAAGGAACAATTTGGTCTTCCGGTTCTCCGGAGGAAGACCATGTTCTGCCGGATCTGGAAATCCGGGGGACCATTGAATTTAAATTTGAAGGCAGGATTAACTTTGGCCTGGTTGTAGCGGATTTGCGGGATTCCCGGCAAAGGCGGATAGCCCAGGCGCAGTTTCAACACCGGGTTGAACAGGATAATTCCGTGATAACCCTGAGCTGGCCTAACCGCCGGCTGGATATATCCGCGGGTTACGAGGTTTTGTTTTCAAACCTATTTGATCTTCAGGGAAAGCCGCTTCCCCCTTATGCTTTTCAATTTACTACCTCCGCTGAATACGGGTTGGAAGAGGCGGAGGATATTGCCGTGGAGCTTGGGGAGTCCTTCTTGGAAGTAACCTGGAATCCCGGACTCAAATCGGTGCAGGATGTCCTGGAGTTTTTTGATCCGGTTCGAAATGAATGGAGAACCGCCCCGGATGGAAGCCGGCCGCCCCTGACAAACGGCCGGTACCGTTATGTTTCCTACGATTGGCCGGAAAAATTTTACACCCTCCGAATCCTTTCTTATGATGGGGCGGGCTCGCTCTTAAGGGGCCGGTCTTTTTATGTGCTGCGTCCGGATTTGGTTTCGCTGCGGACAACCAACGAAGTTTTTGATTTTACCCTGGCCCTGAATTTGAACGGCGTTCCCGCGGCCATTTTCAGCGATATTCGGCTGATAAAAAAACAGGATGGCCAGGACATTACCCTTTACCACTTTACGGGAAACAACTTGAGCGTTCGGGATTCCGATCCGGCGGTTCCCGGAAGGGCCGAGGAATATGAAATTGAATTTGTTCCGGCGGAGCGGGTTTACGGAGCGGTTCCCCGGTTAAGCCTTCAGGTGGTCCGTCCGGCGGATGAGGATTTTTACCGGGCGGCGTACGCCGGGGTTATGGAAAGGCTGAACCAGGAAGAAGAGCAGGTTTCGGCTTTTTTACAAGACTCCGAGCCCTGGACTAACTCAAGCCTGAAAGATAATTATGCCTTTTTCACAAGCCTTAGAGAACAGGTTGGGCGGGCGAACGCCAGGTTTCAGAACTTTACCGAAAATCTTGCGGGGAACCTTGTCGGCTATCACAACAGCGGGGAGTATGTCGGCCGGCTGGCTCGAGAGGCCGCCTACATTGACAAAACCGAGGCTATCCGGGCCTGTTATAACGACGTTAATGACAAGCATATCCGGCTTCTTTTTGAGGCCGCCAAAACGGAGAGCTATTTACAGGATCGCAACATTTCAGAAACCCACGCCGCGATAACTAAAATTGCCGCGGACCTGCGGGATGACGAAGCCTACAAGCGGGTTAATGGCCAGCGGGTTAACGGCCGGGCCGGCCAGCTTCAACAGGTTGTTAAGGAAATACAGGGACGTTACCGGGTTTACCTTTTCCGGGTCCGCAACGCGTACGGCTGGACTTTTGACTTTGGGGCAAGCACCCTGCCGGTTTATTCTTCTTCCCTAACCCACGGCTTTGACGGCTTCCGGCTGGAAGTGGGACTGGGCCGCCGGTTTTTTCTTCCCCTGACCTATTGGCGCGTCAACGCAGGCTTTAGCCCCTCGCCCTATAGCGGAGCGCCCGGCGTGCATACCGGCCAGCCCGGCAGCGAGATATGGCAGGCCGGTTTTGAATTGGGGGCCTACTATTATTTTACCCGGCGCCGGGGCTTTATGCTTTACGCTTCCGGGGAGGCCGGTGTATTTCCGTACCTCTTTTTAGCCGGCGGCCCTATGCAGTACTATGGCGAACTTAACGGGGGCTTACGATTGTGGAACTGGTTTAATGTGGAATACTCACAAGTTTTCCGGGGTATGGACTCTTCAAACCCCGAACATAAACTTACCTTCCGGGTTCAGATTACCTCTTCCCGGTAGCCCCCTGGCGGCCTCGTATAATGTTGAAACGTATTTTTACCTGGCTTAGGTCCCTGCGGCTTACCCTGGCGCTGGTTTTGTACATGGTTATTACCGGGGGGCTTTCGACCTTTGTGCCCCAGCATCTTGAAGGGCAGGAGTATTTTCAACTGTATTCCCCTTCCCTTGCCCGGCTGGTTTTGGCCGTGGGGATGGATGATTTTTTCAGTTCCCTTCCTTTTTTGATTCCCGCAGGATTATTTTTTGTTAATCTTTTGGCCTGCACGGTTTTTCGTTTTCGCCGGGAACTGCGAAAAAAGGGGCGGAAAAACTTTGGCCCCGATATTTTGCACGGCGGGCTTATCCTTTTTATGATCAGCGCCGCCTTAAGCGTCTTTAACCGCATGGATGGCACCCTCAGACTGGGGGTGGGAGAGTCCGCCCTGCTGCCCAACGGCAACACCCTGATTCTGGATGATCTGGAATACAGACAATACGACAATGGGCGCCCCTTGGCCTGGATTAGCTACTTGACCGTTTTGGAAGGGGAAAGGATTCTATACACCGCCCGGCCTTTGGAGGTTAATCATCCCCTAAAGTTAAACGGGTTTTCCCTTTATCAGTATTCCTATGGGAATATGGGAGGCAGGGAGTACACGGTTATCATGGCGGTCCGGGATCCGGGGTATACTTTGGTCTTTATTTCGTTTATCCTCTGTATTGCGGGCCTGGGCTTAACCGCCCTTTACAAGTTAAGGAGAAATTATGGTTAACCTTGCCACCCTTGCCGGGATATTGCTGCTTTTGTCGCTGATTATCCAGGTTGTTTTTTTATTTAAAAAACGGGACGCCGATCCCCTAAGCCACTGGCTGACCCTGTTGGCGGCCCTTCTTTTGTTATCGGTTATCATTGCGCGGTCCCTTGCTATTTCCTTTATTGCCTTAACTGGAACTTTTGAGTCTTTGATTTTTTACGGAGACATTATCTGTTTTATTGCGGTTTTTTACCGGCTGCAAAAAAAAATACCCTACCATAAAACTGTCGGCTTTATCGCCGTCTTTGTGGCGGTGGTCTTTCTGGCCATAGCCAGCTCCCCCCTTACCAATAAGGAGGCCCTAGCGCCGGTACCGGCCCTGCGTTCTTCCTGGCTTTTGCTCCATGTTTCTTTTTCGTTTATCGGGGAGGCTTTTTTTGTGGTTTCCTTTGCCTCGGCCCTTCTTAGCCTCTTTAGCCGCCGGGAAGACCGCCGGTTGGAGTATGAACGGATTACCTATACCGCCATCATTGCCGGTTATCCCATTTTTACCGCCGGCGCCCTCGTCTTTGGGGCCATCTGGGCGCAAAAAGCCTGGGGACGGTGGTGGGGCTGGGACCCCAAGGAAACCTGGGCGCTTATCACCTGGCTGGTTTACACGGCTTATCTGCACCTGCGTCTGTTTGCGAAAAAGTCGGGCCGGATGGGGGCTTTGCTGGCGGTGATAGGATTTCTTTGTACGGTTTTTACCTTTTTTGGGGTTAATTACCTTTTGCCCGGCCTGCACAGTTATAAATAGAGGTTGTTTCACAGCCTTGGCGCACGGCCTTGGCGACACAGCCTTGGCGGCGGCTTGACAAAGGGTTGAAAACAGGTCATAAAGGAATATGGGGTTAAGCCAAATGAGAAAAATAATTGCCGGTATTCTTTTGGGTCTGGTTCTGCTGATTGTTTCAGCCTGCCTGTCCTCCGGGGGATTTCCCGGGGACCAACTAACTATTATCGTCCAGAGGGCGGATGTTTCTTTTGGGGCCATGCAGGAATTAGGCATTTATTTGGATGATCAACTGATCATGAACTTGAGCAATGGAGGCGCCCAGCGGGTCCAGGTTGCCCGGGGCAGCCATGTTCTCCGGGCGGAAATGGCCGGCGTTCCCCCCAGCCAATCCCTGGAGATTTCCCCCGACACCTCCCGGATTGAGGTTGTCGCCACCCCTACCTCGGGGGCCTTTAGGAATTCCATTCAGTTGGAACTGGGCAGCCCCGTAGTTTCCGGGGCGCCGGTGGATAGGCCGACCATAACCAGCCGGCCTTCCGGTTCCGCCCCTTCAACGGCGTCGGCGTCGGCGCCGGCCCTTCCGGAAGGCCGTTCTTCCATAAGTTTTTCTTCCCGGCAGGGGGCTCTTTTTTCCCTGGTACTGAACGCTCCGGCCCAGGTTCAAATCTATACCGAGGGGAGCATGGATACCGTTATTACGATTCTCAACGCCGATACCCGGAATGTCATTCAGGAAGACGACGATTCGGGAGATAATTATAACGCCCGCCTAAACGCGAATCTGAACGCCGGCAGGTACCTGGTTTCCGTGGCGCCCTATGACGCGTCAAGCGGAAGCTGTACCCTGGTTTATATTCCCGGTTCCGGCAGCAGCGCCGGTAGCAGCAGCGGTTCCGCCCCCGCCGAGTCCGCCGAGGCCATTACCCCGGGCCGGTATCAACTGGGCTTTACTTCGGGGAATCCCGCGTGGTTTTCCTTTCAGGTTACCGGCCGGGTTTTAGTTACCCTAGCCACCGAAGGCCGCCTGGATACGGTGATGACCCTCTTTGGGCCCAATTCTCAAACCATCAGGGTGGCGGAGGACGATGATTCCGGCAGCGATAGTAATGCCAGAATAGAGACGCTTTTATCCACCCCCGGCACTTACTTTTTGCAGATCCGGCCTTACAGCAGCGGTACCGTTGGTCAGTATGTTCTGTCCTACCAAACTGCAAACCCCGCCCCACCGGACCGGTACGAACCTAACAACAGCCGGGATCAGGCCACCCGGCTTGGCATAGGCGAAACTCAGGAGGGCCATTCCCTTTCCCGGACGGACGGGGTGGATTGGTTTGTGGTGGAAGCCCCCCAATCCGGCCGTTACGTTCTGGGAACCCGGGGGAGCCTGGATACTCTAATGACCCTCTACAACAGCCGCAATGCCCAGGTGGCTTCGGCGGATGACAACGGAAGCGATAAAAACGCCCGGTTAGAGCTTTATCTGGAAAGGGGAACCTATTACGTGGAGATAAAGGCATACAATGGCGCCGCCGGTCAGTATTCCATTTATGTTACCCCCGGCAGTTTCCGCAGCTAGGGAGAAACCCCCTGGGTAGGATCGCCTAGAGCAGGAATGGATAATCAAGACGCCTTAAAACATCACTGCGGGGTTGTGGGAATTTTCTCCGAGGGAGAAGCCAACATCCCGGAGAAGCTATTTTACAGCCTTTTTTCCCTCCAGCACCGGGGCCAGGAGAGCGCCGGGATTGCCTACAACAAGCAGGGGCGGATTGTCGCCTACAAGGACCTGGGGATGGTTTCGGAGGTGCTGGCCCGGTATTTAAACGGCAGCCGCCCCTCTACGGTGGGGATAGGTCACGTCCGTTACTCCACCCAGGGGGGCAACCGGATCGAAAACGCCCAGCCCATCTGCGTGGCTTGCAACAAGGGCCGGATTGCCCTGGCCCACAACGGCAATATCTCCAATTCCGAGAGTCTCCGGGAAGAGCTTTCCCGGGAGGGCAGCATTTTTCAGGCCACCACCGACACGGAGTTGATTCTGCATCTCCTGGCCCGCTCCCAGGCGGCGGGGTTTACCGGGGCCCTTAAAGAAACCCTCTCCCGGCTCCAGGGGGCCTACAGTCTGGTGATGATTCACAACCAAAACCTTCTGGCTATCCGGGACCCCCACGGGTTCAGGCCCTTGTATTTGGGCCGCCGGGGCTCCCTCACGGTAATTGCCTCGGAAACCTGCGCCCTGGAAATTCAAAACATCACCGATTACCGCATGATTAAGCCGGGGGAAATGGTGGTGGTGGGAAAGCAGGGGATAAAGTCGGAAATCCTTTTTGACGGAGAGCCCCGGCTTGGGCAGTGTATCTTTGAGCTTATCTATTTTGCCCGT
This sequence comes from Spirochaetales bacterium, assembly GCA_031273605.1. GTDB lineage: Bacteria > Spirochaetota > Spirochaetia > UBA9216 > UBA9216 > JAISRN01. The sequence continues at coordinate 9,700 of JAISRN010000136.1, read as the reverse complement.
CCGGATTCCCTGGTGTTTGATGAATCCGTTTACCTGGCCCGGAAGCGGATGGGGGCCGCCCTGGCCCGGGGGGACAGGGACCTTCTCTCGGGCCGGGACAGCGGGGGCTGCATTGTGGTTCCGGTTCCCACATCGGGAAATGCCGCGGCCATTGGCTATGCCCAGGAGTCGGGTTTAAGTTTTGAGCAGGGGCTTACCCGGAATCACTATGTGGGCCGCTCTTTCATTATGCCCACCACCACCCAGCGGGAACTGGCGGTCCGGATGAAACTCCACCCGGTTAAGGAGATTATCCGGGGCAGGGAGATTTTTTTGGTGGACGATTCCCTGGTTCGGGGCACCACCAGCAAAATCCTCGTTTCGCTGCTAAAGGAGTCCGGGGCCAAGGCGGTACACCTGCGGCTGTCTTCGCCGGAAATTAAATGGCCTTGCTATTTTGGCATTGACATTCCTACCCGGAGCGAGCTTATTTCCAATTCCTTAAGCCCCGATGAAATTGCCGCCACCACCGGCGCCGCTACGGTGCGGTTTATTCCTCTGGAAAGCCTCAAAGCCTGCGTGTCCCTGCCCCAGGCCTACTGTACCGGCTGCTTTAACGGCGATTATCCTTCTCCGCCGCCCCCAAACGGGACCCACAATTCGGGATGTGATTAGCTGTCTTTTTGACGCCGCCTGCAAAGAATCAGCAGCTTGGAAAAAATGAAGGAGTGTTTATGGGAATTCACAGTTACGCCGAAGCGGGGGTGGATATTGAAAAGGGCGACCGTTTTGCCCGCTTTATAAGCCGCTTTCCTTCCCCTGCCGTGGCCCCCGGAATTGGCGGGTTTGCCGGAGGGGTTCCCCTGGACCTTTCAGGCTACCGGGAGCCGGTTCTCTTTAGCTGTACCGACGGGGTAGGGACCAAACTTCTGGTAGCCCAGGAACTAAAACAATACGGTACCCTCGGCATCGACCTGGTGGCCATGAGCGCCAACGATCTGGCGGTATGCGGAGTCATGCCCCTGGTGTTTTTGGACTACATTGGCGCCGGCCGTTTAAACGAAGCCATTTTGCAGGAAGTTGTCCGGGGGATCGTCAAGGGCTGTGAGCAGGCGGGCTGCCTGCTGGCCGGGGGCGAAACCGCGGAGATGCCGGACATGTACGACAATGATGAATTTGACCTGGCGGGTTTCTGCGCGGGGGTGGGGGAAAAGACTCTCCTGCTTCCCCAAAAGGAAAAAATAAAACCGGGAGACCTCATCCTGGGCATAGCCTCGTCGGGAATTCACTCTACCGGCCTTTCCCTGGCCCGGAAGGTTCTTCCCAAGACCCCCGGGGTTTATCAGGAACTGCTTACCCCCACCCGGATCTATGTTTCTGAAATTAAGGTTCTCCTGGCCGCCGGGGGGGTAAAGGGGATGGCCCACATTACCGGCGGCGGCTTAACGGGAAATTTTAAGCGTATCCTGCCGCCGGGCCTTGCCCCCCGCTTTTATCATAACTGGCCGGTACCGGAGATCTTTAAAAAGATTCAGGCCCAGGGCATTAGTTTTGAAGAGATGGAACGGGTGTTTAACCTGGGGATTGGAATAGCCCTGGCGGTCTCTCCGGAGGACGGGGACAGGCTCACCCGGAGCGCCGCCTCCGCTCCGGTTCCCTTTAGCCTGCTGCCCATTGGGGAAATTATCCTTGGCTAGGGCAGCGGCGCTGGCATCGGGACAGGGGAGCAATTTTCAGGCCCTGGCGGAGGCCATTCTTCCCGGCCCCCACCGTCTCACCCTGCTTATCTGCGACCGCCCCGGCGCTTTTTGCCTAAAGCGGGCGGAAGCCCTGGGGATTCCTTCCCGGACGGTGAAGTACGAGGGGCGGCCCCGGGGGGAGGCGGAGGCGGAAATTCTAAGGCTTTTGGAAGAGGCGGAGGCGGAAATTGTTTTTTTGGCGGGTTTTATGCGCCTCCTTAGCCCCGGCTTTATTGACGGTTTTAAGGGGAGCCTGATTAACATCCATCCCGCCCTGCTTCCCCGGTATCCCGGCGCCCATGGCATTGCCGAAAGCTATGCCTCAGGCGATCGGGAGCTGGGCATAACCATTCACCAGGTAGACTACGGCATGGACACCGGACCGGTTCTCTACCAGGCGTCCTTTACCCGGGAGGGAACCGAATCGGCCGCCTTTATCGAGGAAAAGATTCATGCCCTGGAGCATCTCTGGTATCCCCGGGCCGCCCTGGAGCTTTTGGACGCCCTGGACCGGAAAGACCGGACCGGGGAAATGTAGCCAAAAATTCTTAAACCGGATAAGATTAGGGATAATCCCAGGAGCGCTCTGATTAAGGAGAGTTGTTTGAAAGTTCTTGTATTGGGTTCCGGCGGCCGGGAACATGCCCTGGCCTGGAAGTACGCTAAAAGTAAGAGAATAGCCGGTCTCTACATTGCCCCGGGGAACGGCGGCACCGCCGGGCTGGGGACCAACCTGCCCGATGTCGATCCGGCCAACCCCGAGGCGGTGCTGGCCGCCTTCCGGAACTACCGGGTGGATCAGGTTTTTGTGGGCCCCGAAGGTCCCCTGGCTATGGGGGTGGTGAACCTGCTAAAGGAGCAGGGGGTCCCTGTTTTAGGGCCCCCCAGGGAGGCTGCCCTCCTGGAATCCAGCAAGGCTTTTTCAAAAAAATTCATGCTCCGCCACGGCATCCCCACCCCGGCGGCCCGGGAATTTACGGAGCTAAGGGCCTTTGAGGAGTATCTGGAAAACGCGCCCCACCGGCTGGTGATTAAAAAAAGCGGCCTGGCCGCCGGCAAGGGAGTTCTGGAAAGCCAGGATAAGGGGGAACTCCTTGATTTTGGCCGGGAAATTTTAAAAAGCGACGCCCTGCTGGCGGAGGAGTACCTCACGGGCTATGAGATAAGCCTTTTTGCCTTGACCGACGGCCGGGATTGGGCGCTTTTGCCCCTCTGTGCGGATTTTAAGAAGGCCGGAGAGGGGGATGAGGGGCTTAATACCGGCGGCATGGGGGCCATTTGTCCGGTTCCCCTGGTGGCCCCGGGGGTGATGGAAACCATAGTTCAGAGGATCGTTGAACCCACCTTTAAGGGCATGGAGAAGGAGGGGCTCTCCTACCAGGGGGTTCTTTACTTTGGGCTTATGATCTGCCCCGAGGGTCCCTATCTTTTGGAGTATAACACCCGTTTTGGGGATCCGGAATGTCAGGTTCTTCTTCCCCAGATTGAATCGGACTTTGGGGACCTCACCGAAGCCATCCTTAACCGGAACCTGGCCTCCTTTCCCATTGAGTATTCCCACTATTCCGCCCTGGGGGTTGTGATTGCCGCTCCGGGCTATCCGGGGGAATATGAAAAGGGTCTCCCCCTGGAACCCCTTCCTGTCTGTCCCGAAGAAAAACTCCTCATCTTTCACTCCTCCACCACCTTGGATTCCCAGGGAAGGATTCTAACCGGGGGGGGGCGGTGCTTTACCGTGGTGGGGCTGGGGCAAAACATCTTTAAGGCCTCAAGCCTGGCCTACGAAGCCGCCCCCAAGGTGCGTTTCCCCGGCGCCTGGTTTAGAAAGGACATCGGCAAGAAATTTTTTATGGAATAGAAAATGAAAGATATACTTTTTATTATTGGCTCCGAATCTGACCGGGAAGCGGCGGCCCCGGGCCTGGCCTTGATGAAAGAAAAGGGCTTGGAAGGGGACTTGGCGGTTTACTCCGCCCACCGCAATCTTCCGGCCCTCAGTGATTTTTTGAAGGAAAACAGCGGCGCCTACCGGGTGATCATTGCCGCCGCCGGGCTCTCGGCGGCCCTGCCGGGGATTGTGGCAAGCCTCTGCGCCAATCCGGTTATCGGGGTGCCCCTGGTTTCGGGACCCCTGGCGGGAATAGACGCGTTGCTCTCGATTCTGCAACTGCCCAAGGGGGTCCCCGTGGCCACCATGGGAATCGGCGGCCAGGGGGTGCTTAATGCGGTTCACCTGGCGGAGCGGATCATTAAAGCCGCCGGGTGAGGAGCCTGTCCTAAGGAGCTGCGGGAGGATCGTTTTTCATGGTTTCCGGCTGGCGGGTGGCCTCGAGTACCGTGGACCACAGGCTGCTTTCCGGGTCCACATAGTTCCGCCGGGCCACCGCCAACTCCATGGGAATATGAACGTACTGATCGTTTAACTGACTCATCAGAACCTTGGTTTTTCCCGCCATAGCGGCATGGACAGCGTTGGTTCCCAGGCGGAGACAGTAAATGGAATCCGTGGCCGCCGCGGGGGCGCTGCGGATCATGTAGCTGGGATCGATATACTTGATAGAAATTTCAATGTTTTTTTTCTTGAAATACTCCTGAAGCTTGACATTTAAAAACTGCCCAATATCGGACAATTTTTTATTTCCCGAAAGGTCTTTTTCCGTATTGGCATTGAGGTGTTCCTGCCCCGCTCCTTCCGCCGCAACGATAACCACGGATTTATTCTCCCCCAGGCGTTTTTCAATGGCGGCTATCAGCCCCTTGGGGCCCTCCAGATCAAAGGGAATTTCGGGGATTAGGCAAAAGTTTACCGCGGGCATAGCCAGGGCGGTATGGGCGGCGATGAACCCCGATTCCCGCCCCATAAGTTTCACCAGGCCGATTCCGTTTAGGGCGTCCCGGGCCTCCACATAGGCGCTTTGAACCGCGTGGACCGCCAGGGTAACCGCCGTTTCAAAACCAAAGGATTTTTGAATAAAACTTAAATCGTTGTCAATGGTTTTGGGAACCCCCACAATGGCGCATTTGTATTTGCGCTCCTCCAGGGCGGCGGCAATGGCCAAGGCGCCTTTGGTGGTGCCGTCTCCGCCGATGGTAAAGAGGATGTTGATGTTCATCCTTTCGATAGAATCCGCAATGGCCTCGGTATCGGAGCCCCCCCGGGAGGAGCCTAAGATGGTTCCCCCCATTTCGTGAATTACCTCCACCTGCTGGGGGTTAAGTTCTACCGTGGGCAGGTTGTATTCCGGGAGAAACCCCCGGTATCCGTAGCGAATTCCGGTAATCCGTTTAACCCCGTAGAGGTACCAGAGGGCCCGGACAATGGCCCGGATCACGTTATTTAATCCCGGACAAAGCCCCCCGCAGGTGATGATTCCCGCATGAACGTGGCCGGGGCTAAAGTAAAGCATTTCCCGGGGGCCCGCCTTTTCCATCATCTCCTCCCGGCGGTAACTTTTGCGGGGGTCCCCCGGACGGGCGATAAGATCGTAAATGTAGGTATCGTCATCGGTAATGTAGTTTACCAGCCGGTCCCCTTGAATTTTGGACATTTTAATCGGCGAAGGGACCTTGGCCGGCCCCAGGGTAGGAATGGTAAAATTCAGTTTGGCGTTCATAAGCGGCTCCTCATTTTGAATAGTTTACCACGCCGGCGGGGCGTTGACAATAAGGGCGGAGAAAACCATACTTATAGGAAATGAGATTTTTTAACCAACAACCGGTGGAACTCCTGGCCCCTGCGGGGAACTTTCAAATTCTGCAAAGGGTGGCCGAAACCCCCTGCGACGCCGTTTACTTTGGGGGCAAGAAATTCAATATGCGCATCCACCGAAGGGACTTCAACTTTTCCCAGGAAGAGCTGAAAGAGGGGGTGGACCTCCTGAAAAGCCGGGGCAAGGGGGCCTACATCACCGTCAACAACCTTTATACCGAAGACGAACTGGATGAGCTGGGGGAATTTCTGGAATTCCTGGGGGAGATTCGCCCCGACGGCATTCTGATTCAGGACTTGGCGGTACTGAAAATCATCAAAGAACGGGAGATTCCCCTAACTCTCCAGGCCTCGGTCATGCTGAATGTCCACAATTTGTCCCAGGTCCTGCGGCTTGCGGAACTGGGGGTCCGGCGGGTGGTGCTTTCCCGGGAGCTGCCCCTGGCCTACGCGGCCTTTCTGAAGAGCCGCACGGATATGGAACTGGAATACTTTATTCATGGGGACATGTGCGTGAGCCACGGCGGTCAATGCCTCTATTCGGGGATGCTTTTTGGGGCCAGCTCCAATGCGGGACGCTGCCTGAAACCCTGCCGCTGGACCTTTAAGGGAATCCGCTGCGGCGATGGGTTTTATCCGAATAAGTTTCCCCTGGCGGTTAAGGATATGTGCCTTTACTCCCATATTCCGGAGCTGATCCAGGCGGGGGTTCAGACCTTTAAGATTGAAGGACGGATGAGGGATTTTGACTATCTGGGGGGCCTTATCCGCAGCTATGGGAACGCCCTGGACCGGTATCTGGCCGACCCCGCCGGGTTTGATCCCAGGGAGGGTTTGGATTTTCTTTATGAAAACCGCAAGCGGGATTTTTCTCCCGGCTACGCCTTTGGAAGGCCCGGCTTATCCAATATCAATACCCGGATGGAAGGTACCGGGGCCTTTTATTCCACCGGCAAGGTTTTTTCCGCCGCCCAGGGGGAACCGGAGACTGGTTTTGCCAGGATTCAGGAGCTGCGGGAGTTTTTTGCCCCGCTAAACCGAAGGCCCGCCGGGGACATTGAAATTTCCGTTAAGGTGAACAATTTTGCCCAGGCTGTGGCGGCGTTGAAGGCGGGGGTGAGGCGAATCTATCTTTCCGGGGAGGTCTACCGTCCGGACCATCCCTGGACCCTTCCGGAGATTCAGGAGCTCTGCGCCCTCCGCAACTCCGGCGAAACCCCCGTTAAGATCGAGGTTTTCCTGGGTCAGCCCCGGATGACCTTTGACCGGGACATTGAGGAGTACAGCCTCCGGGGACTCCATGAAAGGGCGCCCGATCTTTTGGCCTCCGGGGGGCTGGACGGTATTCTTACCACCAACTTAGGGGCCCTCCACCGGTTAACCCGGGACCTCAAGGCCCTGGGGTCCCCCCCCCTGAAATTGGCGGGGGATTACTCTTTTAACCTTCTTAACAGCGCCGCCTGGGATTTTCTGAAGAACGAAGGGCTCTCTTTCTGGACCCTTTCCCCGGAAGCCAAACCGGCCGCCCTGGCTGCCCTGGGGGAGGCGGCGGAGGATGGGGAACTGATTGCCTTTGGCTCCCCCGGAGTGATGTATCTGGAACATGATTTGTTTGAAAATACGGGCCGGGAAGCGGATAGCCTTTGCCTGGTTGATGAGACGGGGGCGGATCATCCGGTTTATCAGGACAAGAACGGCCGGGGCCACCTGGTTTTTAACAGAGACTTAAACTACCTGCCTTTGCTGGGGGAACTTAACCGGGCCGGTCTGCGGCGGTTCCGGATCGAGGCCCCCTATTTAAGTTCCGGGGAGCTTGAGTCGGCGCTGGAGGTCTTTGTTCTTGCCGCCGCGAAACCGGAGAGAGCCCCGGATATTGCCCCCGCCCTGGCGCCCCCCAGGGAAGGCTGGACCCTGGGGGCCTTTAACTTTTCCGCCCCCGCTGCCAAACCGGAGGAAGAACCATGACCCCCCAGGAAGCCCTTTCCCTGCGGCGGCAGTACCTCATGCCCTGCCTTAACTATTTTTACCGGGACCCTCCCCTCTTTGTCCGGGGGCGGATGCAGTACCTCTGGGATGGGGCGGGAAAAAAGTACCTGGATTTTTTTGCCGGGGTTTCGGTAATGAACTGCGGCCATTCCAACCCCTTCATTCTGGACCGGGTAAAAGCCCAGTTGGATGAACTCCAGCACCTGACCAACGTTTATCTGACCGAACCGGTTCTTCAGTTAGCCCTCCGGCTGGCGGAGGTTCTTCCCGGAAACTTAAAGCGGAGTTTTTTTTGCATGTCCGGCTCCGAAGCCAACGAGGGGGCGCTGCTCCTGGCCCGGATTGCCACGGGGCGGCGGAAGTTTATTGCCCGCCGGGGGGGGCTGCATGGCCGCACCAGGCTTTCTATGGCGGTTACGGGAATCCCCATGTGGCGGGCGGACCCCTTCTTTCCCCCTCCCCCGGCCTCTCCGGCGGGGCCTGTGGAGGATGTCTATTTTGCCGATACCCCCCAGGAAATTGCCGCCATCCTGGCCGGGGATCAGGATGTGGCCGCCTTTATCTGCGAGCCCATTCAGGGAAACGGCGGCATTATCCCCAGTCCCCCCGGTTATTTTGCCGAAGTTTTGCCCCTTTTAAGGAAACATGGGGTTTTGCTCATCGCCGATGAGGTACAGTCAGGTTTTGCCCGGACAGGGCGGATGTTTGCCTCGGAGCATTACGGCCTGGTTCCCGACATTATGACCCTTTCCAAAGCCCTGGGGAACGGTATTCCCATTGCCGCTTTCTGTACCACCGATGCCATTGCCGAAACCTTTACCCGGCCGTCCGCCTCTACCCTGGGGGGCAACCCGGTTTCCTGCGCCGCGGCCCTGGGGGCGCTGGACTACCTTAGGGACCAGAACCTTTGCGCCCGGTCCCAGGCCCTGGGGGACCGGCTTTTGGATGGGCTGCGCCGCCTTAAAAACCGGTTTCCCGTAATTCGGGAGGTCCGGGGGCTGGGCCTCATGGCCGGAGCGGAATTGGCGGACCCCGATACCGGGGCGCCCCTGCCCGGGCGGACGGATTTTGTCCTGGAAGAACTCTTAAAACGGGGCGTTATTTTAGGCAAGAACGGCCTGGCCCGGAATGTGCTGGCCTTTCAGCCTCCCCTGGTGATTACCGATGAAGACCTGGACTTTCTGCTGGGCGCTTTGGAGGAGGTTTTTAACCTGGACTTTTCGGAGGCCCGGTGATGGGGGGCCTGCCCGGAGAAAAATTATACCGGGTATCCCCTTAGCTTTTGGGATACCCTTTTGTGCGGCTTTTAAAATTTTCGGGCTGAATGGATTTGAACCATCGACCCCTTGACCCCCAGTCAAGTACGCTAAACCCCTGCGCCACAGCCCGAAGATGTCCGCTTAGGAACAACACTTGTAACTTAGCAGGTTAGGGAGATTCTGTCAACCCGTGGTCAAGCCCGTGTCGGCCCGTTGGGGAATTCTTAATTTAGATTCCGGGGCCTTTTTTCAAAACTATTTTGAGGAAAGCCTTAAAATTGGGGATGAACAACCCCGAATCGCGGAAATTTTTGGTTTTTTCTTTTGTTAATGTGTTGACAAAGAAGCGGATTTATCATAAAGTAACCCATCATCGCAGGGTAGAGCAGTTGGCAGCTCGTCGGGCTCATAACCCGGAGGTCCCAGGTTCGAGTCCTGGCCCTGCTAAAATGAAAAAGGGAGTCAAATTGATGGCTCCCTTTTCTATTTTTTAGCTCCCATAGAATTAGCGGCAAGTTATATCTTTAATTCCTTTTTCAGCTTCGTAACTAGCCCAGCGCTTTTGCGGAAGGATTCGTGGAGCATGGCGATTAGTTCGGCGCTGGTGTAGGTCTGCTCCGCTTCCGGGGTGTGGGGGTTCTTAATGTCCAGATTATAGCCCGATTCCCGCAGGGCCTTAATTGACACCTTCCACGCCTGTTCATGCTCTTTCCGTTTTTTCCACCATTTTTTCACGTCCTCAAATTCACTTTTTTGAATAGGCTTGGTTTTTGAATACGCCTTTACCCCTTCGGGCAGACGATGTTCCCAATACCAAATCTCCCCGGTCGGCTCCCCTTTGGTAAAAAACAAAAGGTTTGTCGCGACACTGGCATAGGGCTGAAACACCGAGTTGGGCAGACGCACCACGGTATGCAGGTTACATTTGGTCAGCCACTCCTCGCGGATCCGGGCCTTGACCCCATCGCCGGTGAGGGAGCCGTCGGGGAGGACAATCGCCGCCCGGCCGCCGTCTTTAAGGTAGCGGA
>JAISRN010000132.1 GCA_031273605.1 Spirochaetales bacterium | reverse complement strand
CTGCCCAAGGCGCTGTGGATAAAAAACCAGGAGCCCCGGCTTTACGAAGAAACCCGGTTTTTCCTTTCCGCCCCGGAGTACCTCCTTTATGCCCTCACCGGAGAGGCCCGGACGGTTCTTCCGGCCCCTGGGTTTGAACGCTGGTACTGGACCGGGGAGCTTCTGGACAGGGCGGGGCTCGACCGGGCCAAATTTCCCCCCTTTGCGGCTCCGGGGGAGCTTATCGGAACCCTTAGCCCGCAGGCGGCGGCCTTTTTGGGCTTTTCCCGGCCCATAAAGGTCCTGGCCGGAGGGCCCGACTTTTTTGTGGCCATCCTAGGCTCCGGGGCGGTTAGGCCGGGCCGGGCCTGCGACCGTGGCGGTACCTCCGAGGGAATCAACCTCTGCACCGAAAATCAGATTACCGATTCCCGGCTTATGAGTTACGGCCACCCCGTCAAGCCCTTCTGGAATCTTTCGGGCATCATCTCAACCTCCGGCAAGGCCATTGCCTGGATTCGGGATATTCTGGGGATGACGGCGCTGCCCTACAGCGCCTTTTACGAGCTGGCCTCCCGCTCCGAACCCGGCGCCGGAGGGGTGGTGTTCCTTCCCTACCTGGCGGGGGAACGGGCGCCCCACTGGAATCCCCACGCCCGGGGGGTGTTCCAGGGCTTAAACCTTTCCACCGGCCGGGCGGAGCTGGCCAGGGCGGTGGCCGAAGGGGTTTGTTTTGCCATCCGGGACGTGATAACCGTGATGAAAGAAACCGGCGCCCCGGTTGAGGACCTCCGGGTAACCGGCGGCCCCGGGGAAAGCGCTTTCCTTAATCAGTTGAAGGCCGACATTACCGGCCTGCCGGTTTTGCTTCCCGCCTGCCCGGAGGCCGAACTCCTGGGCCTGGCGGCCCTGGCCGCCGCCTCCCTGGGGAAGTACGCTGGGCCGGAGGAGGCCGCCGGAGTTCTTGCGGGGATTAGGGAAACCCGGAGGCCCCAAAGCGCCCTGGACCCCCTCTATCAGGATCGCTTTGAGAAGTACCGGGAACTCTATCCCCTGTTAAAACCCCAGTTTGGCGATCCCGCCGTTTAACCGGCCATTCAGGAAAAGAAGTTTAACCACTGACCTCACGGACAGTACGGAGAGGAGGAAGAGAAACCACGAAAGGCGCGAAAAACCGCGAAAGGGAAATAGAGAGTCTTATTTTCGCGTCCTTTCGTGTGATTTTCGTGGTTATTCTTATTCTTTGTCTGGACACTAACCACTAACCACTTTTTCTGTCCGTGGTTATCCTAATTGTGAATTCCCGTGACCTTGACATTTTACCCTTTTAGTTGTATTTAACAAAAGACTGTCTTATGTTTTCATTCGCAGCGGGGTTGCTCGCTGCTCCGTCTTGGAAGTTGCTGCTGTGAAGTTTTGCGCCGCCTTAGCTCAGTTGGTTTAGAGCACTTGACTTGTAATCATGAGGTCGTCAGTTCGAATCTGACAGGCGGCTTTAATTTTATGGGCGCGGAAGGGCGCAAAGGTTTTTGCCCAAAACCTGATGCTCTGGAAAAATACAAAGCCCTGGGCAAAGGCTACACCGGCATCATGGCCGATGTGCTGAATTATGTGGCGAATAACCCGGAGATCCTCTCCAAAGCCCTTTCATAGCGCCCTCTTTCGGGTTGTTCATTTGCAAAAAAGCTGCCAGGAACGGGAGTTGAACCCGTACAGCCGGTGAGGCCGGGGGATTTTAAGTCCCCTGTGTCTACCTATTCCACCATCCTGGCCAATAACCAATCGCTTCCCCCACCACCTTCATAATACCGGGGACTCCCCGATTGGTCAACGGGAAGCGAAAAGCATCGCCAACTGAACAAAGTAAGCCACTTCCCGGCTTGAAAGATTAAAGCCCGTCCTAAAGGGCGCCCCCCCTTGAAAAAACAGGGTTAGCGAGCCCGGCTCCGGGGGCAGGGGATCTGTAAAAGGGGAATCCGAAACAAAGGGCAAAATCAAAGCGCCGGGGCGCAGGGAGAAAGCTCCGTGGGCCGTGCCGGGAACTTCCGATACCCAGGAGGGGACGGCCTGGGTTCGGGGGAACTGGTTTATCAATTCATAAAACCGGTTCCGGGCGTCGGGAACATTGTAATAAAGGTAAGAAAACTGAAGGCCGTTCTTTACGGCAAGGAAATAGCTGATTTGGAAGAAGTTCCGGTAAAACTCCTCAAGCTGGGGGGCCTCTTCAAAGGCCTCCGCCAGGGCGCCCTGGGATTCTAATTGCCAGCGGTACTCATAGGCCCAGCCTGGGGCGCCGTCGGGGAGGCTGAATTTTTCTCCCTCCAGGCTAAAATGAAAGCCCGGAGCCAAATTAGCCCCATCAAAGAGGCCCTGCGCCAGGCTGAGGCTGCCCTGATACTCGTCTAAGAGCCGGGCCAGGAGCGCCGGGTCCCGAACCTCATGAATCGCCAGGAATTCCGCCGATAGTCTTGACAGCCGATCCAGGGGGGAGGGGGAACCCTCCGTTTCGGGGGCCAGGGAAAGATTAAACCCCGCCGCTCCACGGGCGCCCAGGGTTTCTGATATGCGGTTTTGAAGCTCCTCAAGCTTATCCCAATTATCTTTGTCTTTAAAAAAAGCCCCGGCGCTCAAAAGCCGGCTCAGGGTTTCGGAAATGTTAACCTGATCCTCCGGGGAGAGGTTGACCAGAACCTGCAAAACGTTGGCTTCGGTCCACAGGTAAGGAGCCCCGGCGCCCAGATCGGAAACCGGGCTGATTGAGGCGGAAAGTTCCCCCAACTCGCCGGTCAACCGAATTTCCGAAAGCCCCGACAGGGTTTCGCCATCGACCCTCAGGGTGGACCATTGTTCCTGGAAAGAGGCAAGGATCCGGCGGTATCCTTCCCAAACCGGCGCAAGTTCGGAGCCGTAACTTTCATCAAGTTCGCCGGTAAGGTCCTCCCAATTAATGCTGAGCCCCGAAAGCAGGGCGGGGAAATTGGCATAAAAGGTGATGCCGTCGGAGGGGTAGGCCCCAATCCGGTCAAAATCAAGGCGGCCGGCGGCCGGGCGGTTTTTGATAAGCTCCCCGGAACCCGACCAGATGAGGTAATTGTCAAGTATCCGGTAATGAGTATCGGGAACAGGAAGGCCCTGGTTTTTAAGCCCTTCCCCTGATTCCGGGGTAAGGGGAAGGCAAAGAATGAAATCATAATTTTCCATTGGAGAGGAATCTTCGCCGGAGGCTGCCGGGCCGGGAACAAGGGCAAAGCCTGCGGGCCGCCGGTAGTCCGGGATTATTCCGGCTTGGGTCAGGGCGGCGGCGCCGTCAATGATTTCCCCCAGAGTCCGGGAATCCAAAAAGGCGCCCAGCCCGGCGGATACCAAAAAGGCTTCCGTGTTATTAATGAAGGCTTCCGGATTTTCAATATGGAGGTACAGGGCGGCATTCCGGGGAATGATTTTTTCCATGGGCTTCCGGCTTGCGCATGAAACCAGAAGAAACCCCAGGAAGAGCAAATAAAACAGGGGCCGCGCTTTTCTTGACATTTTCTTCCTCCCCGGGTACATTTTGAAACGTGGTTGTTCATTATAGACTCTCCGGGTTTTCCTATCAACCGCCCGGACGGACCGGCGGCGCGAAGATTAACGCGAAAGTTAAAGGAGGACGCCATGAACATTCATTCCTTTCCCTTTGGAGAAAGCAACCTGGCCTATCTTATCTGGAACGGCGGGGAAGCGGCGGCGGTGGACGGGGGAGCGGCGGAAGAGATTATCCGCTTTTGCCGGGAGCAGGGCCTGGTTTTGCGCTATGTTCTCAACACCCATGATCACGCCGATCATACTCCGGGAAACAGCCGGCTCCTGGAGGCCGGGTTTGAGGGCTCCTTTCCCCTTCTGATAAGTCCCGGGGCGGCCCGGGACCAGGGGAAAATCTTCCTGGGGCAGGAGGCCCTTCATGTCCTGGCCGTTCCGGGACATACGGAGGATTCGGTGGTTTTCTTTACCGGCGGGTGGATCATCTCCGGGGATACCCTGTTCACCGGGACCGTGGGCAACTGCTATACCGGGAATTACGAACTCTACTTCGACAGCCTAAGCCGCCTGCTGGAACTCCCCTCGGATTTGCCGGTTTATCCGGGGCACGACCTGTTTGACTATGCGGTGGGGGTGATCAAAACCATTGATCCCGGCAATCCTTACTTAACAAAATACATTACTATGTATAATAAATCAAACCTTTGGACGACCCTGGAGGCGGAACTAAGGGTTAATCCCTTCATCCGCTGGAACGATTCCTCCCTGGACGCCTACCGGGCCGCCCTGAAACAACCTGTGGAGACTCCCTACCAGCGCTTCCGGGCCATGATGACGATTCATTAGGCGGGGAAACCGGTCTTGGCGTTCAGGAAGGATTAAGGTATACTTTCCCTATGACCCAGTTAGAAGAAAACCTTGACCAACTCCGGGGCCGGGTAGCGGCGGCGGCGGCCAGGGCGGGCCGGAAGGAGTCGGAGGTTCGGATCATGGCGGTTTCCAAAACCCGGACCCGGGAAGAGGTTCTCGCGGCCTACGCCCTGGGTCTCCGGCTCTTTGGGGAAAACCGGGTTCAGGAACTGCGGGAAAAATTTACCGCCATGCCGCCGGACCTGGAGCTCCACCTCATTGGCCGCCTGCAGAGCAACAAGGCCGGGGGGGCCGCGGCGGCCTGCGCCTGCGTTCAGTCCATCGATAAATGGGAAACCCTGACGGCCCTGGACCGGGGGGCGGTTAAGGCGGGGCGGCGGCTTGACTTTCTGCTGGAGATCCACCTCTCCGGGGAGGAGAGCCAGTCGGGAATCCGGGATACTGTCTATTTTTATGAACTACTTGAGAAACTTTCTCAGGTGCAAAACCTGCGGCTCCGGGGGCTCATGGGCATCGCCCCCCAGGGCGAACCGGAAAGGATTCGCCGGGCCTTCCGTTCCCTCGCCGCCCTGGGGGAGGAGGCCAAGGGCCGCTTCCCCGGCCTGGACTTTTCGGTTCTCTCCATGGGGATGTCCGGTGATTTTGAAATCGCCATTGAGGAGGGGGCCACCCTGATCCGGGTAGGAACCCTGCTTTTTGGGGAGAGGCCCGGAGTATGAGGCGGGGGTTGTTCCTTTTGGTTCTCCTGAGCCTGGGGGTTTTCAAGGCTCCGGCCCAGGGGTGGGGCGGGTTTCCGGCGGCTTCGCTTTGGCCCCTGGCCCAGGCCGCCCCCCCGGAGGAGTACGCCCCCGGGGAATTTCCCTCCTGGCTTTCCCGGCTGCGCCGGGGGGAGATTATCTTTTTTGGTTCCCTGCCCTTTACCCTGCTTTTCTCGTCCTTTGGCTACCGGGGGGGAAGGTACCTTTATCATAACCTTACCGCCCAGCCGGGGGAGACGGTTCCGGGGTTTAACGAACTGGACGCCGGGGATCACTGGAACATCGTGGGCATCAGCTTGGGGCTGTCCCTTTCTATGGCGCTGGCCGATTATTTCTTAAGCCTCTTTGACAAGGACTAGGGATGACCAGTTACCGGGGTCGGGTGGAGCTTCCCGAGGGCGAACCCATGCGGGTGGACCGGTACATCGCCGGGCGCTGCGGATTGTTAAGCCGGAGTCAGTTTAAGCAGCAAAGCCTTTTTATCAAGGTCAACGGCCGGGAGGTGAAACCTTCCCGCCGGGTCTGCCGGGGGGACCTCCTGGAACTAAGTTACGCCCCCCCTCAGGCGATGCTTCCCGGGGGGGAGGACATTCCCTTAACCGTGCTTTACGAAGATTCCCAGGTATTAGTGGCGGACAAACCGGCGGGGATGGTGGTTCATCCCGGAGCGGGGAATTTCAGCGGCACCCTGGTTCACGCCCTGCTCTTTCGGATAGGGGGCTGGCCGGAATCAGAGGGGGCCTCCGCCCCGGGTCTGCGGCCGGGGATCGTACACCGCCTGGATAAGGATACTTCCGGGGTGATCATCACCGCCAAGAATCCCCGGGCCCAGGAATTTTTAGCCGCCCAGTTCCGGGAGCGCCGGGTGAAGAAGGAGTACCTGGCGGTGGTTAAGGGAAGGCTTTATCCCTTGACGGGGCGGATTAGCAGCTACCTTATCCGGGATTCGGGGAACCGCAAAAAATTTACCTGGAACGGGGAGGGCCGGGGGAGGCTGGCGGTTACCTCCTACCGGGTCTTAAAGGTTTTTGAGAATCACAGCCTGGTTCTTCTGCGCCCCCGGACCGGGCGGACCCATCAACTGCGGGTACACATGCTCTCTTTGGGGCATCCCATTGCCGGGGACCCCCTCTACAGCCGGCCCGGGGGGGAGGCTAAATCCCTTCCCCAGGGGCTTATGCTCCACGCCCGCCGCCTGAGCCTGCTTCTGCCGGGGGAAACCGGGGAGCGAACTTTTCAAGCCCCCCTGCCGGAAAGGTTTAAACAGTACCTTTCGGAGCTAAGGTCTGCCGGGCTTTGATGTTATTCGCTTATTTCAATCTGCTGAAACTTGAGGGGAGGGGTTTCAAAGGCCTCAAAGCCGTGAATCAAAAGCCGGCCCTCCGTTAAGGTGAGGGTTCTCTCAATGCTCCGGTCCAAAATCCGTTCTTCAAATTCGTACTTAAAAACCCGGTAATTTTCGGTAACCCCGTAGCGGTTGAGGATATTCAGGGTAAAGATCTTTTCCCCCGATTGGTAAAGGGAAAAACCCCCGGAAACCCCGTCCCCCGCCCCGGATAGCTCAAAGCGGTTCCCCGAAAAGACAAGCTCCGTTCCGTTGTCCCCGGAGTACTTTCCCGTGAGAACCGGAACGGCCGCCCGGGGGGGCGGGGGGTTAAGGCCGCCGAGGACTTCCCGGGAAAGAAAAAAGTAATCCCCGCTCCACAGTTCGTTGGGTATCCTGGCCCTGGTTTGGGTATTGATGTCCTGAACGGTAATCTGAAGATTGTTCATGTCTTCCAGCCGGATATTCAGAATCCGCTCAAAGTGGTTTACCAACTCGTTTTCCCCGTTAAGCTGGATCATATTATTCAGAAGCCGGTAGGTTCCCGTCCAGATGTAAAGGTCTAAAATCTTGTGCCCCCCTTCTTCGGCGTAAAAAGAGAGGGAACTATTCTGCCGGTCGATATTGATGATCACCCCGGAACCGTCGTTCTTCATCCAGGGGCCCTGAATCTGATTGAGAAAGGCCCCGTCATCGGGGGAGCGGTAAATGGCCAGCAATTGCTCCTGCCTTAACCGGCTGCCCAGAAGCCGCTCTTCCTTGGTTCGGATGTAGCGCCGGGAGGCAAAATCCCATTGGTAGGTGTTTTTAAGGCGGTCCGTTTCGTTTTGCCCCTGGGGGTCGGGGATGGTAACCAGGATGGAAAAACTCTCCCCCTCCCGCAGGCCCGTCTCGTAGGCCGCCGAGCGGGGGAGCTGGAGAATTTCAATAACTCCGTCTACCTGCTGGTCAAAGATGGGGACATACCGGAGGCCCTGTTCCTGGGTCCGCCGGAAAACCGTCATCACCTGCCGCCCCCCGGCGCCGATTCCCCCGCAGATAAGCTCCTGGACGTGATCCCCGATGAGGTCCGAAAGGGTCAGGGAAAAGCTGCGGATATTGGTGATCCGGGTTTGGGCCTCCCAGCGCCGGCGGTAATCCTTGAGGGCGGGGTCGTAATCCAGAATGGCGATGGACAGGGGAGAGTCCGTGGTTTGCCGTTCCCGGAGCACGAGAATCTGCTCCTCCTGCCGGTCCAGGTCGAGGTTTAAATCGATCACCTGAAGCAGGGTTTCGGAGGCCCCCGGGGGAAGGTGGGGCTGGGGATCCCCGGAGGTTAGCAGGGGGGAGTAATCCCGGGTTTCCTGGGGGGGCGCCGGGGAGGTGCGAATTTCCGGCCCCCCGTCCCCGGAACGGGGGGGATCGGCGGCGGGCTTGGAACAGCCCCCCAGGGCCAGGGCCGGCCAGAGGAGGGCGAGGATCAGGGGAAAAACGGGGTTTTGCATGGGGACCTCTGACTTTCAGCCTATTACAATTTGGCAAGAAAGGCAATTCCACAATTTAAGAGTAACCTTAGGATAACCAGTTTTTCCCCCAAAGAGGGAAGAAGAAGGAAGAAGAACCACGGACAACACGGACGGGAACACGGACAGGACACGGGCAGAAATTTGACAGCGAAGTCGAAGAAGGAAGAAGAACCACGGACAACACGGACAGGAATCACTGACAGGAACACGGACTCCACAAGGCCGGAGCGGAGGAAGAGGAACCGCGAAAAGGAAAAGAGGGGCCATCATTTCGCGTCCTTTCGCGGTTATTCTTAGTCTGTGTTGTCCGTGTGGTCCGTGGTTATCTTCCTCCGCTCCAGCCTTTGGGGGGGCTTAAAAGAGGTAGTGGAGGCCCAGGCCCAGATCCAGTGCGGAGTAAGCGGCTCCGTAATATCCGCTCCCTCTTTTGCCGGTATCCGTGTAGAGCCACCCGGCGGAACCGATGGCCCTAGCCACCCACCGGTAGGAAGAGGTGAATTCGAGGTTCAGGCTGGGATTTAAGGCCCAGGAAACCCGGAGGGAGGGCTCCAGAAAAAAACCAATAAAAGAACCGCTGACCTCAAGATTCCGCAGATGGTGGCTGTCCCTGTCCAGGCAGAGGGAAAAGCCCGCGGCAACCCCCAGGTCCAGGTCCAGGCCCCCCCGGGAATAGCCGGCCCTGGCCCCCAAATAGAAGTGGCTCCAATCCTGGGTATAACTTATGGATAATCCCAGTAATGGGTTTTTGGTTAGGGAAGGGTTCCAAGGCGAGCGAACATCATAACCCGTGCTATCGGTCGTTATTTTGCTTCCCCTCTGGGTATAACCGTCAAAGGCCTCCCAGGAGAAAT
>JAISRN010000124.1 GCA_031273605.1 Spirochaetales bacterium | reverse complement strand
CGAAAGGCCCTGGAAGCCTGCGAACTTTACCGCCTCCGGAACTGGCCCATAAGCGCCGTTAGTTACGGGCAAAAAAAACGGGTTACCGTGGCCTCGGTTTTGGCCCTGGAGCCGGAGATCCTTATCCTGGACGAACCCACCGCGGGGCAGGACTTTAGGCATTACGCCGAAATTATTGCCTTTATCAACCGCCTCCACCACCGGCAGGCCAAGACCATCATTTTTATTACCCACGATATGCACCTGGCCATTGAGAACACGGACCGGGCCCTGGTTTTTGCCGGGGGAAGGATCATCGCCGACGGGGATATTTTTTCCCTCTTAACGGATCCCCGGATTGTGGAAGAGGCTAATTTAAAAGTAACTTCCCTGCACATCCTGGCCGAAAAGGCCGGCCTTAAGCCTGAGGATTTTATCCGATCCTATATTCAAAAGGAAAAGGACCGAAGGGGATGAACAACCGGTTTATGATTAACTACACGCCGGGGACCACGGCCTTCCACCGGCTTAACGGAACCACCAAGGTCTGGCTTTTTTTGGTTATGACCGTTTACGTGATCATGACCTTCGATGTCCGCGTCCTCTTTCCGGTGTTTCTCCTCTGCGCTGCCCTTATCTTTTCCATGAAGCCCGCCTGGAAACCCATTTTATTTATCTTAGCCTTTATGACCCTGATGGCGGGAATCATAGGTTCCCTGCTTATCATCCTGGTCCGGCCGGAATCCGGGGAAAGCCGGGTAGGGGCCGCCACCTATATCCTTCGTTGGGGGGAGCGGTTTTTTATTACCAGGGAACTGCTCTGGTATGCCGGGGCCATGTTCTTTAAGCGCCTCTGTTCCCTGGCCACGGCGCTGGTCCTGGTGCTGTCCATAACCCCCTCGGAACTGGCCTCGGGCCTCAATGCCCTGGGGCTTCCCTATAAAGGCTGCATCATTATCTCCCTAGCCTTCCGCACAATTCCCGATGTGGCCCGGGATTTTATCGACATAAAAAATTCCCTCTGCCTCCGGGGGGTAGAGCTGGACTCCAAACGGGCCTCCCTTGTATCCCGGCTTAAACACGTTACCCTTGTCCTGGTTCCCCTCATCATGACCAGTTTCGGCAGGGTAGAAACCATTGCCAACGCCATGGACCTGCGCAGTTTCGGCAAAAAGCCCAGGCGCACCTGGTACAGCCACAACCCCCCCGGCGCCGCGGATCACGGGGTTAGGATTTTTACCCTCCTCCTGGGGGCCTTTTGCGGGTACTATATTCTTCGCCACCGCATCCTCTTTCCCCCGCCCTTTGATTACTGGTGTCCCTGGATAGCCGCCGGTTGATGTTTTGTTATGTGATTTATAAATCGGGTTTTAAACTCTCCCCTGCCCCTACTTCTTCCAAAAGGACGGGGTAAAAAGGGCAAAAACGGTAAAAAGCTCCAGCCTTCCGGCCAGCATGCCGAAGGAGAGGATCAGCTTTAGGGGGGCGGGAAAAAGGGTCCAGCTCCCCGAGGGGGCAATTCCTCCCAGGCCCAAGCCGACGTTACCCAGGGAGGCCAGGGCCGCCGACAGTGAAGTGGTAAGATCAAACCCAAAGGCCGCGGTAACCAGGGTTAAGATTAAGACCGAAAAAACATACAAGGCAAAGAAACCGGCGATGGAATAGACAACGTCCTTGGGAACTTCGGTTTTATTAATTTTTAGGCGGAAAACTCCCCGGGGGTAGATCATGTAGCGGATATTGTTGACCGCCAGTTTCACCATGGTGGTAAGGCGGAGTATTTTGATTCCCCCCGATGTGGAGCCGGAACAGCCGCCGCAGAACATCAGGAGAAAAATAACCGCCCTGGACAGGGCCGGCCAGAGCTCATGGTCGGCGGCGGAGAGCCCCGTGCTGGTGAGAATCGAAACAGTTTGAAACCCCGCTTTGCGCCAAAGTTCGCCGGCCCGCTTTAGGGGAGGCAGGTCCGGGGCAAGCGGGGAATTAAGAAACAAATCTCCCGCCACCAAAAGGCCGGCGGCAAGGACAATAAACAGGTAAACCCGGAACTCCTCGTCCTTAAAGAGGGCGCCGGGTTTCCCCTTTAAGATTTTATGAAATAAAGAAAAGTTTACCCCTGCAAGGAACATAAAAACGATTAGGAGAATCTCTATTCCGGGGGAACCATAGGCGTCAATTCCCTGGGAGCGGGTTGAAAAGCCTCCGGAGGAGATCGCGGAAAACCCGATGCACAGGGCCTCAAAAAACGGCAGACCCATGGCCCAAAGCAGGCCTATCAAAAGAACCGTCAGGCCGATATAAATAAACCAAAGCATCCGGGCGTTATCCGCAATCCGGGGGGTTAATTTGTCCACCGTCGGGCCGGAGGCTTCGGCGTTTACCAAAAGAGCGCCGCCGGAACCCAAAAGGGGAAGCAGGGCCACCAGCATAACCACAATGCCCATTCCCCCCAGCCAATGGCTTAGGGCCCGCCAAAGCAGAAAGGACATGGGGAGCCCATCCACATTGGCCGCAGCGGTGGCCCCGGTAGTGGTAAAACCCGACATGGCCTCAAAATAGGCCGACGCAAAATCGGCAAAGTATTCGGAAAGCCAAAAGGGCAGGGCGCCAAAAAAGGAGGCTAAAACCCAGGTGGCGGTAACAAAGAGAAAGCTGTCCCGGGAACTGATAACCCGCCGCCGCTCCCTGCGGGTTAGGAACAAAAAGCCCCCCCCTCGGACCAGCGCCAGGCAGGCGGAGAGGAGCAAATTCCAGCCCAGGTCCGGCCGGCCCTCCCAAAAGGCCAAAGCTCCGGGAAAGAGCATCAACCCCGCCAGCCCCATTTGAACCAAGGCCGTAAGCCGCAGCACATAAAGCCGTTTTATCATTTCCCCCCCTTAAAAAAACCCGGCGGCTTTTAAGAAAATAATTTTTGAATATGCCCCAGGGAACTCCGCTCTACCGTAACCACCAGGGTATCTCCGGGCTTAAGAACCGTCTCGCCGGAAGGGAGGAGCCTTTTTCCCCGGCGGTTGATGTTCACAATCAGGCCGTGGCCCTTCATGTTGATCTCCCTTAGTTTTTTTTCAGCCAGGTCCGAATGTTTTTTAAGGGTAAACTCATAAATTTCAATTTGACCGTCAAAGATAGACTGAAAGTGGGAATAGCGTTTTCCCCGGATAAACCGGATAACCGAATTAACCGTGGACCGGGGAACCGAAACCGCCGAATCAATTCCCAGGGACGAGGCCAGTTTTAGATACCGGGAATTGTTGAGGAGTATCAAAGCCCGCTCCAAACCCAGCTTGCGGGCGTAGAGGGCGGTAACAATGTTAAGCTCGTCGTTATCGGTTAAAACCAAAATCACATCGTAGGAAAGGGGGTCCAGATCGTCAAAGAGCCCCTCATCGGTAACATCGGATTTAATCACCAGGATTTCAGGATACTGGCTGGCAAAGAGTTTGCAGGTTTCGGAATCCCGGTCTACCAGGGTAAAGCGGCTGCGCTCCCTGGAGGTGTAATTCTTCAGCAGGAACCAGGCGGTCTTGCTCCCCCCGATTAACAGGAGGCTGCGAATTTTTTTTATCCGCTTGCCCAGGGTTTGAAAGATCCGGGAGATTCCCCGGCCCTCGGCAACCATGGACAGCACATCCCCCCCCTCTATCACCGTTTCGCCGGAGGGAATAAAAGCGCCGCTTTCCCGGTTAATCCCGGCAATAAGAAAGTTATAACGGTTCATGTAGCGGCGGATGGTTTTAACGTGTTTCCCCACAAAGCGGGAGTCCCTGGGCAGGATGACATTATGAAACACCAGGCCGGACTTTTTAAAGGTAACCACCTCGCCAAAGCCCCCCTGCTCCAGGTTTTCGTAAAGGGAGGCCGCCGCCTCCGCTTCGGGGTTGACAATGTAGTCCACCCCCATGAGGGATTCCGAAACATCCTGAATGTCCAGGTAGGTCAGGTTCCGGATGCAGGCGGCGGTGGTCAGGCTCTTGGACTCTCCCCCCGCCAGGGCGCAGGCCACCAGGTTTACCTCATCGGAATCCGACAGGGCGGCAAAAAAATCCGCATCCCCCACCCCCGCCTCCTTGAGCACCGGCAGGGAATTGCCCGAACCGGTAATCACCAGGCAGTCCAGTTGAGAGGACGCCTGGGAGGCAAGGCGGCGGCTGGGCTCAATGATAACCAGTTCATTTTTTTCTTCGATCAAATACCGGGCCAACTGCAGCCCCCGGGAAGCCGCCCCCAGAACAACCACCTTCATTCCCCGTCTCCCGATAAAAAAGCCCTCACCCGGCCCGCATTAAAGCCCAGGCCCAAGAGCCGCCGCCGGAGCTCCTCCCCGGCAAATCCTCGGCGGCTGAGTTTTAAAACCGCCTTTTCCAGGGCCGCGGTCTCCGCTCCGGGGGTCAGGCACTTCTCCAAAACCTCCCCGGCCAGCTCCCGCCCAATGCCCCGGACGCCCAGGCCCCGGCGCAAAAGCCCCGCCCCCTCTCCCCGGCGGCTCAGGCGGCGCAGGACCCAGCTTTCCGCAAAGCGCCGGTCATTAAGATAACCCAAGCCTTCCAGCCGATCCAGGGCGGCGGAAAGAAGTTCGGGAAATTCTTCGGCGGACCGGGAGGACCGGTCAAACCGTTTTACCAGCTTTTGTTGAAGTTCAAACCGGGAGTGTTCCCTTAAAGAGGCCAGTTCCAGCCCCTTCCGCAGCAGCCGGAACAAAAGGTCCTGCCGGGCAAAATGCGCCAAGGCCCCGGCGTCCACCTGTTCACCCTGGGATAAATTTTCCCCGGCCCCCAGGTCAAGGATAAACTCCCGCCCCCCCGTTAGTTGAAGACGGCAATAGGGCAAAGGGCCGTTATAACTGCGCTTTAAGACGAGAATAGAGATTTCCCCTTCCACCCTTTTCCTCCCCCTGCTATGGTAAAGGGAAATTTTAGTTTTGAAAAGCGGCGGAGGGGAAAAATAAGAGGAAGAGTTAACCACGGACGGGAACACGGAGGACTTAAGAGTTTTTGTATCCCCCCCGTGAACTCCGTGGGCTCCGTGAGGGGAAAAAAGGCGCTATTTTCCACTTATTCTTCGTCCGTGGTCCTGTCTGTGAGGTCCGTGTGGTCCGTGGTTGATCTTCGCTGGATTTGTCCGGTGGTCCCTGGTCAAAGATCAGCCCTTAGGCCGGAGCGCCGGTATCGCTCCCCCTGATTTTGTTAAATTTGGCTTTGTGTTTAAATTCCAGGGAATTATCCACATCAACTAACTTTTGCTTTAGCAAATGAGCATTAATAAAAGTTTTATTTTCCAGGTATAAATAGGCCCTTAAGTTATTATCTTTGTCGTACCGCGGCTCCTCGTATTTCAGAAAAACCCTTTTCCCTCCGGCTTTGCGGGTTAGGTATTCCCCGGCTTTTTCGCTTTCCGCCGGAATGGGCTTAATGCCGATTAGCCGGAGGGTAACGCCGTTGTTTAACCTGATTAATGCGGGGCTCAGGATTTGCTTTACCAAAAAAAATTCTTCCTTTGGCTCCGTACCGGCCGCATCAAGTTTTGAACCGTACTGATTTTTTTTGACATCAATTTTTTTATCTATTTTATGTGTATCAATAAAACGATAAGGAAGGCCGTTTATTTTTTCTTCAAAGTTGGTTTTTATGTCCGGCTGCTTAATAATTTCTATTTCCCCATCGTCCCTTAAGCCTATCTTTTCTTTAATAAGGGGGATAAAGGCCGAATTAATCTCGTAACCCACCGAATTACGGTTTAAATTTTTGGCAGCCAGGGCGGTTGTTCCGCTCCCCATAAAGGGGTCCAAAACGGTTTCGCCGGCAAAGGAAAACATTTTAATTAACCGCCGGGGCAGTTCCGGGGGAAACATGGCTAAATGCTTATCCTGCCTGGCCCCTGGAAAGGACCAGTGGCCGTTAAAATAGGCGTTCCATTCTTCCCGGCTTAAGGAGGAGCTTTTTTTTTGATCCTCCGTGGGCGCAGGCGCCTTTCCCTGCTTTTTAAATAATAAAATATATTCAAAATCCAGCTTTACGATGCCGTTTCGCGGATTGGGATAACTTCCCATTATGCTGGCGCCCCCCGAGGCGTTCATGGTGGTCGTTTTCTGCCAAATGATCTGCCCCATAAAATCAAAGCCAATGGCTTCGCAAAATTTAATAATCTCGGCGTGGATGGGAATAATTTTATAGCGCCCATAATAGGCGGACCGGGCAAATTGGTCCCCTGCGTTTATGCATAGCCGGCAGCCCCTGTGCAGCGTCCGGTAACATTCATGCCAGGTTAAATTTAAATGGTTAATGTAAGTCTCGTAATCATCGTGGAAACCAATTTGATTGTCCGTTCCGTAGTCTTTTAGCTGCCAGTAGGGCGGGGAGGTAACGATGAGATGAACGCTTTCATCCTTAAGTTCGTCCATCCGCCGGCTGTCGCCGTTAATAATGATATGCTTTGTTTTGTTCGGCATTTTGCCCTTATGATAGCACAACCTTATCTTTTTGCAAAAGCCCCGGCCCCGGCTTTCATCCTTGAAAAAAAACGCCCTTTGCCCTATTCTAAGGCATGGTATTTTGAAAGGAGACAATTATGGTG
Source organism: Spirochaetales bacterium (assembly GCA_031273605.1). Taxonomy (GTDB): domain Bacteria; phylum Spirochaetota; class Spirochaetia; order UBA9216; family UBA9216; genus JAISRN01. The sequence continues at coordinate 4,947 of JAISRN010000124.1, read as the reverse complement.
AACCTGAAAGGCCGAAGCCTCTTAACTCTGCGGGATTACAGTTCCGATGAAATCCGTTTCCTGCTGGAACTATCCGTCAAGCTCAAGGAGAAAAAAAGGAAAACCGGCAGCGGGGAGCTTTTGAAGGGCAAAAACATCGTCCTTCTTTTTGAAAAAACCTCCACCCGGACCCGGTGCGCCTTTGAAACCGCCGCCTTTGACGAGGGGGGGCGGGTAACCTACCTCACCAACAGCCAAATGGGAAAAAAAGAATCCCTGGAAGACACCGCGATCATTTTAGGCCGGTTTTACCACGGCATTGCCTTTAGGGGTTTTAAGCAGGAAACCGTGGAAGACCTGGCCCGGTTCTCCGGGGTGCCCGTGTGGAACGGCCTCACCGATCTTTACCATCCTACCCAGGCCCTGGCCGATGCAATGACCCTGCTGGAAGGGGTGGGCAAACCGGCGGGGGAAACTAAGTGGGTTTTTTGCGGCGACGGCCGGAACAATGTGGCGGTAAGCCTTATGATCATCTCCGCCAAGCTGGGGCTTCACTTTGCCCTCCTCTGCCCGCAGGAGCTCTCTCCGGACCCCGGCCTGGTTCAGGAGATGACCGGGCTGGCGGAGGAAAGGGGGGGCAGCCTTTGGATCGGCCGGGACCGGGAGGCCGCTTTGAAGGAGGCGGATGCGGTCTATACCGATGTGTGGGTTTCCATGGGGGAGGAGGACCGGATGGAAGAGCGGATCCGCCTTCTGAAACCCTACCAGGTGAACAGGAAACTGATGGCCCTGGGGAGAAAGGGCTGCCTTTTTCTGCACTGCCTCCCGGCCTTTCACGATCTCAATACCGGCATCGGCCGGGAGGTTTATGAAAAGTACGGCTTGGAATCCATGGAAGTTACCGACGAGGTTTTTCGCAGCTCCGGCTCCCGGGTATTTGACCAGGCGGAAAACCGGGTTCATACCATCAAAGCCGTTATGGCCGCCACCCTGGTTGAACCGGGCAGCCTTTAGCTAAACTTTGGACAAAAAGTAATGTTTGAGGCAGTTCCAAAATTTGACATTTTGGAACTGCAACCTCTGAAAATTTAACGTCTTTTTAGATTAAACAGGAGCTATAAAGTGAAAATATCATACAGAATGATTGACAAACAAATACGTTTAAAAGGAATGTTGTTAACTTTTTTTAAGTTTAACAATATCAAAAAATTTAAAATGGCGCAATGGTTTATAGATAAATTTATGAAAGGAAAAACCATAAAAAATATAAATTGCAAAGAAATTTTCATAAAAAAACGGGACGATAATCCCTTGCGTGTATGTATCTATAAGTCTTTAACGCAAAAAGAAGATGCAGTTGGATTATTATGGATACACGGCGGCGGATATGCAATTGGTGTTCCTGAAATGGATTTGCCGTATGCAAAGTTGTTTATCGAAGCGGCCAATTGTGTTGTAATATCCCCGGATTATACCCTCTCAATAAAAAAGCCGTATCCTGCAGCGCTCGAAGATTGTTATGAGACACTGTATTGGATTAAAAAAAACGCGAAAGAATTAGGCATAAAAAGTAATCAAATATTTATTGGCGGAGACAGCGCCGGCGGCGGTCTCACCGCAGCTACAACGCTGTACGCACGGGATAAGGGTGAAGTAAATATTGCTTTTCAGATGCCGTTATACCCAATGATCGATGATAAAATGAACACAAGATCGGCAAAAGATAATAATGCGCCGGTATGGAATTCAGTAAGCAATGCCACTGCATGGAAAATATATTTAGGAAATTTATTTGGAACCGAGAAAGTTCCTAAATATGCGGCGCCAATACGAGAAACAAATTATTCAAATTTACCTCCGGCATGGACATTCGTTGGGAGCATTGAACCATTTTTTGATGAAACAGTCGCTTATTTTAATCATCTTCGTGAATTTGGAGTAACAGCAAATATATCAGTTTATGATGGCTGTTATCATGGCTTCGATCAATTTAATGCCAAGGCTTATGTTACTCGTAAAGCAAGAAATGAATTAATTGATAATTTTAAATATGCTGTAAATAATTATTTTGCGGAACAGCCATAAAAAGTTTTTACTATTCTTTGTGCGCCTTTGACGCCTTGGTTGTTCTTTCGCCGTTTCTGCCTAAAGGGAGGTAAGGAAGGAGCGCTTTTTCTTGAGGGCAAATTCCCCGGCCTTATCTAGAAAAACCTTGGCGGTTTCGTCATGCCCGTTAGCCTCGCAAACCTTTTCAAAATACTGCTTGGCATCTTCAAATTCGGACTTGGAAAAAAGGCGCAGGCCGGTTTCAAAATCCGCCTGGGTTTTTTCTTTTAACTGACGGATACTTTCATCATCGGCATTGAAAATTTCAAAGAGGGCCACGGTCTTGTTTTTTCCCTTTACCTTAACCTGGCCCAAAAAGCGGTAACTGTAATTATTGAGGTCCTGAATTCCCAAAAAAGTCTCCCGGCTGATAACCACATTGGTCCGGTAGTATTTGCACATATCCTGAATCCGGGAGGCCAGGTTTACCGCATCGGAGATCACCGTTCCCTGCATGCGTTTAGAATCGCCGATGATCCCCAAAATCATGTAGCCTGTGTGGATGCCCACTCCAATATTGATGGGCTGATACCCCGCCCGGAGGCGGCCCTGGTTGTAAACCTTGACGTTTTCCACCATTTCAATGGCGGTCCGGATGGCGTCTTCGGGCCGGTAGGGATAAAGAGCCATGATGGCGTCGCCGATAAACTTGTCCACAAAGCCGTGGTTCTTGGTAATGAGGGGAGTGAACTGTCCCAGGTAGGAGTTAATAAACTTAAAGTTTTCCTGGGGAGTCATGTTTTCCGATAGATTGGTGAAGGAGCGAATGTCCACAAAGAGGATGGTCATTTCTTTCTGCACATGATCTCCCAGCTTAATGTCAATAATTTTATCCTGCCCCAGGCACTCCAGAAATTCCTTGGGCACAAACTGGCTGTAGAGCAGATTCATCCGGCTTAATTGCAGGTGGGTATTGATCCGGGCCAGGCACTCCTCCTGCTGATAGGGGCGTTTGAGGTAATCGTTGGCCCCCGCCGCCAGGCATTCCATAACGCCGATCCGCTGATTGTCATTTAAAAGCATGATGATGGGCAGCTCTTCCATCCCGTAGCTTTCCCGCAGTTCCCGGCAGACATCGTCCCCCGGCATATCCGGCAGTTCCGAATCCACAATAACCATATCCGGCAGATCCTCGGCAATGGCTTCCAGGGCGCCCATTCCCGTTTGGTGGACTTCCACGCTATATTGCGCCAAGGTCAACTGGTTTTTAAGAATTTTCCGGGTGGAGGGATCCGGGGAACAGATTAAAATGGTAAGGGACCAGCCGGCGGTAATCCCCAGGGGCAGGGGCGGAATTTCCAGGGCCTCCTCGTCTTCTTCCTCCGGGGGCTCCATTCCTTCCTCCGCCGACTCCGCCGCCGGTTCCGTCCCTTCCTGCGACTCCGCCGCTGCCGGTTCCGTCCCTTCCGCCGCCGATTCTTCCGACTCCGGCGGTTCCGCGGGTTCCGTCGACTCCGCCGCCGGTTCTGTCCCCTGCTCCGGCGGTTCCATTCCCCCTTCCGCCGCCGGTTCTTCCTCCGGGGGGGCCAGGGCTTTTTCCGGTTCCCCCGAAGTTTCGTGCCGGGGAAGGCGGACCAGCCAGGAGAGGCAGAAAAGCCCCTCCGCCGCCGGAAGCAGGGCGTCCCAGGAGGGGAAACCTAAAACCCCCAGGAGGTCGCTCAAGGCCCCCAGGCACAAAAGCCCCCCGGCGGCCGTCAAAACCAGCCCCGGCACCCGCCCCAACTCCCGACGGCGGGAAAAAATAGTCTTCCCGAAAAAGACGGCGGCGGCCAAAAACAAGACCGGCCCCAGGGGGAGAAAAAACGGCAGGGCCCCGCCGGGGAGGATCAGGGCCGCCAGGCCTAAAACCCCCGGGGGAATAAAGATCAACCCCCTCCGCCTTCCCAGGTCCCCCTCCGTCCCCGGGGGCAGGGGGGAAACCAGAACCAGGAAGGCCGCGGAAAAAAGCCCGGCTATCATCCGGCCCCGGAACAAAAGACCCGGGGGCCCCAGGGAGGCCAGGAGGGCCGCCAAGCCGCCGGTGCGGAGCAAGCCTTCCAGACCAAAAAAAAGAAAACCCAGGAAAAGGACCGGAGGGTTCCGGGAAAACCGCCGCCACAGGATTCCCCAGGCCAGGGCGGCCAGGAAAAAAAGCGCCGGGAGGAGGATTTCCCCGGCGGCCCTCAGGGACTGCCGCTCCAGAAGGGTTTCCGCGGAACCATACTCGGGGACGCCCCCCCGCATCCCCGGAACCGGCCCGTGGTAGTTGGAAACCCTGATCCTGATGTGGAGTTCATCGGAATCCTGAATAAAAAAACCGGTCCCGGGGCTGCCGTCCGGCCTCTCCTCCCGGGCCGAAGCCCCGGGGGTTCCGGAACGGCTAATTTCCCGGCCGTTCACCCAAACCTGGTAGGCGCTGAATAAAAAGGGAATCCGCAGGCCCATAAGACCCCGGACTCCCGGTGTTGAGAGGATACAGTAATAATCAAAGACCCCCAGGACCGGAGTCAGGGAGAAGCCCTCCCGTCCCCGCCTGGGGTCCCCGGTTTCCACCGGGGCGGAGGAATCCCCTGTCCCGGCGTTTCCCGGAGGCGGAAGCCTAAGCCATTCGCCGGTCAGCCGGATAACCCCGCCCGCCGGCAGCGCCTCCGGAGAATCCGGCAAAGACCAGCGGCCCTCTTTTAAATCGGCCCGGACAACCGGGCCTCCCGGTCCGGCTAAAAGCCAAAAGAAACCAAACAAAAGGCAGAGGGCCGGCAGAAGGGCCGCCGCTTTAAACCAAGAATCCTTCCTCAAAAAGGCCTTTCTCCTTGCGCCCTTATCTTCGCCGGACAAAAAAGGAATAGTCTCCGCCGGTACGGCTGTATTCCCGCACTTGGGCAT
>JAISRN010000054.1 GCA_031273605.1 Spirochaetales bacterium | reverse complement strand
ACCAGGTTTCCCCCCGGCGCCAGGAGGGCCGGACAAAGCTCCCACACCCCCCTGGCCAGGTCCAGGGACCGGGCGGTGTCCACGGTCCGGTTTCCCGTGGTGTCCGGGGCGGCATCGCTGAAAAGCGCCCCAAAGGGGGCCAGGGCGGCCAGTTTTTCCTGAATTTCCCCGGCAAAGACATTCCCGGCAAAAAAGGCAAACCCCGAAGCCGCCCCGGCAAGCTCCCCGGAGGCCAGGGGCTTTAAATCCACCGCCGCCACCAGGCCCCCCGGCGGCCCGGCCTTAAGCCGCCTGAGAAGGTACAGACTCCAGCTCCCCGGAGCAGCGCCAATATCCAAAACCCGGCGGGGAAGCCCTTTAAGGGGCATCACCTTAAACCTCTCCTCAATTTCGGCGAGCTTGTAAACCGAGCGGGCGGGATAGCCCTCCTTTTTGGCCTTAAGGGCGTAGTGATCCGGGGCGGATCGGGGGTTGGCGGGCCTGGCTTTGGGGTTTCCCCCGGGGCGGGGCGGTTTTTTTTGACCGGACATCTTTTTTTTAGCCTATTTTTTAGCCTATCGGAGGATAAAGGCCGCCCTCCCCTTGCTTTTTCCCTCTATAAAGTGTAGATTATAGCAGGAAACCTAGTTGTCTTGAAAGTAGTCCATTACGAAACAAGCGGACCGGTCCTGAGCAACAACTCGGAAGCATTTCTGGCGTTCCTCAAGGTCCGGCTTCCCCAATTTTTAGCATACCGAGTGATACATGAAATTTACCGAATTTAACCTAGATCCCCGGATTTTAGAAGGCATTCAAAATGCGGGATTCACCGATTGTACCCCCGTTCAGGAGCAAACCTACGGATACAGTTTTGAGGGAAAGGACATCTGCGTTCAGTCCCAAACAGGAACAGGAAAAACCGCCGCCTTTTTAATCACCATCTTTCAGAATAAGTGCGCCGGCTTAAAACCCGGCATGGCCCTGGTGGTGGTTCCCACCAGGGAGCTGGCGGTCCAGATCGAGGACGAGGCCCGGCTTTTAGGCAGCCCCCTGGGGATAAAGGCGGCCTGCATCTACGGCGGAGTGGGCTACCGTCAGCAGGAAGACAGCCTGGAAGGAGAGCCGGATATTATCATCGGCACCCCCGGCCGCCTCATTGATTTTTGCAAAACCGGCAAGCTGGATTTTGCCCGGGTCTCTACCCTGGTGATAGACGAGGCGGACCGGCTTTTCGACATGGGCTTCATTCCCGACCTCAAGTACATGCTCAAAAAAATGCCCCCTCCGGGAAAAAGGATGACCATGCTCTTCAGCGCCACCCTGAGCTCCCGGGTACGCCAGTTGGCCTGGGAGTATATGCAGGAACCGGCGGAGGTGGCCATCTCCCCGGAAAACGTTACGGTGGAGCTCATTAACCAGGAACTCTACCACGTTTCAAAAGAAGAAAAGCTGCGGCTCCTCCTGGGCATCATTGCCAAGGAAAATCCCGAAAACGCCCTCATCTTTACCAACACCAAGCACATGGCCGAGGAGCTGGCCTGGCGGCTTTCGGAGAACGGCTTTAAGGCGGAGCATATTTCCGGGGACCTGCCGCAGAATAAGCGGCTTCAGGTTTTAAAGCGCCTTAAAGCGGGGGACCTGCAGTTCCTGGTGGCTACGGATGTGGCCGCCCGGGGCCTTCATATTGAAGAACTGGCCCTGGTGGTGAACTACGACATCCCGGAGGATTTTGAAAATTACGTCCACCGGATCGGCCGGACCGCCAGGGCGGGAAAGAGCGGCAAGGCGGTAACCCTGGCCTGCGAAAAGTATGTCTACGGCCTGGAGGCCATCGAAGAGTACATTCACCAAAAAATTCCCGTCCTTTCCGTAAGCGATGATCTTTTAAAAGACGACGCCACCGCGGGCCGCCGGTTTTACCATGCCGATGAGGACGACCACCGGAGGGACCGGCCGGGGGCAGGCCGGGGCCGGCGGGACTCCGGGGACAGACCGTCGCGCCCTGCCGGAAGGGGACCGGATCGAGATCGGGGGCCAAACCGGGGACCGGACCGGAGGCCAGATCGCCGGCCGGATGGTCCGGCGGACCTGCGGGAACTAAAGCGGCGGAAAGAAATTGCCGCCTCGGTACAGGCCGCCGCCTCGGATAAGCCCGCCCCCTTTGCCTCGGGCCGGCGCCCCACGGAGGCCCCCCGGCCCGCCCCGGAAAGGGATTCCCGGCAGCGGAGCCGGGACCCCCGGCGATCAAAAGAAGGCCCCCCCGTTCCGGCGGAAGCGGCCAGAGAGGAGACCGGTCCCGGCCGGCGGCCCCCCGTCCCCAAAAGCCCCGGACGGCAATCCGGGACGGACGAAAGGCTGGCCTACTACCGCAAAAAATACGGGGATAACTATCAGCGGGTCAATGGGGAGGCCCCCCCTTCCGGCCCCAAGTCCCCAAAACCGGAAACCCCTCCCCGGAAGGGCGGACAAAAACGCAGGCCCCCCGTCAAAACCGGGACCGGCGGAGCGGCAGGAAAGGGGACTTCCCTAACGGCCAAGGGCGCCCCGGCCAAGGAGATGGTTAAGGTCAGCGAAGCTCCGGGGAAAACGGGGGAGGCGGAGAAACCCAAAAAAAAGGGCTTTTTTACCAAGTTATTTAAAGGTTTTAAGGGCGAATAGAGTTTCCGGAATATTTTAAGCAGGGGGAGGACTCCTAAAATTCTATGGAAAAAGAGATAAAGGATCTGGTCCTCGCGGTGGATGCGGGGGGGAGCGGCGTCCGGGCTTTCGGCATGAACCGCCTGGGAGAAACGGAAGCCCAGGTCTTTCTTCCCTGGGAGGCATCCCATCCTGAGGACGGGGCCACGGAGTATGATCCCCTGGTTCTCTGGGAAACCTTAAAAAACCTTCTGCACAAACTGGTTAACGACACCGGGGTAGACCCCCGCCGTTTTGCCGCGTGCGGCATTACCAACCAGCGTTCTTCCTTTTGCTTTTGGGACAGGGCCGGGGGAGAACCCTTGACGCCCCTCATAAGCTGGCAGGATGTCCGGGTAACCCCCACGGCGGAAAGGATGAACAAAAAGCCCGCTTTCCGCCTGCTCAAGACCCTTGCCGGCTGGGGCGCGGCCCTTACCAGGGACACCATGCTGACCGCCACATCCCTCCTGGAACTTAACATGGACCACGCCATTACCAAGGTGGTTTGGCTCATGGAAAGGGATCCGGAGCTTAAACGGCGCTGCTTTGAGGGAACCGCCGTCTTCGGCACCCTGGACTCCTGGTTTATCTACAACCTTACCGGCCGGCGGGAGCACGTTACCGATCTTACCAACGCGTCTTCCACCAGCCTCTATAATCCCTTCGACCTCTGCTGGAACAGCATCTTCTGCAAAATTTTTCAGATTCCCATGGGAATCTTTCCCCAGGTAAAAAATTCCAGCGATCACTTCGGCGTTTTGGACGAAAGCCTTCTGGGAGTTTCTATCCCCATCACCTGCGCGGTGGGGGATCAGCAGTCGGCCCTCTTTGGCCACACCTGCTTTACCCCGGGGGAGGTTAAGATTTCCATGGGGTCCGGCGCCTTTGTCAACATTAATGTCGGCCCCAAGGGAAAGCTCTCCCACCGGGGGCTCTTTCCCCTGATCGCCTGGCGGGTGGGAGACCGGATTCAGTATATGCTGGAAGGGCAGCTTGCCACCATGGGCACCCTGATCAACTGGTGCGTCAACGATATGGCCTGGTTCGCCGATCCGGAGGAGATGAACAGCCTGGCGGAGCAGTGCGAGGATCCGGGAAACCTGGTCTTTATTCCCTGCCCATCGGGAATCCGCTTTCCCCACTTTCAACCCCGGATGCGGACCCACATTTCCGGCCTTAACCTTAGCTCCGGCCGGCCGGAGCTGGCCCGGGGAATCATTAACGGTTTTGCCCACCGGCTGGTGGATGTCTTGGAAGGCATCCGGGAAGACACGGGAGTCAAGATAGGCAATATTAAGGTGGACGGGGGAGTCAGCCGCTCCGATGTTCTTCTGCAAACCCTGGCGGACCTTTCGGGCTGCCGGGTGGCCCGCTCGCCGGAGGTGGAAGTTACCGGCCGGGGGGCCGCCTACCTGGCGGGGCTGGCGGTGGGGTTTTGGCAGCACGAGGAAGAGCTAAAAAGCCTGGGAAAGAACTACCGGATCTTCAACCCCAGCAAGGACCTGCCCTGGCGCCGCAAGGCCCGGCAGGTATGGCAGGCCCGGGTTAAGAATGCCTTGAGCTGTTTTGACTAAACCCTAAAGCCGGTTATCCCGGAGCCACTTTTCCGCCGCCTGGGCCGCCCCGGCTTCGTCGCAGGAGAGGGTTTGGGGAAACAGGCCCCTTAGTTCCGGGGGAGCGTCGGCCACCAGGCAGGGGGTTCCCAGGGGCTTTTTGGCGGCGGCGAGGAGGTCCAGGTCGTTAAAATCGTTCCCCAGGGCCAAAAGGGGTTTTTCCTCCAGGCCGAGGCTTTCCAGGAGGCGGTTCAGGCCGCTACCCTTGTTGATCCCCCGGGGAAAGATCTCCATCCACAGGGAAATTCCATCCAGGGGCGAGGTGGCCCGGATAAGGGAAAATTCTTCCAGCCCCGCGGATAACCCCGGGACTTCCCCCGCCCGGTGGGGAGGATAAATCACCACAAACTGGCTGGCCGGGAAGCCCTCCCCTTCCGGCAAAACTTCCCCCTGCCCCCAGTGGACGGACAGTCGTCGTTCAAAATCCGGGTTGGCCCCCGGAGGGCTTTGGCTGAGGTAGTAAAAGCGATGATTATGGGGAACAGGAAAATGAATCATAAAGTCCAGGCCCTCCCCCAGGAGCCGGTCCCAAATCTTCCGGACCTCCGGAGCTTCCAGGGGGCCGGCCGGAAAGATTTCCCCGGTTTGCCAGTCCGTCATTCCCGCCCCGGAGGAAAAGATCAGAAAATCCAGGGGAAACCCTGCCGGGGCCAACCGGTCCGCCGTCTGACGGAAGCTGTCCAGGGAACGGCCGGTGGCAATGATCCGGCAGACTCCCCGGACCTTGAGGTCCGCCAGCATGGCGAGGTTCCGGGGGGGCAGCCCCCGGCGGGAGCAGAGGGTGCCGTCAAAATCAAAAACGGCGGCGGCGCGGTACATCTTCCTAAAACCTCAACTTAAAACCGTAAAATGAACAAAATAACTTCCCCAGGGAAGCCTTTTCGCCGATAATCCTAGGGGGTATCGCTGAAATTATAAACCCTATTGGAGAGATACGATATGCTGACAGCGAAAAAAGGACAAAAAGAGTGGGATCAACTTTTGACCAAGATTCGGGGTGAATACGATGAATTTATTGCCCTGTTCAAAAAATCCTCCACCCTGCGTTCCGGTTTTGAACAACGCTACTTCGACGCCCTGCACCGCCGTCAGGAGCTGGGGGCCTTTTTGAGGGCCGAATGGGAAGCCCTGGAGGAGCTTAAAAGCCGGGAGCTTAAGGAAAAGCAAAGTAAAAAAGACAAGGAAAAGGCCGCCGAAGCGGATAAGGCCCGGCAAAACATAACGGAAAAGGTTTTGGAAAAAAACCTGCAAAAAATCGAAGGCTACCCCGATATGGAATTCTCCCGGGATTTTCCCCATGAAATTAAAAAACTCTTTGGGGCTATGCAGTGGTTTGAGCGGGGGTACTGGGTTCCCCTGGACTCCATCGCCCTGGCCAACGGCAACAGCCGCATGGCGGATATCCGGGTGGCCCTGGAAACGGGCTGGCGGGCCTTCACCTTTATGGGCCGGGATGCGGTTCCTATCCGGCTGGCCAAGTACAAGAGCCTTCTGGAAAAATTCCCCCGGGATCAGCGATCCATTGAATGGGAAGAAAGGCAGGTTCTCTTTGACGCGGCCAACTTTCTGGGGCGAATCCGGGACTACCTGGAAGACCTGGCGGTGGACGACCGCTACACCGAGGCCCAAAAGGAGCAGCTAAACGCGGGGGTTAAGGAAATGACCCAGCTCCTGGCTAACTTCCGCCTGGAGGACCTCGTCAGGCTTTCCAAAAGCAAGTAGCGGCGCCTTCTTATCTGTCAGCCCTGCCCCGGAAGGCTTGGGTTAAACTCGTGCCAGTAACGGTTCACATCGTCTTTCAGGCGGCTTATGTGGAGCATCATGTACTCCTCCGCCCTGGCGGAGTCCCGCTCTTTGAGGGCCTTAAAGATCTTCTCATGGAAGTTAGAGTAAGAATCCCCCACCCGCATCCGCAGTTTTTCAAAAAGGGGGGACTGCTGGCCCATGGTGCTGATGATGCGGTAAAGGGAAAAGAGGACATCGTTTTTGGAAGCCCTGGCAATGCCGGAATGAAAGGCAATGTCCAAAAGGGCGATGCTCCTGTGGTTTTTAACCTGCTCTTCCTGATTAGAGAGGAGGGCCTCCAGGGCCGCAAGCTCCTTATCGGTGATCCGCCGGGCCGCCAACCGGGCGGTTTCCCGTTCAATGGCTTCCCTGGCCTCCAGTACCATGAGGTAGTTCTCCAGCACATCGGAAGAAATCACCTCCTCCAGGCTGCTCTTAAAATCATCAAGCTCTTTGCGGCTGTTGGCCTTATCAATCACCGCCCGGCCCAGGGCCGTGATGGTCCGGCCCTTGTGGTTTTGCTTTTCCAGAAAGCCTAGGGTTTCGAGCTGGCTTAGTTCCCGGCCCACGGTGGCGGAACTCACCTCGATCCCCTGGGAATGAAGGATGCTGACAATATGCCAGGAACCCGCCGGGTGGGGGGAGTCGGCAATGATCTCTAAAATCCGCTTTTTCCACTTATCTTTGTTAATGTCAATGCTTAAGTCCAAGGGAATCCTCACTTCCCCTAAGTATAATCGGTTTGTCCTGCCGGGGCAAGGCGAACAGCAATTCTAAATTAAGGATTAACCACGGACGACACTGACCCCACGGACAGTTCCACGGACAAAAGCGGGGTTATATTTCCTCCCACCAGTTCTTTCTCCAGATGCAGCCCTTCTCCCTTCTTTCCCTTCGATTCGTCTGCAGAGGGTGTTATTCATTCCCCTGCATAGCCAAAAAATCTTCCGGTAAAATTGCCGGAACCAGGGAAGCGGTAAAATCTTCAATATTGCGGGTGATGATATATGCGGCATTAATGGCCTTTGCACATTCGACTTGTATACAGTCTTCCAGGTCGGTAAAATCTTCATTGGTGAGGGCTGCTATAATTTGTTCCTTGCCGAAGCCGACAATGCTCATAAGTTCGCATATTCCCAATAGCATATTTTTCCGTTCTTCTATACCGTAGTCTTTCCGTAAAATATAAAAAATATCGGCTATGCTTTGCGCCGCTATGAAGCCGGAGATTATGGTTTTATCACAGGCTTCAAACAAGCGGTCTGCCGCTTCATTGAAGGGGGTGCGTTTTTCCAAAAAATCAAGAATAATATTAGTATCAAAGAGTACGCGCATATTTTTCGTCCAAAGCTTCTGCATATTCCTTTTTTATATCCACATGGCGGTTAAGGGTCCCCCGGTATTTGAGTAAACGTTGATAGCCTCTGGGTTCGCCTGTTTTTATGGGGCTGTTTGCTCCGGTTTCTAAGGCGCCGGTTTCTTCAAATACTTGCAAAATGCCAAGAACATAGGTCATTTTATCATCCGGCAGACGATTGATAAGTTCTATGGCTCTTGTTTTGACTTCGGTCATATCGTTCTCCTATTGTCATTATAGCATAAAAATAAGGTCTTGTACGTTTTCAATATAGCCGAAATTGAGGGGCAAGACAAAGGGGCCGCCACCCGCCGGCAAAAGGGCAAAAGACGGTTGATTCTTCCCGTTTTAACGGCGATAATGAGCTAAGCTGCTTTCGCCAAAAAAGAAGGCGGCGCCAGGAGGATGCATGATCGCCGAAATTCGGGGGATAGGGTCTTTTGTTCCCGAAAAGATAATCACCAATGAAGAGCTTGCGCAGACCGTGGATACCACCGATGGGTGGATCCGGGAGCATACGGGAATTGAAAAACGCCGCATCATCGCCCCCGGAGAGGCCGCCTCGGATATGGCGATCCGGGCCGCCCGGATGGCCCTGGAAAGAGCCCAGGTGGGACCGGAGGAACTGGACCTCATCATTACCGCCACGGCCACCCCGGACTACAGTAACTTTCCCGCCACCGCCTGCCTCATCCAGCACGAACTGGGGGCGGAACATTCCGGGGCCTTCGACCTGGCGGCGGGCTGTACCGGCTTTATCTACGGCTTGTCGGTGGCCCGGGGCATGATCCTCGCGGGGGATTACCGGAATATCCTGGTTGTCGGAACCGAGGCCCTGTCCCGGATCACCAACTGGCAGGACCGGAATACCTGCGTCCTCTTTGGGGACGGCGCCGGGGCGGCGGTGGTTTCGGCCAACAACAACCAGGACAACCGGGGAATCCTCCAAACCATGCTCCGCTCCGAGGGGGCCGGGGGGGAACACCTGATGCGCCGGGCCGGGGGCTCCCGGATGCCCTTTACTCCGGGGATGGACCCCGCGGAGACCTTTATCTCCATGAACGGCCGCCGGGTTTACGGGTTTGCCGTCCGGGTCTGCACGATTCTCATCAACAGCCTGCTGCGCAAAGCCAACCTTCACCTGAGGGACATTAAACACATCGTTCCCCATCAGGCCAACGAGCGGATCATCCAGGCGGCGGCGGAGCGGCTCTCCATTTCCCTGGACAAATTCTACCTAAACATCGCCGAATACGCCAACACCTCCTCCGCCTCCATCCCCATCGCCCTGCGGGAGATGGAAGAGAAGGACCTGCTGCACAAGGGAGACCTGATCCTTACCTTAGCCTTTGGGGCGGGCCTGACCTACGGCGGGCTTTTGATCCGCTGGTAGGGCGGATACGAAGGACCAAGACGCCCCAGGGTCAGCGATATATTTATCACCTCCGAACTATGCTCCGCTAAAAACGCGCGGAGTACATTGTGCTTCAGGCAGTACTCTATCGCCGCCTTCATCGCTTCCTCAGGCCCCATCGTTTCGGGGAACGCCTTCGATGGCGCTATAGAGCTCCCGCAGGGCATCGGGCTCGCTGAAAAGAGCGGAAAATACGCTGTCCTTGGGTTAAATATATCCAAAAACATCATCCCGTGCAATGCCACAGCCCTTCGCAAATCAGGGATAACCCGGAGGAAAACAACCACGGACCACGAAAACCAGACCCCCACGTTATCTAAGAAATTTTCTCACGGAGGCACGGAGGACACGGAGTTTTTGTATTCCCCCCCGTGTGCTCTAAACTTGACCCACAATTCTATGGCTGATTACCAGTCTTTAGGAAGAATTTTCACCACGAAGTTCACAAAGGACACAAAGGAAGAAAGATGATCATACAGATGAAAACAGCCAAAAAAGGAATTTAAACCGGTGAAGTTCCTTCATAAAAAGGAAAGATTGCACCTCCCATTCTTCTTCCCTTCGTGTCCTTAGCGCCCCGGAACCCCAGGTTCCTTAGTGGTTCCATTTCTTCGTTCCTGGTTATTCGTTCTTATTTATGGGTCAAGTTTAGCCGTG
>JAISRN010000019.1 GCA_031273605.1 Spirochaetales bacterium | reverse complement strand
TTTGTTTTTAAGTTCTTGAATATGCCGTTGAATTGTCTTTCTGGTCAGAGATAGTTTGTTGGCGATTTCTTCATAAGTAATAGCAGGATTTCCAGCAATTATTTTCAAAATCTCATCCGCGGCATTTTTTACGGGGACATTTACGGGGACATTTACAGGGACATTTACGGGGACATTTACAGGGACAGCGTCATCAGCGCCAAGGGGGAAAGTAACTAACATAAAATTTGGGGTAAAGTTAAAAATCGTCTTGTTGTATGCTTTCAGGATCCTGCTCATTCCAGAACCTAATTGTTCCACTCTTCCTCTTCCTTCTTCGACTTCGCGGTTTGTATTTTTCATTCCGTACTGTCCGTGGGGTCTGTGCGGTCCGTGGTTAAAAATTCCTATGCGTTTATCCTGTTTAAGCGCTGAGGTACTACTCCCCCGCCAACTGCCCGCAGGCTGAGTTGGTGGAGCGGCCCCGGCTGTAACGGAGGGTGGCTTTAACTCCGGCTTGCTGCAAGCCCCGGTAAAAGCCCTGGGTAGACTCCGGGCCGGGGGAGGTAAAAGCCCTCCGGGGCGGGGCGGTTTGGGCCGGCAGGGGGTTGTAGGGGATGAGGTTCACCTGAACCCGGAGGGGGGGGATGAAATTTATCAGGGCCTGCAGGTCCTCCCGGCGGTCATTAAAGCCCGATAGAAGGACATACTCTAGGGTAAGCCGCTCTTTTTTCCGGCTCTGATAATCCAGCAGGGCCTCTTTTAGTTCCCCCAGGGACCACCCGGCGGCGCCGGGCATGAGAAAGCGGCGCTTCTCCTCCAGGGCGCTGTTGAGGGAGACCGCCAGCCGGGGCCCCCGTTTTTCCCTTCCCAGGGCTAAGATGCCGGGAACCAGGCCGCAGGTGGAAACGGTCATCCGGGCGGGGCTTAGGCCCAGCCCCTGGGGGTGGCTGAGGATCGAGACGGCCTTCATAAAAGCCGGATAATTGGCCAGCCCCTCGCCCATGCCCATAAAAACAATGTTGACCCCCCGGAGTACCGGAGAGGGCCGGGTTAGGTTAAGCAGATGAAGAAACTGTTCGGTAATTTCCCCGGCGCTTAGGTTTCGTTTAAGGCCGAGACCTCCGGTGCGGCAAAAGAGGCAGCCCATGGCGCAGCCGGCCTGGGTAGAGAGACAGGCGGTGCGCCGCCCCGCCCGGTCGGTAAGGAGTACCGATTCGATAAAGAGGCCGTCAAAAAGGCGGATTTTAAGTTTTTGGGTTCCATCCTGATCCTGAAAAAGGCTTTCCACCCCGGTGGAACCGGCGCTAAAACTTTCTTCCAGGCTTTGCCGCAGGGGAAGGGGAAGGTCGGTCATTCCGGAAAAGCTCATCACCCCCCGGCTTAGCCAGGAAAAAATTTGCCCCCCCCGGTAATCGGGAAGGGCCGGGATAGTCCGGGAGTTAAGCTCCCGGACTATTTCATCGGGCAATAGTTCGGTCAGGCAGGGCCGGTTTGCCGGAGGGCAAAAGCCCAGCCCTTCCTGTTTCTTTTTTAAATCCTCAGTTTCTGCCATGCCGCAGTTCTTCCAGATACTGGTTGATCTGCACGTCCCGCATTCCCAGTTTCTGAAAATCTGTCAGGGCGCCGATGGCGCTGGGGATGTTCCCCATTTTTTCATAGCATTCGGCAATCTCGTAGTAAAGCCGGTGATTCTTGGGATCGCTTTTTAACAGGCCCTTTAAGCTGGCAATGGCCTCGGCGTAGTTTCCCTTGGCTTTGTTGATCAAGGCCAGCCCCAGCACGGCGTAGATGTCCATCTTGATGTTTAGGGCCTTTTGATAAAAGCTCTCTGCTTCCTCGTACTCTTCCATGGTCCGGTACGCGTCCCCAATCCTGGTTAGGATGAGCTTGTTTCCGGGGTCGGTTTCCAGGATCTTTCCCCAAAACTTGAGGCTTTCTTCCTGGCGGTTTAAACCCCGGTAACAGTCGGCCAAACCAAAGAGGGCGTAAAAGTTGTCCGGCTGGGCCCGGTAAGCCATTTCAAAGTAGCTCAAACCCTTCTCGAAAGTCTTGAGTTTACGGTGGCAGTTGCCAAGGGAGGTAAGCACCCGGATGTCCACATGCTCCCTGGTAACGTTAAGGATCTTTTCCCAGCAGGTCAGGGCGGCTGAGTATTCCCTAAAATCGTAGTAGAGGTGCCCCAGCCCGATTAAGGCATACGCGTTGTTCTCCTCCATCTCTAAGACCCGCTTGTAGATCTCCTCAGACTTGATGTAATCCCTCACCTTGCGGTAGGCGTCCGCCACCCTGGTAAGAACGGTGATGTTGGCGTTGTCGTAAAGCAGATACTTTTCCCAGATACTAATGGCCTGGTTATACTGCTTTAACGCTTTGTGGCAGTCGGCCAGCCCAAAAAGGGCATAGTTGTTTCCCGGATGGTGTTCCAAGCAAGTGATGTAGTAACTGATGGCGGTTTTGTACTGGTGCTGTTTTCTGCGGGTGTCCCCCATTCCCACCAGGGCGTAGTTGTTTTCCGGTTCCCTTTCCAGGATGCTCAAAAAACACTCCGCTGCCTCGGCAACCCGGTTTTCCTTCAAAAGCTGATAGCCTTTTTTGGAGAGTTCTGAAATTTCTCTCTCGGCTTCATAATTTGCCGTCTGCACTTCGCTTTCGGCATGTAAGTTTCCAAATTTGTCCATTTTCATCTTTCCTGCGAATTTCTGATTTACCTTTTCAATACACTTACGGAAAATCCACCCACAATTAAGTTTAATGCCAAACCCCGTTTTTGCAAGGCCCGGACATTGGTCATGTATAAAACCACATTTTAACTACGGCCGCCATCTTTTCGATTAGGGCTGCCGCCTTATCCTGCGCAGGTGCAATCTTATACAAGCGAAGCGCTTCGATTGGCTCATGGGCTGCCAAATACTTGTCCGCCGCCCGAATTAAACCATCGGAATAACCGGTGGTTAAAAAAATCCGTTTAGCGGTTTCCAGATCCCCCGTATTTAAAAGAGCGTTGCCTTTTCGAATTAAGGCGGCCCTGTCCTCGGGTCTTAAGGTTTCAACCCTCGTATAAGTTAATTTAACAAAACCTTCCCGCGGAATCAAGTCTTTTATGTCGTTTTTCATAAAAAATCGCTATTTTTGCCCCAAAAATCGCTTTTTTCGGTGGTTTTTTTTAATAAAACTGCTTAAAACCTCAATTTTCTATTCGTGCTTTTTTGGACGGCTCAAAGGGCGATTCCTCCTTGTTCCGGGGACAAAAGCCCGGTTAAGGCCGAATCCTCCCGGCGACGGTAAAAAGCCAGGCAGGAACGGCCGTAGTGTCTTAGATCCTCACAGATAAGGTTCCCATCTCCGGGTTCTCCCTCTTCCCGGGGATAATGCAGAATCACCAGCCCCCCGGGCTTGAGGGCGCCGGATCGGAGGGTGTCTCCCAAAAGGGCCGATTTGCCGGCCCGGTTAAAGGGGGGGTCCAGGTAAACAATGTCAAACCCTCCCTCCCTGGGGCTTATCCGGCGGAGAAACTGTTCGGCCCCCATGATATACAGTTTGGTTTCCTCCTCAACCATGCGCAAATTCTTTTGAATCACCTCCTTTTTACGAAAATCCTTCTCCACCAGGGTTACCCGGCGGCAGCCCCGGCTGGCGGCTTCAATGGCCACCACCCCGGAGCCGGAAAACATATCCAGAAAACTTAACCCCTCTATGCCGCCTAAAATCGCGAAGAGGCTCTCCCGCATCCGGTCCATGGCCGGACGGATGGTCCCCGGCGGGCAGGCGACAATCCGCCCCCGGTACTTGCCCCCGGTAATTCTCACGGAATCACCGCCGCCGCCGGGCCGGAGGCGAGGAACTCCTTAAGGCCGCGGTTTTCCTCCCGGTTCAATTCCATGTCCTCCCGCGCCAGGGCCAGGGCGTCTTCCCGGGCCTCCTCAAGAATCCCGGCGTCCCGGGCAATATCGGCAATCTTTAGTTCCAGGTATCCCGATTGCAGGGTTCCCGCCAGGTCGCCGGGGCCGCGGATCCGGAGATCCTCCTCGGCGATTTTAAAGCCATCGGTGGTTTCCCGCATAATCTTAAGCCTATCCTTGGCGTCTTCCGTGAGGTCCCCCCCAAAAACGAGGAAACAGTAAGATTGAAGCTGGCTGCGCCCCACCCGGCCCCGGAGCTGGTGCAGGGCGGAGAGGCCGAAACGCTCGGCATTGGTGATGACCATGCAGGTAGCCTGGGCGACATCCACCCCTACCTCTACCACGCTGGTGGCCACCAGCACTTTAAAGCGGCCCTTCACAAAACCTTCCATTCTTTCCCTCTTTTCCTCCTCCTTTAACCGGGAGTGCACCAGGGTTACCGGAAAATCCGGAAAAACCCGGCAGGTTAGCTCCGTACAATTGGCAATGGCCGAGTTAAGCCGGGTCTTCTCCGATTCCCCAATGGCGGGATAAACAAAGTAGGCCTGGCGTCCCCTTTCCAACTCCCTCCGGACCGCCCGGTAAACCCGGTCCAGGTGGGCCTCCTGAACCGTATGGGTCAGGATGGGCCGGCGTCCCTCCGGCAGGGTCCTGATCACCGAGATGTCCAGGTCCCCAAAGACCGTGAGGGCCAGAGTCCGGGGAATGGGGGTGGCGGTCATCAGGAGCACGTCCGGCGGAAAGCCCGCCTTGTTCTGCAGGGCGGAACGCTGGGCCACCCCAAACCGCTGCTGCTCATCCACGATGATTAGCCGGAGATTAGCAAATTCTACCTCCGGAGTAAAGAGGGCGTGGGTCCCTATCAAGAGATCAATCTCCCCCGCTTTAAGGGCCCTAAGCAATTCCTCCCGGCTGCGGGCCCGCAGCCCGCCCCCCAAAAAGGCCGGCCGGATTCCCAGGGGCTCCAGAAGCCGGGACGCGTTATCCCCGTGCTGCCGGGCTAAAATCTCCGTGGGGGCCATAAAGGCGGTCTGACCGCCCCGGGCCGCCGCCAGGAGGCAGGCCATAAAAGCCATGAGGGTTTTTCCGGCCCCCACATCCCCCTGAAGCAGCCGGGACATGGGAAAGCCCGAATCCATGTCCCGCCGGATCTCCTCCAGAACCTTTTCCTGGTCCGGGGTAAGGGAGAAGGGGAGGCGGCGTAGAAAGCCCTCCCACTCCGCGGGATTTTCCCGTCCCCGGTCCGCCGGCGGGCCCCTTCGTTCCCTTTGCCGGGCCGCCCCCCGCCGGGCCACCCCAAGCTGGAGAAAAAAGAGCTCCCGGTACTTGAGGGTCCTCGCCGCTTCCCCGCAGGCTGAAAAGTCCCCGGGAAAGTGGATCTCCTGAAGGGCCCGGTTAAGGGGCAGGAGGCCCCGCCTCTTGATAAGGGGGGCGGGGAGCTCGTCCTCGATGTGCCGGCCGTAGGTCCGGAGGGCGTCGGCGATAAAACTCCGCAGACTTTTTAAACGCAGGTCCCGGGTAAGCCGGTAAACCGGAAGGATTCGGCCGAAACCCCCCCGGCTCTCCTCCCCCCCGCTCCCCGTCTCCCCGGTTTCGCCGGAGGGGGGGCAGGGTTCCACCTCAAAGTCGGTGGATTGGAACTCCCCGTAGCGGTACTTAAAGCTGCCCCAGAGCCGGTAGGGGCGGCCGGGTTTGAGGGTCTGGGCCAGAAACGGCCGGTTAAAACCCATGAGCGCCCCGGCGGCGCTGGAATCGTGAACCCGGAATTTGGGGGTCCGCTTTTTTCCGAAGCCTAAAAACTGAAGGTCGTCCACCCAAATAACGGTGTTGGCCCAAACCGCAGCGCCCTCCCTTCCTCCCCGGATGGCCTCCGCCAGGGTAACCGGTTTTTGCCGGTCCTGGTAATCCCGGGGAAAGTACTCAAGAAGCCCGGCGACAGTTTCAATCCCCAGAAGGCTTAAAAGCCGGGCATTGGCCGGTCCCACCCCGCTGATTTCCCGGGGCTTTTGGGTAAGCTCCCTCAGGTACATGGCTAAAAGGGCAGCCGGAGGAGGAGGAACCTCAGCAGGGAAACCAGGATCACCCCCAGGCCGTAAATCACCCCCAGAAAAAGGAGAAGGATGATCTGTTGAACCACCGGGGTCACAAAGGACCGGCGGAAAAAAAGTTTTCTCAGGGTTTCCAGGAGGGGGGCCAGCATCCGGTCCAGAAAAACCGTGAAGGGATGGTAGGAGGCAAGGTGAAAGAGAAGAAAGATCAGCCTGAGGGCCGCGGCGGCCAAAAAGACGAAAAGCAGAAACTGCGCCAGGCTCCACACCGAAAGCAGGATATAAGCGAGAATCCCCCCTAGGGTAATCCGCCCGCTGGCCGCCCCCTGGGCGGTTATCTGCATCAACAGGCCCAGCACAATAAAGGCCGCCACGGGGGAAAAATCAAACCGGTTAAACCGCAGGAATTTCAACCCCCGGAAAAGGTTAAGGTAGGGGTCCGTGAGACGGCTTAAAAACTCCGCCGGCCGCCCCATGGTAAAACCGGGGAACCAGGTTAGGAGAATCCGAATCATCAAAAGCAGCGAGTAAACCGTCAAAATCGTGTTTAAAAATCTCATTAACAACTGCATAGTTTATTCCTTCCACACATCCCCGGTTAGGGGATGCTCCTCAAGGGCTTTCAGGTTCAGGCTGTCCAGGTGAACGGCAATCCGCCGGGAGGCCCGGATCACCACATCCTCCCCGGTTCCCTCCGGGGCTTTCCGGGGCACATGGAAAAAAATGGGACTCTCCCCCTGGTGGGGGAGGAGGAATTCCCGCAGTTCCTCCAGGGAGTCGGGGTTTATCCGCTCCCGGAGAAGGCGGATGTGAAGGGCCGGGGCGTTTCCGGCGGGGGCCTTTTTGGGTTTATCCGCCCCTTTCCTGCCCCCCCTCTCCCGGCGGGCCGGCAGGGCGCCTAGGTTTTCCGGGGAAATCACCTGGTTCACTAAAAACTGCCGGGCGTTCCTAAAATGGTCAATCTTGCCCGAAACCCCTAAGATCCGGCCCTCCCGGATGTTTTCTTCCTCTTTTTCCCAAATCCGGGGGAAGAACAGGAGATCCATCCGTCCGAAAAAATCCTCCAGGGTTCCCTGGGCCATGGCCTCTCCTTTCTTGCTGGTAAAGGTGCGGAGGTTTCGCAAAATCCCCAGGAGGGTGTAGGCCGCCCCGGGGACGGCCTGGGAAAGTTCCCTTTCCCCCAGGCTTAGGATTTTTTCACTGCCATAAAGATTCCGGTAGGGTTCCAGGGGCTCAAAAGCTTTTAAACCCCGGAGGGACTCTTCGGGGCTTTTGACTTCATCCACCAAAAACTGGGGGTTATTCCGGGACTGGTCCACCTTTCCCGTTACCACCAGAACCGCGTCGTTTTTAACCCGGTCTTCCGTCTCCCCCCAGGCTTTGGGGAAGAAGAGCATTTCCAGGCTCCCGTTAAAATCCTCGATCATGGCGGTGGCCATTTTGCCGCCGCTCTTGGTGAACCGGGTTTTGACCCCCGAAGCCAGGCCCACCAGGGTGTAGGGCGCCCCGGGGATAAGGTTTCCCGGGCTTGACTCCTCCGGCCCTTCTTCCTCCTCCGAACCTTCCCCCCGTCCTCCGAAGATCCGCAGGTCTAAGGTGGTGAGTTTTTCCCAAAGTTCCCGGTAAGGCTCCAGGGGATGGCCCGAGGCGTAGTAGCCCAGGAGTTCCTTCTCATGGGCCAGCAGAATGTCCCGGGGATACTCAGGAACGGGGGAGAGTTCAATTTCGGTAAACTCCCGGTGGTCCTCGTCAAAGAGGGAGTTTTGCCCGGAGGAGAGGGATTCCTTTTGGCCTTCGACAAATTGGATAAGCCGGTCCAGGTTGGAGAAAAGCCGGGCCCTCCCCATCCCCATGGCGTCGAAGGCGCCTGCCTGAATCAGGGCTTCCACAACCTTGCGGTTGACCACCCGCAGGTCCAGCCGCCTTAAGAAATCCGTTAAGGAAAGGAAGGGGCCGTCCTTTTTCCGGGACGAGAGGATCTCCTCCACCGCCGCCTCCCCCACGTTTTTGATTCCCACCAGGCCGTAGAGAATCCGGTTTTCCTGCACCGTAAAGGACTTATCCGAGGCGTTAATGTCCGGGGGGGCCAGGGTAAGGTCCATTTTTTTTAGTTCCCGGATGTAGTCGCTCATCTTGTCCCGGTCGGAAATTTCGTTGCTCAGGTTGGCCGCCATAAACTGGGCGGGGTAGTGGGCTTTAAGGTAGGCCGTCCGGTAGGCCAGCACCGAATAGGCCGCCGCGTGGCTTTTGTTAAAGCCGTACTCACTGAAGGGCTCCAAAAGCTCAAAGATGGTTTTTGCCTGTTCCCGGCTGTGGCCCT
>JAISRN010000009.1 GCA_031273605.1 Spirochaetales bacterium | reverse complement strand
TCACGGGGAATTTCCGCCTCCGGGGTTTTCGCCTCTCCCCCCTGGCGGGCTTTTACGGGGTTTTTCCCCTGGGGGAAACCCGTTACCGGGACAGCGCCGGGGCCAAAGACGCCTACCCCTGGTCTTTTTCCCTCCCCCTGGGCTGGACCGCGGGGCTGGAAGGGGCGGTGATTTACGGGCCGGGCCGGGTTGTGGCGGGCCTCCGGTTTAGCGCGGATTTTGGTACCGTAACGATCCGCAATTCCGAGGAGAGGCAGTACCGCCGGAACATGGCGAGCCTCTACCTGGGATACGAGTTCGGATTCTATGGCGGAAAATCCCGAGGAGAGGATTGAGGAGAAACTTTATGAAAACCCCCCTGAGAAACCCCCGGATTGTCAAGCTCCTGGGCCTCCTTTTTATCGGCTTGCTGATTCCCCTCCGGAGCTTTGCCCAAAGCCAAACGGGGAACGCAACCTATAATGCGTCCTCCCCGCCGGGGATGAGTCTTAGGCACAACAGCCTGTCCATTAACACCCGGGTCCGGATCACCAACCTGGAAAACCAGCGGTCCGTGGAAGCGGTGGTTATTAACCGCATCCCCCGGAGCGACCAGCGAATCGCCGATATTTCCCGGGAGGCCGGGGACGCCCTGGGCATGAGACCGGAGGGGATGACCCTGGTGGAAATTGTTGAGATTTTTCCCAGCCGCCCCGCCCCTCCGGAGCCCCCGGCCCCGCCTCAACCCGAGGCCCCGGCCCAGCCTGCGGCCCCCGCCGCGCCCAGGCCGTCCCCGGCGCCCCCTGCCGCCCCGGCTCCGGCGGAACCTTCACCCCCGGCGGCCTCCCCGGAGGTTCCGGCGCCGGAAGCCCTTCCGCCGTCCTACCTTGTCCTTCCCGGCGCTCCGGCCTGCTGCTCGAGAATTCTCCTCTGGGTGATTTTCGGGCTTCTCCTCTTGATTATTCTGCTCCTGGGGATTATCCTAACCCTGGTTGCCCGGAAGGGCCTCTGGCCCTGGTATCCCCACTGGTTCCGCCGGCATTACCGCTATCACAAAAGGCGGAAAAAAACTTCCTAAAGCCCACGGACAAGAAGCGCCCCGGCCATAAGGGGCGTCCTAGGAGGTACCACATTAAAGAGGAGATGACTATGAACGAACCTGCCAAGAGGGACCCCCAGGCCCCCAAATTTCTGGAAATTGTGATTAAAGATTCCGCCGGCAAGGTCTGGAATACCCTTTATGCCCAGGCCAAGGATTTTTCCACCGGCTCCGTGGGCTACTACGCTTCGGAAAAGGCCGCCAACCCGGAATCCGGGGAACGCTATCAGTGCAGCCTTTCCTTTACCCTCATCGGTTCCAAGCCGGGAAGCCAAAAGTAGGGGAGGGTTTTACCGGGGGGGGTTATAGAAATAGAGCTTCCCCTGGTCCTGCTCCCGGAGGCCCTTGAGGTAAAAGCCGTTTTCATCCAGCCCCTCGTCGGGAATCACCGGAACCCGGCCGGTCTTGACCAGCTTGACGCCGATGATGAGCTGATTGATCTTGGCCAGGGTTTGGAGGCGGCAGGCCAGGTTGATGCCGTAACCCACATAGTCCCGGTATTTTAGCCCGGCAATCTCCGCGGAAATTTCGTATTTATAAACCTTTTCCATCACAAGGGCGCCCCCCAGCCCCAGCTCGCCCCGGAACAGCTCCTCGTTGGCAAAGTCAACAAACTGGGTCCAGGTGTCCAGGGCCTCGGCAAGGCTTTTTCCGGTGGCTTCGTCCCAGATGACAATGGCGCCGTCTCCCAGCAATTTATAGTAGGAGCAATGAAAGCCAAATTGGTTAACGCAGGACAAAAAATTGGAGGAAAAATTCCGCATAAAAGTAAAAACCCTCTCCTCATCGCTGTCCCTGAGGAATTTGCTGAAATTCCGGATGTCCAGGCAGAGAACCAAAGCGTTGTTCCGGGTTTCCCCCAGGTAGAGGCCGTCTAAAATGTCCACGGGCATCTTTCGGAGGGCCTGGAGGGTTGCCTCGTCGAGACACTGAAAAGGTTCCGGGGGCGGCCCCTCCGGCGGTTTTTCATTAAAAGCGGCCATGCTTATTAATTATGCTTTTTTTTGGCTCCTTGTCCAGAGCTGCTTGTCCAGGGCTGCTTTTTATGAAATCCGGCTTGCCAGGGGCATAATACATGGTATAATGAATAATCCCGCCGGAGCAAGCGAGGCGTTACGAGGCGTCAAATGAAGCGAATTTTGGTTGTTGATGATTCCCGGATTATGCGGACCATCGTTAAAAACACCTTTTTGGGGCTCAATATACCCTGCGAATTTTTGGAGGCCGGCAACGGGGTGGAAGCCCTGCGGCTGATTGCCGAGAACTCCGTGGATCTGATTCTTTTGGATTGGAATATGCCCGAATTATCGGGGATTGATTTTTTAAAAAGAGTCCGCACCTTGGACAGCTATAAGGATTTGCCTATCATTATGGTTACCAGCGAAGCCGCCAAGTACAATGTTATTGAAGCCCTTAAAAACGGAGCCACCGATTATATTATTAAACCCGTAAATGAAAAAATTTTTGCAGAAAAAATTTCTAAATTTAATTTTTAATGGAGATAAATCATGGAACAATATATTCAGCCCTTTATCGATTCCTGCAGCAACGTTTTTAAGGAGTTCCTGGGGCTTGAGCTTTCTCCGGACAGGCCCTACTTTACGGAAAAAGACACCTATGCCGAATGGGATATTTCCGCGGTGATTGGCCTGACCGGAGAGGCCCGGGGGGCGGTGGTGATCTCCATGAAAAAGTCCCTGGCCCGCAAAATTACGGGAATCCTTACCGGCGAAACCCACGAGGAAATGGACGATATTGTGGTGGACGCCATCGGGGAGATTGTCAATATCATTGCGGGGAACGCAAAAAAAGGGCTGGAAGAATCCTTCCGCATTGTGATTTCCCTGCCCACCATTATTTTAGGGGCCAACCACAGCATCAACTGGCCCACCGAAAAGGCTCGGATCATCGCCATTCCCTTTGGTGTTTTTGAAAACGATTTTTTTAACCTTTCGGTGGCCATTGAATCCGTCAAGGGCGGCTGAAAAGGGGAAGGGGCGCCCCTTAGCCGCAGCTAAACTTGACCCATAACTTTTCCGGAGCTTGTCGATACTGATGATGAGGGGGACATTGCGGCGGGGGACATGTTCTCTGGATTGGCTCTCTGTTCTCTGTTCATTGTTATCTGAATTTGGCTTAGCGTTTTTTGGGTTTGGCAGGAAGCCAGCGAAAGGAGATTTTTTCGTGTTCTTCGATTTGTTCCATTTCGTTATGATCGCTCGTGACAAAAGTCGCTCCAATTTCTTTGGCAGCGGCAAGGC